>NZ_JAAVJD010000068.1 GCF_012033735.1 Streptomyces lonarensis | reverse complement strand
CGGCGGCGCCGACCCGAACGCGCCCACCGGCGCGGGCGCCGGGACCGCCCCCGGTGCCGCCGCGCGCGGTGACGGCCCGGAGGCGGGGCCTGACCCCGATGCCGCTCTCGACGCCGACGCGGCGTTCGCCGCCCGCGTCATGGACCTGGTCCGGCTGGAGCTGCGGCCCGGACGCAGCCTGCCGCTGGGCGGGTTGACCGAGGACCACTGGGTCGGTGAGACGACCGTGGCGAAGACGTTCCGCGCCGCGGCCGAGACCCTGCCCGGCGTCCGTGCCGGCAGCTGCCGCATCACCCCCGACGCCCCGGCCACCGGCTCCACGGGCTCCACCGGCCTGCTGGGCCGGGACGCGCCGCGCGGCCCGGTCCGCGTGCGTCTGGAGGTCGCCGCGCCGCTGACCTGGACCGTGCCGGAGCTGGCCGCCGCCGTCCGCGACCGGGTGCTGTCCGTCGCCGAGGAGGCGCTGGGCATGCCCGTCGCCGCCGTCGACGTCCGCGTCACCGACATGTACGAGCCGGACGCCCCGGCCCCGGGCAGGGAGGCCGGCGGCACCGCCGCCCCCGGCGCTCCGGGCGACGACCCGACGGAGGGCCCGTGGTGACCGGCGGTGCGGCGGACTGGCGGGAGGTCGCCGACCGCGCGGCCCGCGCCGCCGAACAGGTGCCCGGCGTGGCGTTCCTCAGCCCGGGGTTGGCGGGGCTGGTCCGCAACGCCGCCCAGTTGCTGGCCGGTACGGAGTCCCGCGGCAGGCCGCCGTCCCGCCCGCACGGCGTGCGGGTCTCCCGTCGGGAGGGCCCGGAACGGTGGCATGTCGACGTGCAGGTGGCGGTGCGGCGCGGTCACCGCGCGCTGGACGTGGCGCGGGCGGTGACCGCCGCCGTCGGATCGGCGGTGGCGGGCGGTGTCCCGCCGACGGTCCGGGTGACCGTCACCCACCTGGTCTGACCGCCGCGGCCCGGGGCGGCACCGCGCCCGTTGCGGGCCCGCGCGCACGCCCCGCGCTTCCGCGTGGCTGTCCCGAGGGTGGCAGCCGCACCCGCCCCCCGCCGTGCCCCACGGCTCCCCTCCGCCCCACCCGCATCCGTTGTGACCGCATGTGGCATGCATCGACACGGCATGTCACCACCCCGCCGCCGGTGGGGGGTTCGCCCTGCGGCTTCCGCTCCGTCGGCCGTGCGGGGCTCCGGCGGAGGTGCCCCGAAACGCCTGGTTAGGGTGACGCCATGGAAGCAGTGGACGTGACCAGGCTGAACAGCGCGCTCAACACGCTGTCGAAGCTCTACCGGGCCGCGAAGGCCGAGCGGCTGGCCGAACTGGGGCTGCACCCCGGCCAGGACGTCCTGCTGTGGCTGCTCGCCGAGGCCGACCCGGAGGGCGGCATGTCGATCTCCGCACTCGCCGCCCGCCTCGGCATCGAACCCGCGACGGCGACCCGCAGTCTGGCCCGGCTGGAGCGCTCCGGCCTCTTCAGCCGCGAACCGGTTCCCGGTGACCGGCGGCAGGTCCGCATCCGGCTGACCGACCGGGGGCGTGAACTCGTGCCCGTCATCGAGCGGATCTGGGACGACCTCGCCGTCGTCACCACCTCCTCGCTCGCACCGGGTGAGGGACGCGCGTTGGTCGGCATGCTGGACCGGGCCAACGACGGGCTGCGCGAGGTCATCGGAGACCGCGCCGCCCGCTCCGTCCTCGTCGCCGACTGAGCCGCGCGGGCCTCGCGCCGCAAGCACCCCACCCGCCGGCCCCGCCCGCCCGCGCCGCCCCGTCCGGTCGAAAACCGCTCGGCAGCGCCCGGCGGCCCGGGGCAGAGTGGCCCCATGGAGCAGCGGGGACCGGACCACGACCGGGGACTGAACAGCGACGGCACCATCGCCCGCGAGGGCGGCCTCCACCTCGTCACCCCGCCGTTCCGGCCGGTCGTCGCGGCCCTCCGCTCCCACCTCACCGCCGCCTTCGGCCCCGTGGGCGGCGTCCGTTCGGCCGGCGGCAGCACCGGCGGCAGCGACCGCAGCGGTGAGGGCGAGGGCGACCGGGGTGAGGGCGACGGCGGCGGGCGGCTGCACAGTGTCTACCTCTACGGCAGCATCCCGCGCGGTACCGCCGTCCCCGGCCGGTCCGACCTGGACGTCCTCCTCGCGCTGCACACCGACCCCGCACCCGCCGACCGCGCCGACGCCGACGCGGTCGAGTCCGCGATCGACGCCGCCTTCCCGCAGGTCGTCGGCGGCGGCATCCTGCTCGCCTCGGCGACGACGCTGACCGGCGAGCTGGAGCGGTACGACCTCGGCTTCTTCGTCGCCTGCCTCTGCACCCCGCTGCTGGGGGAGGACCTCGCCGCGCAGCTCCCGGCGTACCGGCCCACCGCCCTCCTCGCCCGCGAGACCAACGGCGACCTTCACCTCGCGCTGCCCGGCTGGCGTGCCCGCGCGGCGGAGGCCGGCACCGACGCCGACCGGCGGGTACTCACACGGCTGGTCGCCCGCCGCGTGGTCCGCACCGGCTTCACCCTGGTCATGCCCGACTGGGGCGGCTGGACCAGCGATCTCGACCGCTCCGCCGAACTCTTCGCGCGGCAGTACCCGGACCACGCCGAGCGGATGCGCACGGCCGCCGCCGCGGGCCGCGCGCCGACAGGCGACCCGACGGTGCTCGCCATGCTCCTGGACGACCTCGGGCCGTGGCTCGCCGCCGAGTACGCCGCCGTCCACGGCCGCAAAGCACCCCGCCCGTGACCCCCCCGACGGGCGACCCGTGGGGCAACTTCCGCCGCCCGTCCAACTGTTGATCCTTCCCCCGCGGCGAACCTCCCGTTCTTAACCGCGACTTAAGAGCGGCTGAGCCGACGGTGATCCCTCAACGCTTCTCCAGGCCTCGCATGTACCCGACAACAGCCGGTTGTCGTCGCTCCGACCTGCGGGTAAACGCCGCCCCGGGGGGTCGGGGCCGGTTCCCGGAACCCGCCGAGGCCCGTTGACACCCGCTCCGGGCGCTCCTAGCTTCGCGTTCGCCGGAACCGCTTCCGGTGTTCGCCGGAACCGCTTCCGGTGGTGCCCGTCTCCCCCCACACCATGAGGTAGCAGATGAGCCAGCATCGCGTGACCCGGCGACGACGCCGGATCGCACTGACGACCGTGGCCGCCGCGACGGCGGCGGCCGTCACCGGCGTGGTCGTGATCCCGTCCGCCGGCGCCGCCGAGGTCCCCGTCGGCAACGGCGGCTACTCCGACACCCGCCCGGCCGGCACGCAGGGCCCCACCGACAACATGGGCACCCCGGTCCTGCCGACGGTCACCGACGCGGTCGCCGACGAGCCCGTCCCCACCAACGACTGGTGGTCCTCGCTCGTCTTCAAGCGCTACGCGGACAACCCGTACTCCCAGCCGATGTACGGCCACCCGCTCACCTACCAGGCCGTCGCCGAGGGCCTCCAGGTCGGCTACCCCACCGACCACGCGATCGTCGGTGACGGGCGCCAGTACGAGTTCGTCCACTCCGCCGACCTCACGCTGAGCGTCGCCGGCCTCAACTCGCCCGACGTCAAGGCCGACGGCTGGTCGGACTGGACCGTCACGCCCTACTGGGCCGACAACGACCGCGAGCTGCGCGCCACCATCGGCCACGGCCTGCCCTACGTCTACGCCGAGACGAGCGGCGGCGACGCCGAGATCATCACCAACGGCACCCCCGAGGTCTTCGCCGACGAGGGCAACGTCCTCGGCGTGACCGTCGCCGGCAACCACTACGCGCTGTTCGCCCCCACCGGCAGCGACTGGAACGTCTCCGGCACCTCCGTGACCGCCTCCCTCGGCGGCAACGACTACTACTCGGTCGCGCTGCTGCCCGAGCGGGAAGCGCTGGAGACGTACTCGCAGTACGCGTTCAGCTTCGTCACCGGCTCCGAGGTGTCGTGGGACTACGACACCGACGCCGGCGAGGTCAACGCGACCTACACGCTCCAGACCGAGGCCCGCGAGGGTTCCGAGACCGGCACCATCTCGGCGCTCTACCGCCACCAGTGGCTGCACACCGACGACGCGCTCCTCGACTACGAGTACGTGTCGCCGCGCGGTGCGATGAAGGTCCGCGAGAGCAACTCCTTCACCACCACCCAGACCGTTCCCGGCGTGCTGCCCGCCCTCCCCGAGAGCGACGGCGTCGACAACGCCCGGGTCGACGGCTACATAGCCGACGTCCTCGGCTCGCCCGACCCGTTCGAGGGCGCCACCGACACCTACTGGACCGGCAAGCAGCTCGGCAAGCTCGCCCAGCTGGTGACCCTCGCCGACCAGACCGGCAACGACGGCGCGCGCGACCAGCTCCTCACGCTGATCAAGGACCGCCTCCAGGAGTGGTTCACCGTCGGCGGCCCGGCCGAGTTCTCCTACGACTCCGACTGGTCGACCCTGACGGGCTACCCGGCGTCCTACGGCAGCGACACCGAGCTCAACGACCACCACTTCCACTACAGCTACTTCGTGATGGCCGCCGCGATCGTCGCGCAGTTCGACCCGCAGTGGGCCGAGCAGTCCGAGTGGGGCGGCATGGTCACGGAGCTGATCCGCGACACCGCCAACCCGGCGCGCGACGACGACCGCTACCCGTTCCTGCGCGGCTTCGACCCCTACGCGGGTCACAGCTGGGCCGCCGGCCACCAGGGCTTCGCCGCCGGCAACAACCAGGAGTCGTCCTCCGAGTCGATCAACCTCAGCGTCGGCCTCATCAAGTGGGGCTCGGCCACCGGCGACGAGGAGCTGCGTGACCTCGGCGTCTACCTGCTGACCACCGAGGCCGAGGCCATCCGCCAGTACTGGTTCGACGCGGACCAGGAGGTCTACCCGGAGAACTACGAGCACCCGATCGTCGGCATGGTCTGGGGCTCCGGCGCCGCGTACTCCACCTGGTGGACCGCCAACCCGGAGGAGATCCACGGCATCAACGTGCTTCCGGTGACCGGTGGTTCGCTGCACCTCGCCGCCAACCCCGAGGCCGTCAACCGCAACCTCGACCACCTCGTCGACCAGAACGGCGGGCCGTTCGAGGAGTGGCGCGACCTGCTGTGGCAGTTCCAGGCCCTCGCCGACCCGGACACCGCCAAGTCCTCGTACGACGCCGACAACAACGCGTACGAGCCGGAGGCCGGTGCGACCCGTGCGCACACCTACCACTGGATCAATACCCTCGCGACGGTCGGCACGCCCAACCTCGACGTGACGGCCGACAGCCCGACCGCCGCGGTCTTCGAGAAGGACGGCAACCGCACCTACGCCGCGCACAACTACGGCGACACCGAAACGACGGTGACCTTCTCCGACGGCACCACCCTCACCGTCCCGGCCAACTCCTCTGCCAGCTCCAACGGCTGACGAGCGACTGACGCAGGCCTGACGGCGCTGCCTTGACCGCCGGCTGACGACTGACAGCCGACCGACAGGCAGCACCGGCAGCACGAGACCGCCGCGGTCGCCCCGGCAACGGGGCGGCCCGCGGTGAACTCCCGGGCCGCGGCCACGGCCCGGGTCACGGACCGGCCCCTGCCGGCCGGTCCCCACAAGCGGTGCCCGCCACCCTCCACCAGGGGTGGCGGGCACTGCTGCGTTCCCGGCCGGGGCCGTCCGTCCGGACCCCGGCCGCCCCCGCGTCACCAGATGACGGCGTCGTCCACGGTGTCCAGCCAGTAGGTGACGCTCAGGGTGTCGTCGATGTACACCCCGCCGTCCGGGAGTTCGAGATCGACGTCCTGCCCGTACGAGCCGTGGCCCAGCAGGCTGAACCCGACCGTCAGCGCGTCGTACGTGGCGCCGTCGCCACCGCTGCCGTCCGTCGCCGACAGCGCCACCGAGGCGTACCCGGACTCACCCGGGGCGAGGACGACCGGCCACGCCGGACGCGACTCCTCGAACGCCGGCGGCACCGCCTGGGCGCCCTCGTGCCACAGCGACGGGTACTCCAGCAGCACGCAGTTGCTGTCCCCGGTGTTGGTCGCGGTCAGCAGCAGCCGGTTCAACGGCCGCTCCAGCGGCTCGGCGGCGATGTCGGTGTTCGACCCCTCGCACAGCACCAGCTCGTCGTACTCGTCGGCGACGGCCACGGGCGTCCCGGCAGGCGCGGGGGTCGCAACGGGACCGCCGGACGCACCACCGGCGGTGGCGATTCCCGCCGTCACACCCAGGGCAGCGACGGCGGCAGCGACGGTGACGGCTGTGCGGAAGCGGGGACGGCGAGGAAGGGAGGAAGCCATGGCGTCTACCTCTTTCAGGTTCGGAGTCGAAGTGGAGTCGCAGTCGTACCGCCGAGCGCTGAGCTCGACGGGACCGACCCTGCGCCCGCCCCCGTCCCAGCCGCCACCGACCACACCCAACCCGGGACGCTGGGACACCGGAACCGCCTCTGAACAGCAGAGACACCACCCCGCTGGGACACCGATCCGGGACGCCGCAGGCCGCCCGGCGCCGCCGAATCCCACCGAAAGCCCCACCCGTACCCGCCCACCCATGCCATCCTGAGCGAGCCCGCACCAGCCCCGGATTTCAGCGACACGCCGAGGTTCCGAGCACAACCGGAGGTCCGCTGAAAACCACCCCACCCACAACCCCGGCGGCACCTTCCCTGACCTGGACCTTCACCATGGGGTCCTCATCGCCCCTTTGAGGGGTAGCAACCCGGGGTCTCGTGCGGCGCGTAGTGCTGGTGGATCTGGTCCTCATCGCCCCTTTGAGGGGTAGCAACAGCGCACCGGCCTCAACGTCCAGAGCCTCATCGAGGGTCCTCATCGCCCCTTTGAGGGGTAGCAACAGGACTACGAAGCGCCGATGGGTGAGGACGTCCGGTGTCCTCATCGCCCCTGTGAGGGGTAGCAACTGCCAGATCGTGAGGCAGACGATGCCCATGCCGCGCGTCCTCATCGCCCCTCCGAGGGGTAGCACCAGCCGTCGCCGCACGGCTTACCGCTTGCGGGCTGCCCAGACGGTGCGGGTGGTGCGGACGGCGAGGTCGGTGCGGCGGAGGATGCTGCGGGGGCCGGCGGGGTCGAGTAGGGCGTCGAGCGCGATGACGTCGGCGGGGTCCAGGCCCGGCGCTGCCGTGTTGCGGAGCCGCTGGAGGCTGCCGAGGGCGTAGCGGCCGATGGCCTCGCTGCGGTCGCCCTCAATGTTCACCGCGATGGTGCGGGTGTCCTCGACGGTGAACCCGGCGGCCGAAAGCATCGGACCCCAGTCGGTGCCTCGATGGGGGACGTGTTCGGCGTGGAAGCTGTCGGTGGCCCGGTGGCAGCGTTCCTCCAGCCCAGGGCGGTCGGCGGGCACGTCGGCCGGGAGGAAGCGCGGGAAGCCGTCCAGCTCGACGACGGCGAAGAGGCCGCCGGGCGGCAGCAGCTCGTGCACCTTGGCGAGCGCGTGCGCGGGGTCGGCCATGTGGTGCATCGAGGCGGATGCCCACGCCAGGTCCGGCGTGCCCAGATCGGGCCAGTCGGAGGCATCCAGATCGGCTTGCACGGTCCGCACGCGCTCCTGCACGCCCTCGGCGCAGGCCTTGTCGGCGAGCAGCTTCAGATGCCCGGTCGAGGTGTCCACGGCGGTGATGTGTGCCTCCGGGAACCGTTCCAGCAGCGCAAAGGTGCCGGCGCCGGTGCCGCAGCCGAGGTCGACGATCTGCCGTGGCGCTGAGGTCAGCGGCAGCGAGCCGGTGATCCCGGCGATGTGCTCCGCGAGGACCTCGGCGTCGAGGTCGAGGATCTCGGCCTGGCCGCTGTCGTCGTGCTGGTGCTGGTGCAGGTCGGCGGTGTGGGTGCCGTGCTGGTGTGAGTGCGTCATGGCTTCACCGTACGAACAGCGTGCCTGAATAGCATGTCATCTTGCTGACTCGGCAAGAAGGTGGTGGCGACTGCTGCACTAGGCGCAAGCAGGCCGGGCCAGACGCATCTCCGGGCCACACCACTGGACCGGCGGTAGGTCTGCCCAGCCAGGGCGGGGACTGCGGCTCAGTGAACGCGCAGTCCAGAGCAGGCCGGCCACGGCATGCTGCTTGGGACGCCCGCTGTCTCCCGCCCAACCACGACCGGTACCGGCGGCGCATCGGGAGCCCTGCCCCGAGCGTCAGCTGACCGGCTCTTGGGCCAAGTTCACCAAGGTCGCTTGGTACACCCGAACACCGCCATGGGACCTGCTCCTCGTGCCATGCTGAGGGGGTACGGAGTCCATCTGTGCATGGTCCGGACGCCCCGAATTTCAGCGACACGCCGGGGTTTTCAGCACTACCGGAGGTTCGCTGAAAAACACCCCCCGCGTCACCCCCGCGGTTCCGCCTCCGACCTGGACCTTCACAGTGGGGTCCTCATCGCCCCTGAGAGGGGTAGCAACAATCCGTCCGGGGAAATGGCGCCCGTCAGCACATCCGAGTCCTCATCGCCCCTGAGAGGGGTAGCAACGCGGGCATGATCCACCGGGTCTCGGTGCGGTAGTGGGGTCCTCATCGCCCCTGAGAGGGGTAGCAACCGGACATCGTCAAGGGCCTGCGCCTCTACGGCAGTCGTCCTCATCGCCCCTGAGAGGGGTAGCAACTCCACGAGGACGAGCAGCTGCCGGGGCAGGCGGCGGGTCCTCATCGCCCCTGAGAGGGGTAGCAACCCGTACATGGCGAGGGTGCCGGCCCGGCCGGTCTCCAGGTCCTCATCGCCCCTGAGAGGGGTAGCAACCAGTTCGGGCAGGAGTCCTGGCCGAGCCGGTAGCCGTCCTCATCGCCCCTCAGAGGGGTAGCACCGCCGGGCTCGACCTCGTACCGGCCGTGGGTCCGCATTGCACCTCAGAGGGCCGGCCGACCGCACCACTCGGGCGATCACTGCCCGCCGTGACACGAAGGGCAGGGGTTCGCCGCGTGGGTGTGGGCTGCTGCCATGAGGTCGGCGACGACGGCCGCCTTGGCGGCGGAGTAGGCGAGGAGCGACGGTGCGCGCCGGGCTGCTTCCCGCTTGGCAGCGGCGTAGCGGTCGGCGGCTGCGGGGTGGGCGGTCAGGTAGTCGCGGAAGAGGATGTTGTCCCGCCACAACGAGCCGTCTCGCTCGACCACATGCACGTTGATCGGCGGCTCATCGCGTCTGCGCAGGTACTCCCGTCCGGGAACACCGGCAGTGCCGAGGTGGTCGTACCCCGCGCGGCGAAGCGCGGCCACGACGGCGGGTACCTCGCTCCCCCGGCAGCCGACCTGGAGGTCGATGATCGACTTCGCGTCCAGCCCCGGTACAGCCGTCGAGCCGATGTGTGCGACGACCGCTGCGGCCGACTCCGGCTCGACCAGCCGCCCGACGTCGCGCGTCAGCTCCCGTCCCTGATCCAACCACTCCGGGACGGCGGCGACGACGTGAACGGGTTCGTCGAGATCCGCCATCTGCCCAGCGTAGTGACCGAACCGCCCTCGGCTGTCCGGCGGCGCACGCGTCGCCGGGGCTTGTCAGGGAGCGTCGGACTCGGGGCGGAGGTCGGTGATGAGGTGGAAGCGTTCGAGGACGACCGGGGTGGTGTCGTCCACGGTGAACGTCGGGTCGTCGAGGGCGGCGCGCATCTCGTCGCTGTGCCAGAACCGCTCGTGGGCGGCGCGCCAGGCGGCGACGGTGGTGTCGCCTTCTCCCTCGTCAACGACGTGGGCGAGGTCCACGTCGCCCAAGGGCACGACGCGTACGTCGGTGATCTCGATGACGGCGACGGGTCGGTCCGCCGAGTCGACCACCACGGACCGGGCACCCACCTCCGGCAGTGGCTCGCCCTCGTGCTCGTAGTCGAGCAGCAGCCCGGTCGTTGCCGTCTTGGAGCCGTCGAGGATCGCCGACACCAGCTTGTCGCGCAGCGGGCCGGGGAACGCGAACTCGGCGCGGGGCAGCTCGGCCGGGTCGCCGAGGGGCGCGGGGGAGTGGGTCATGCCGTCACCGTAGCCGGGCCCACCGGCCGTCGGTCGCCGCTTTTCCGGCGCTTGGCGCCGCGCTCACCAGCGGCCGGACAGGCGGTTCGCGATCGCCGCGGTGCGGTGCTCGGGCCGGTTGGGGCGGTGGCGTCAGGGTCCGACCGCGGGTATGCGAGCGGTGCCTCCGCCCGGGGCGTCGGCTGTGCGGCGACGGCCCGGGCGCGCGGGGCGCGGCTCGCCGGGGAGGAGCCTGGTCGGCCGGGTGACGGTCAGGGCGACCGCGGGTGCGAGCGTCACCCGGGCGAGCGTGCCGAGCTCCAGGCGGACGACCCCACCGCGGTGCTCCCGGAACGTGACGGCCAGCGTCGTCCCGCCGAAGGCGACCAGGTCGCCGATACGGATCTCGTTCGCGGTCAGGCGGAGGCTGCGTGCCCGCACGGCCGGTGTCGCTCGCGGCGCGGTCATGTGGCGGGGCCGTCGCCGCAGCCGTCGTCCTCCGCATCGCACAGCCGTCTGCCGAGCGCGCTGTTGAGCACGGTCACCTCTTCGTGGGTGAGGTGGCCGAGCTGGATGCGGTAATCACGGCGGCGGCAGCCGTCGCACGGGTCGATGACGTCGATGTCGTCCAGCCGGACGCCGAGTTGCTTGACGTGGTTGAACAGTTCGCGGGCGGCCTCCTCGACGGCTTCGCGGTCGGAGTTGGTGAAGCTGATCTCCTCGTACACGGGCTGTCTCGTCTCCAGTGCGGGGTGGTGGCGGGGTGCGGTAATCAGGCGGAGCGGCGCGGGGCCGACTGCGGCCGGAGCGGGAAGGGGCGCGAGCCGCCGGCGGAGGATCGCGCGGGCCGAGAGGGAGTACAGGACGTCCACCTCGTCGCAGCCGTCGACGCGGTCCGGCCCACGGGCGTTGGTGCTGATCGGGCGCCCGGTGGCGAGCGCGGCACGCTGCACCTGCTGGAACGCGTGGTCGTCGGCCCAGTCGCGGAAGACCTGGGCGGGTGACACGTCGCCGCAGCCCAGCGGCGTCAGCGCCCGGACGGGTAACGGTGACGCCACGGGGGAGGGCTCCAGCGCCTCCGCGAGCCGCAGAGCCTGGCGCCGCAACCAGGCCATGGCCTCGGGCGCGCAGTCCGCCCAGTGCCCGCCGAGGTACCACTCACCCCCGGCCTCCGGACTCCGCGCGACCACCTCGCACCAGATGCCGTCGGGTGTAGCGCAGGCGGTCATGTCTCCTCGCTCTCCGGCGACGCCGGTCGGTCGCTCTCGGTCGACGGAGGCGAGGTGCCGCGATGACGTTCCAGCACCGCCAAGTGCTCGTCGATCGCCCGGGAGAGCGCCGCGCGGCGGCGGCGCAGTTCCTCGGCGGGGGTCTTGGCACCGTCCGGCATCGCTCCGGGCGGCCGGTCGTCCACCGATCACCGCTTCGCGTTCGACGCGGCAGCAACTGCCGCTGTCGTTCGTTCGGTGGCGACTTTCAGCGCCAGGCCGTACATGGCACTCCTTCCTGTCCCTGACCGGCTTCCTCACCTGGTCTACAACCAGCATCAACAGGTGCAAACTTCGCAAAGCGTGCACGCTGGCGCCCGTCAGGAGGTAGCTTCTTGTGCCATCCAGGTTTCCCTGAGCGACTGGGTGATCGCCAGGGGTGACAGCTTCAATCCGTGCGGCCTTGAAGAAAGCCGCACACTGCACGCAGGGGGCACCGATGGCAGGTAAGGGCAAGGAACTCAACCCGCGAGGCTCGGTGGCGGCACTGCTCGGTGCCAAGGTGCGGCGGGCGAGAGAGCGCAAGGGACTCACTCAGAGCCAGCTCGCGGGGGCGCTGTTCACTTCGCCGAACCGTGTGGCGCAGATCGAACTGGCCACCGATCCACCGACGTTCAAGATGAAGAAGCAGATCGAACAGGTGCTGGGCATCGACGAGCAGCTGGAGGAGCTGTGGCACCTGATCAGCAAGCAGCCCTACCCGAGCTGGTCCACCCGCTTCCTCGCTCTCCAGGGCAAGGCCCGCCTCATCTACGAGTTCGGGCACATCGTTCCGGGACTGCTGCAGACCGCCGAATACGCCAGGGCTTTGATGGAAGCGGTGCAGGTGCTCGATGAGTTCCCGGTCCAGGAGCGTCTCAATGCGCGCATGGCGCGGCAGGAGGTCTTCGACGGTGACGCGCCGCCGTGGCTCGGTGTCGTGCTGGGAGAGGCTGCGCTCCGTCAGCAGGTCGGCTCCAAGGAGGTCATGCGGGCGCAGTTGGAGTGGCTCCTGGAGCAGGGGGAGCGGCGTCGGATTCTCATCCAGGTGCTGCCGTTCTCTCGGGCCGAGCCGGCCACGCTCAACGGCTCCATCTCCATCGGGCACCTGCCGGACGGGGGTCGCTACGCCTATACCGAGGGCGACCACTCGGGCACTCTGATCGAGGATGCTGAGGCGGTAGATCGCCTCTCCTTCTTCTACGCTCGACTGCAAGCACGAGCACTCGATGAGGACGACACGGCGCAGTTCATCCGCAACACACTCAAGGAGCGCTACTCATGAAGCTTCACCAGCCCAACTGGCGTACCAGCAGCTACAGCGGTCACGGCGACAACAACTGCGTCGAGGTGGCAGACAACCAGCCGGCCGTGCTCGTGCGCGACACGAAGCAGGCGGGCGCGGGTCCGGTGATCGCCTTCTCGCCCGAGGCCTGGAGCCGCTTCACCGTCGCTGCACCGGCCGGACGTTTCCTGGCCTGATCGGTACGAGCCCCGGCGGGCTCGGCGGTGTGCCGAGCCCGCCGGGGCAGGCCCCTACCGGAGCCCAGCGCCGGTCCCGGCTCCGGCCTCTTGTCGTCAGCGTTGGAGGGTCAGCAGGCCCGGGCGGTAGGGCAGAAGGCCGTACTCGCCGCCGGAGTTGGGGCTTCGCCCCTGGTAGAGGAGCTGGAGGTTGCAGGGGTCGACGGTCATGGTCTGGTCGGCGCTGGTGCGGAGCAGCTCACCGTGGCTGATGTCGTTGGTCCAGGTGGCGCCGCTGTTGGCCTTGCCGGCGAAGGGGTTGCTCTCGGTCGCGGCCTGCGGCGTCCAGTTGCCGTTCAGGCTGGTCGCGGTGAACGAGCGGAAGTAGCGGCCCTGCGAGCCGATCGCCTCGACGATCATCAGGTACCGGTTCTGGCCCTGCAGCTTGTAGACCTGCGGCGCTTCGAACAAGTTGTTCGTCGTGTCGCTCATGATCACGGTCGAGCTGGAGCCGAAGCTGCTCGGGAAGTTCCCGATCGGCATGCTCGTCCGGTAGATCCTGCCGTTGTCGCCGGCGAAGAACAGGTACATGTGCGTGTCGTCGGCGATGAGCGTCTGGTCGATGGGCCCGGTGTCGGAGTTGGAGATCGTCCCGCGGAAGAGCTCCTGCTCGGCGGACCAGCCGTTCGGGTTGGTCGGGTCGGTCGAGGTCCGGTAGGAGAACGACGTCCTGCCCCACTGGTAGGCGAGCACCCAGATGTTCTTCGGCGCGAAGTAGAACAGCGTGGGTGCGACGGTCGCGGAGGACATCGCGTTCTGGTTGGCCGAGGCCATCTCCGACCAGTTGCCGAACAGGCTGAAGTTCATCGAACCCCACCGTGTCCCGGTGTCGTGCGTCGTCGCGTAGACGAGGTGTCGGCCGTTGTAGGGCACGACGGTGAAGTCCTTGAGCGAGACCCATCCCGACCGGGGCTGGGCCAGCGCGCCGGTCGAGGACCAGCGGTAGTTCGAGGGAAGCGCACACGGGCCGGGGCCGGGAGTGTCGGAGCCGACCCTCACGAGCTGCCACTGCTGGTTGGTGCCGCCCCAGTCGTCGTACTGGACGACGTTCGCGTTGTCGGCGGTGGAGCCGCCCTGCACCTCCAGTGCCTTGTTGCTGTGGCGCGACACGAACCTCACATGGCCGTCCGGGCTGTCCACCAGCCGCCACTGCTGGTTGGTGGCGTTCAGGTCGGCCCACTGGACGATGGAGCCGCCGTTGGCGGTGGACCAGTTGTGGACGTCGAGGACCTTGTCGGAGTGGCGGGACTTGATGCGGTAGTAGCCGTTACCGGAGTCGACGAACTGCCACTGCTGCTGGGCCTGGTCGTTCCTGGTCCACTGGGTGATGCGGGCGCCGTCGTTGGTCGCCCGGTTGTGGACGTCCAGCGCCTTGCCGCTCGCGCGGTTGACCAGCACGTACGAGGCGCCGGTGTCGACGGTCGCCGCTCCGGCGGGCTGGGCACCGAGGACGGTTGCCAGGAGCAGCAGGGGTGCCAGGACGACCAGGGGGCGTCTCAGGCGGGATGGGGACTGACGGCGAAGCCACATCAGCGGCCTCCCTCTCTGGGGGCATGGGGGGGTGGGGGTGGAGCGACCCCGGAGGAACGCGGAACGGTCGCCCAAGGGGTTGGCGCGGGAGGCACGCGGAGGCTCCCGCTCATGCCGAAGAGCTGATGCGCTGAACCTCAGAACCCGGGGCACCTCGCCACGAGCCACGGGGGAGGACTGCCGGCCGTCGGGCGCCAGGGGGGCGCCTCACGCCTGCGGGTCCGCCGGGCTCCGGGAGCGTCGTCCACGGAGGTGCCGGGGGGAAGCACCGGTTACCGGAACACTTACGAAACTTCACGGACTTCTTGACGCGACAAGTTAGGAAGGCCGGGCCACCCGGTCAAGGCTCGCCACCGGCTTGGCCGTAAACAGTGCCTCTCCGCCGGGCCGGGTGGGCGCCACGGACCCGCCGTCGGCCTGTGCCCCGCGCAGCGCGCCGCGGCAGGGAAGGCGCAGCTCAGCACCGTGGAGCCGTGGCGAGGTGCTGGTTCGTTTCGTTGGTCGGGTCCGGCCGCGCGGTGTCCGGTGACACCGGCTTCGATGGGCCGACACTGCTCCGGTCGAGCCGCCTGGCTTCCGGAAAGTTCCGGAGAAGACATGGAAAGTTTCCTCGGCGCGAGGTGTTGACGATCCACCGACAAGCCCGCAATCTCCCTGTCTGAGGGAGCGGTTACGCGAAGCGCCGCACGGTGCTCCCGAGCACTCCGTGTCGCCCGCCGACCCGTGCACCACTGCACCTGCGCACCACTACACCTGCGCACTTGCGCACCGCAGCACCACTGCGCCCGTGCCACCCCGTTTCCTGTCCGGTGAGGTCCGCACCAACGCGCCGAGGCTCTTCGCACGGCGGAGAGGTCGCGTCGCCGCGTGGCGGTCCTCCCGGCTGAGCCGCGATGGAGTACCCCCATGCCTCTGTCGAACTCCCGCCACGGCCCCGCGTCCGGCACGCGCGGCCGTGGCCGTCCTCCCCGGCTCGGCGCCGGCATCCCCCACCGCCCCCGCCGAACCGGCCGCCTCCCGCGCGCCCATGGCTGTCGGTGACCCCGTAGCCCGAGGGGTCCCGCCCGCTTCGTCCGCCCGCCGAGCCGGCGCGGACGAGACCTTCACCCCCCCGCACCTCCGCCCTTCCCTGACGTCTACCCTGGAGGCACAGTCATGGGCTCGTTTGCCACATCCCCACCCGCGGTCCGCAGGTCGCTCCACGGCCTACTGGTCGCGCTGTTCGTCGTCGCCCTCGGCGTGGTCGGCGCGCTGGCCGCGCCGCCGAGCGCCCACGCCGCCGAGAGCACGCTGGGCGCCGCGGCGAAGCAGAGCGGCCGGTACTTCGGCGTCGCCATCGCCGCGAACCGGCTTAACGACTCGACGTACTCGACCATCGCGAACCGCGAGTTCAACTCGGTGACCGCCGAGAACGAGATGAAGATCGATGCCCTGCAGCCCCAGCGCGGCCAGTTCAACTTCGCGGCCGGCGACCGGGTCTACAACTGGGCCGTCCAGAACGGCAAGCAGGTGCGCGGGCACACCCTCGCCTGGCACTCCCAGCAGCCCGGCTGGATGCAGAACCTCAGTGGCGGCGCGCTCCGCCAGGCCATGGTCGACCACATCAACGGCGTGATGAACCACTACCGCGGCAAGATCGTCGAGTGGGACGTCGTGAACGAGGCGTTCGCCGACGGCAACTCCGGAGCCCGCCGCGACTCCAACCTCCAGCGCTCCGGCAACGACTGGATCGAGGTCGCCTTCCGCGCCGCGCGCGCCGCCGACCCGTCCGCGAAGCTCTGCTACAACGACTACAACGTGGAGAACTGGAACGCGGCCAAGACCCAGGCCATGTACGCCATGGTCCGGGACTTCAAGCAGCGGGGCGTCCCGATCGACTGCGTCGGCTTCCAGGCGCACTTCAACGACGGCAGCCCGTACAACAGCAACTTCCGCACCACCCTGCAGAGCTTCGCCGCGCTCGGCGTCGACGTCTCCGTCACCGAACTCGACATCCAGGGCGCCTCGCCGACGACCTACGGCAACGTGGTCAACGACTGCCTGGCCGTGACGCGTTGCCTCGGCATCACCGTCTGGGGTGTGCGCGACACCGACTCCTGGCGCTCGCACCACACGCCGCTGCTGTTCAACGGCGACGGCAGCAAGAAGCCCGCCTACAACGGTGTCCTCAACGCGCTCAACGGCGGCTCCACCCAGCCTCCGCCCACCACGCCGACGGGCGGGCAGC
Source organism: Streptomyces lonarensis (assembly GCF_012033735.1). Taxonomy (GTDB): domain Bacteria; phylum Actinomycetota; class Actinomycetes; order Streptomycetales; family Streptomycetaceae; genus Streptomyces; species Streptomyces lonarensis. The sequence continues at coordinate 7,077 of NZ_JAAVJD010000068.1, read as the reverse complement.
TCCGGGGCGTCGGCTCGGGCCGGTGCGTGGACGTGCCGAACTCGGCCACCGCCGACGGCACCCAGGTCCAGCTGTACGACTGCCACACCAACGCCAACCAGCAGTGGAGCCTCACGGCTTCCGGTGAACTCCGCGTCTACGGCGACAAGTGCCTCGACGCTGCCGGGACCGCCGTCGGTGCCCGGGTCCAGATCTACAGCTGCTGGGGTGGCGACAACCAGAAGTGGCGGGTGAACTCCAACGGTTCCGTTGTCGGCGTCCAGTCCGGCCTCTGCCTCGATGCCACGGGCTCCGGCAACGGCGCCCAGCTCCAGCTCTACACCTGCTGGAGCGGCAGCAACCAGCAGTGGACCCTCACCTGAGGGTGGTCCACCGGTGAGGGCGGAGGGAGTCGAAACCCGCTGCGGTACGGCTCCGTCCGCCCAGCCGGGCCGGACCCTGCCGGTCTCCCGGGCCGCCGCCGTGACGACGGTGGCCCGGGAGACCGGCGCGGGCCGGTGCGACGCCGGCGCCGACGGGCGGTCGCCGCGTGCGGGTCCGCGTCCGTGCCCCGGGGAGCAGGAGCGCGTCCGTGGTGCGACGGACTGCGAAGGCCGGACCCCGGGCCGGCGCTGCGGCGTCAGCGCCGAGCGGGGCGGTCGCGGGTGGCGGTGCGGGCGAGGGCGGTGGCGAGGAGCGCTGCCGAGCCGGCCCAGGCCAGCGGGTCGGCCGGGTCGGCTGCCGGCCAGGCCCACCAGTGGGCCTGCTGCTCGGGGCCGTAGCCGAAGACCGCCACGGCCAGCGCCGCCAGGGCGGGCAGCAGGGTCGCTGCGTGGCGGCCGAACGCCTCGCGGGCGAGCAGCGCCAAGCCGACGCAGGCGCCGAGGTTGCGCACCACGGACCAGAGCGCCGCGTCACCGCCCCCGCCGTCGCCCGCGCCGAACCCCGTGAGCAGCGCCGTCCCCACCACGACGGCGGTCGCGGCCGGCGGGGCCGCCGCCAGCGCGGCGTCGAGGGTGCCGACACGTCGCACGGTGGTCGCCTCGTTCGACGGTGCCCCGCCGCAGCAGACGATCAGCGCGACCACCGGCAGCAGCGGCGCGAACAGCAGCAGCGGCACATCAACCGCAGTGGCACCGCCCAACTGCGGGACGGGCAGCGACGCGTCCCCGAACGGCACCACCAGCAGCCAGAAGGCGACCAGGCAGACAGCGAGCAGCGGCAGCCGCCGGGTACGGGACCACCAGCTCATCGCGGAGCGCACCCCGCACGGTCGAGCGTGGCGCGGAACCAGGCGGCCTGCGCGGTGTCGTCGCCGTCCAGGGCGGCCCCGACCGCCGTCCACAGCTGCGGGTCGAACCGGTCACGCGCCTCCTGCGGTGGCGTACCGGCGCGGACGGTGAGCCAGGCGAACAGCTGGTCCGCGGCCTGGAAGCCCTGCTCGGCGGCGTCCACCGGGTCGGCGGGGCAGTCGGCCGCCGGTGTGCCGGTGCGGGAGTCGAGCAGCGCCCCGGTGAGGTCGGCCGCGAGGCCGGTGCGGATGTCGTCCGTGGTGAACGAGGCCGCCGCGCGGACGGTGACCGTCCACCGGTCCGGCGTGCCGGTGGCCGGTGCACCATCGTTCGCAGCCCCCGCGGCCGGTGCGTACTGCAGTGCCTCGCGCGGGAGTTCGGTGACGAGCTCCGGCGGGTCGACGCCCACCGGGGCCAGGCCGGCGACCGCGGTCCGCACCACCTCGGCGGTCTCGTCCAGGCGCGGTGCGTGCTCCGCCCAGACGCACACCCGCGTCGCGGCGCCCGCGTCGGCGCAGACCAGCTCGTCGGCCGACCGTGCCACCACCGCGTCCGGGCCCAGCCCCGACACCGCCCGCACCGCTCCCGTCCCGGCGGCCGCGGCGACCAGCAGCGCGGCGGCCACCACCAGCACCGACCGTGCTCCACCCGGCGCGCCCCGGCGCGGTGTCCGGTGCGACGGCTGCGGCGGCGACAGCCGCGCCCGCCAGCGCGACGGCGGCCAGCGCCGGGCCGGACAGCCCACCGGCGGCCACCGTGTCGGCGCTGGTGCAGCAGCCCCGCGCGGGCTGGGTGAGGTGCCGCAGCCACAGCGGTTCCAGCGCCGGCGGGTACACCTGCCACAGGTAACCGCCGACCAGCGCCAGAGGCACGGACGCCGCGGGCGGCAGCCACACGCCGAGCGCGTACCCGACGGCGAGCCACCCGCACAGCGTCACCACGGCCGCTGCCAGGATCGTCGGCTCCGGCCACCCCGGCGCCGCCGCCATCCCCACCCGCACGCCGACCAGGGCGACGAGCAGCGCCAGCAACCCCAGCGCCAGCACCGGGGAGAGCGACGCCATGGCGATACGGAACCCGCCGCGGACCGGGGCGCCGCCCGCGACGCCCGCACGCCGCAACCGTCCCGCCTCCCAGGCGGCGCACGCGGCGACCACCGGCGCGATGAACATCAGCGCCGAGACGGCCTTCGCGGTACCGGCGACCCAGTAACCGTCCGGCCCGCCGCCCACTTCCTCGGCGAACACGTACAGCAGCACCACCACGAGCAGCGGCCCGGCCGCCGCGAACGCGGCGTTGGCGCGGAGGTGAAGCCGGAAGACCATCACTCCTCACCGTCCCCGAGCACCGCCGCGTAGGCCGCCTCGGCCTCCCGGCCGGCGGCGGCGCCCGGCGGGGCGAGCGCGCGGAACGCGTCCACGGTGCCGAGGAACCGGACGGTGCCCCCGGCGAGGACGACGACGTGGCCGTACACCTCCCATAGGTCCTCGGTCTGGTGGGTGGAGACGATCACGTCGGCCACCTCCGACAGCCGCTCGACGGTGCGGCGGAACGCGGTGCGCTGTGCCGGGTCGAGACCGGCGGTGGGCTCGTCCATCAGGACCAGCCGCGCCGAGTGCACCAGGGTCTGCGCGACGCCCACCCGCCGCAACTGGCCGCCGGAGAGTGAACTCGTCTGCTGATCGGCCTTTTTGGCCAGCCCGACGCGGTCCAGCGCCGGGACGGCCCCCGTCCACGCCTCGCCGCGCGCCATGCCCTTCAGCCAGCCCGCGTACGCGACCTGCTCCCGGCACGTCATGCCGGGCACCGCCGTCACCTGCTGCGGCAGCCAGCCGACATCCCGCCGGTAGGGCCGCAGTTGCGCCCGGACCGCGGGGTCGAGCCCGCCGAACCGCACCGAGCCGGCGGTGGGACGCAGCGCGGAGGCGGCCAGCGCGAGCACCGTGGACTTGCCCGCGCCGTTCGGGCCGAGCAGTACGGTGCGGCCGGCGGGAAAGGCCAACTCCAGCCCGTCGAGCACCCGGCGGCCGCGGCGGCGGTACCGGAAGGTGCAGTGGTCCAGCACGACAGACACGACTCGGTGACCTCGGGGGCGCGGCGACGGGGGCGGGGCCAGTATCCCCCCGGGAGGCGGCCCGGGCCTGCCGTGGCCGGATCGTGCTCGGGGCCCTGCTCCGGCCGCACGGGCCTGGTCGGTTCGCGCCCCGGCGTCGGCCGTTGGCGGGAAAGGGGCGTGCCGTGCGGGAAAGCGGAGGCGGCGGGTGCGGAGGCGCTGCTACGGTCCGCCGGTCGGTGTTTCGGACTCGGGGAGGGCGGCCATGCGAGAACTGGTCTACTACGTTGCCACGTCGATCGACGGCTACATCGCGGCGCCGGACGGGACGTACGACGCGTTCCCGATCGTCGGCGACCACATGGACGTCCAGATCGGCGAGTTCGCGGACGCCCTGCCGGCCCACGCCGCCGCCGCGCTCGGCGCCGAGCCCACCGGGGACCGCTTCGACACGATCATCCAGGGGTGGAACAGCTACCGCGTCGCCCTCGACGCGGGCATCGAGCGGCCCTATGCGCACCTGCGCGAGTACGTCGCCACCACCCGCCAGGACGCGGCGCCCGACGGGATCACCTACACCGCCGACGCGCTCGCGACGGTCCGCGAGTTGAAGCAGGAGGACGGTGCCGGGATCTACCTGTGCGGGGGCGGGCGGCTGGCGGGCTCGCTGCTGCCGGAGATCGACCGGCTGATCCTCAAGCGGAGCCCCGTCGTCTTCGGCGCCGGAATCCCGCTGTTCGTGGACGCACCGTACTCCGCGACCGCGTTCCGGCTGGAGAGCACGCGGAGCTTCGACTCCGGCGTGCAGATCGTGGAGTACGTGCGCGCCACGTGACGCCCCGGCGGTCTCGTCGGCAGGGGCCCGCCCGCTCAGCGGGGTCCGGCGCTCCCGCCGGGCCCCGGTTGCGCGCGCCGGTCCGGCTGAGCCTGCGGAGTCGGCGGTCCCGGTGGTGTCGCAGCGCCGGAGCCGACCCCGTCGCCGCCCGGGCCCTCACCGCCCCGGTAGGCGTGCGGACTGACGCCGGTCCGGCGCCGGAACACCCGGGTGAAGTGGGCCCGGTCGTGGAACCCGACCGCGCGCCCGACCGCCGGGACGCTGTCGTCGCTCTGCCGCAGCAACCGCCGCGCGTGCCGCACCCGCAACCGGGTCAGGTAGTCCCAGAGCGTCAGCCCCAACTCGCGGTGGAAGAGCCGTCCCAGGTGGTCCTCGGTGACCCCGGCGGACCGAGCCACCTGCCAACGAGTCACCCGATGCGCGTAGTTGCTCTCCAGGTACACCACCGCGGCCCGTACCGGCGCGGCGGCGTGCCCCGCCCGGCCCGCCATGGCCGCCAGCAGCGCGGCGGTCTCCCGCTCGTCGAGGACACCGTGGCCCAACAGCACGGCGCCCGGGTGGGGTTCGGCCCGCCGGATGTCCGCCGCGGTGAAGCCGACCCCACTGTGGAGGAGGACGGGCACACCCACCGCGCCCGTCAGCTCCGCCGCCCGGTCCACCAGGTCGAACCCCTCCATGTCGGGGAGTTCACGGTCCACGACCAGCAGGCACGGCGGGCCCTGGCCGTCCTCGTCGGCCAGGGTCGCGAGCGCGGCGGCACCGTCCGGCGCGGTCCGCACGGTGCGCCCCGGCAGCACGTCGTCCAGCAGCCGCCGCAGCCGGTCCCGCCCCGCCCGGCCACCACCGGCGACGACGGCCGGTGGCCGCAGCTCCGCCGGGCGGAGCGCCGCCACCGCCCCCGCCAGGTCGCGGTGGCCGAACGTCCGCGCCCCGTACAGCAGGAACGGTGTCTGCCGCAGCGCCGGGTCGTCGTGCAGCCGCCGGGCGAGGGACCAGACGCGGGGTCCGGCGTCGGACGTCTCCCAGAGCACCGCGGAGGGCCGGCTCGTGCTCTCCGCGACCGCGGGATCGCCGTCGCGGTACGCCGGCGCGGTGCTGCGGTCCGGCCGCGTCGTGCCGTGGTCGGTCGGTGGAGCGTCGTTCTCGGCCGGCGCGGTGCGTAGACCCCGCCCGAGGCGGCCGGCGAGCGTGCCGGCCTCGGGCGGTGGCGCCTCGGCCTCGGCGAGGGCGAGCAGCGGTCCGCGAGCCGCATGCGTCGCCGGCAGACCCGACGGGGTGGGCAGTGGCAGCCGAAGCTCCAACCTCCCGTCTCGGAGCGCCAGTCCGCCGCCGTGCAGGACCGCGATCCGGCGCGCCACCGCCAGGCCGGGTGCCGCCGCGTCCGGCCCCGCCCACCGGTCCGGTGCCGCCGGGCCCGCCGTCCGCAGCGGCCGCTGAGCCCGGCCGCCTCCCGGCTCCTCGGGCGGCAGGGGCGGACCGGGCCGGCTGGGCGGCGGTGTCGGCGCCTCCTCCGGGTCGGCCCGCAGCCCCGGCGCCGGGACGTGGACGACGAGGTACGGCGGGTCCACGGTCGCGGTGAAGGCGGTCGCAGTGGGGGCCGCCGTGCTGCCGGCCTGCCCGGCACAGCTGCGCAGCAGTGCCAGCAGCCGCCGCAACCGAGCGGCGTCCGCGACCACCGCCGGCAGCCGGTCCGGTCCGGTGGCGCGGCCCGCGGTCGGCAGCTCCGGCACCGGCGGGGACTCCGGGCGGGCCGGTCCGCCGGCCGGGCGGCACTGCGGTCCCGCGCACTCCCGCAGCAGCGGCCCCGGGTCGAGCAGCCGCCGGTCCAGATCGAGACCGTGCGGGTCGGCCCTGGAGAGGTCGACCAGTTCGTCGACGAGCCGCAGCAGCCGGTGCGCCGCCTCGTGGGCAGGCTCGCCGGGACGCGTCAGCCTCAGCAGTTCCGCCACCGGGTCGCGGAGCCGTTCGGCCGCGTCGTCGAGCAGTCGGGCTTGCGCGCGGCTGGTGCGTTCCGCGGCGTCCCGCGCCAGCCGGACCTCTTCGAAGAGGCCGACGCCGCGCAGCGTCGCGCTGATCTGGTCGCCCAGCGCGCGCAGCAAGGCTCCCTGCCGCTCGGCGGAGCCGCCGCCGACCAGCTCGAAGAGGGCGTGGCCGAGCCGGTCCGCGCCGACGTGCAGCGGTTCCACGACCACGGTCCACCGACGCCCGGTCGGCAACTCACTGCGACTCGGCACCGCGCCGTGAGGCAGCAACCGAATGCTGGGGACGCCGAGTTCGGGGAGCCGCCGGTCGAGCGCCGACGTCAGGTCCGGCAGGTCGGCCACGGCGGTCAGGGCGGTGGAGAGCTCTTGCAGGAGCCGGGCCTGCTGCTCCTGCGCCCAGCGGTGCGACTCCAGCAGCCGACGGGCCTTGTCGGCGACGATCAACCGGGCCTGTGCGAGCAGCCGTTCGTGGCGCGACGAACCCTGTGGGGCCTCCTCGCGCAGCCGGAGCAGGGCGCGGTCCCAGGCGATCGCCGTCTCCACGGACCGCACCCGGCGCCCCACGAGCCGGTCGAACCGCTCCAGCAGCGCGGTGGCGAGCCCGTCGTCACCTGCGGCGGCACCGGCCAACGCGCCAGCCAGACCGGAGAGTTCCCGTACCGGTGGCCGCGACTCCGGCGGCGGGCCGCCCGCCGTCCGCTGCCCCGCGGTTGGTGGCGCCGGGGTTCGTACCTCCGCGGTCCGAGAATCCTGCCCGTGCGGACCGTCCACCGCCTCGGGTGCGGGCGTGACAGGCGCCGCGGTGCACCGCAGCGGCGCTTCCGGCGCCCCGGTGCCCGCAGCCCCGGTGCCCGCAGCCCCGGTCCCCGGCGCCCCGGTGCCCGCAGCCCCGGTCCCCGCCGCCCCGGTGCCTTCCGGGCCGGTCGCGTCGCGACC
>NZ_JAAVJD010000067.1 GCF_012033735.1 Streptomyces lonarensis | reverse complement strand
GGCCGGCGGACGGTGCGCACGACCGGTCCCCGCCGCGCGGCGGGGACCGGTCCCGGCAGGGCGCGGCGCCCTGCGTTCACCGCGAGCGGCGGACCCGGTAGGCGCTGCCGGCCGGGCCCGCCCCCGCCAGCGGCTCCTCGCCCAGGTACTCCTGACCGCGCATCTCGCACCACGCCGGGATGTCCAGCCGCGCGGCCGCGTCGTCGGCCAGCACCCGCACCACCGAGCCGACCGGCAGACCGGGCAGCGCCTTGGCCAGCTCGATGACCGGGATCGGGCACCGCCGCCCGAGCGCGTCCACCTCCACCTCAGCAGCCTCGGCCGCCCCCGCCAGCTCGGCGGGGCCCGCGTCCGACGCGCCGGTCTCCGGTGCGCCGGGGTGCCGGGCCCAGGCCGCCGACACGCCGGCCTCCGCGGCTCCGCCGCCCGGGCCGGCGAGCCGGTCGCGCACCGCGGCCACCACCCGGGGCACCGCCGTCAGGAACCGCTCGACCTCGGCCGCGGTGGTGGAGCGCGGCAGCGACACCCGGACGTTCCCCTCCGACAACACGCCCATCGCCCGCAGCACATGGCTGGGGGTGAGCGTGGAGGAGGTGCAGGAGGAGCCCGACGAGACGGAGAACCCCTCCCGGCCCAGCCCGTCGAGGAGCGCCTCGCCGTCCGCGTACAGGCAGGAGAAGGTGACGACATGCGGCAGGCGCAGCTCCGGGTGGCCCACCACCTGGCAGTCCGGCACCTCCCGTTCCACCCGCTCCCGGACCAGCCGGACCAGCTCCCCGAGCCGCGCCGCCTCGGTGTCGGCGTCGGCGCGCACCGCCCGCAGCGAGGCGGCTGCGGCGACCACCGCCGGGAGCGAGGGGAACCCGGGGGCGCGCCCCGCCTCCCGTTCGTCGTGCGGTTCCGGCGGTGCGAAGCGCGTGCCCTTGCGTACTGCCAGAAGACCGACCCCGCCGGGGCCGCCCCACTTGTGGGCGCTGGCCGCCAGCAGCGACCACCGCCCAGCCACCGGCCCCCAGGGCACCGACTGCGCGGCGTCCACCAGGAGCGGTACGCCGGCGGTGCCGCACACCTCCGCGACCTCCTCGACCGGTTGTTCGGTGCCCACCTCGTGGTTGGCGGACTGGAGCACCGCCAGCGCCGTGTCGGGGGTGAGCGCGGTGGACCAGTCCGCCACCGCGGTGCGGCCGGTGCGGTCCGGGGCGACCTCCGCCGCCGTGCCGCCGGCCGCCCGGTGGGCCTCGGCGGCGTGCAGCACAGCGGAGTGCTCGACGGCGGAGACCAGCAGCCGGCGGCCGACGCGACGGCGGCCGGCGAGGCTCCCCGCGATCCCGGTGTGCAGGGCGCGGGTGCCGGAGGTGGTGAACGACAGCTCGTCGGGGCGGCAGCCGAGCAGGTCGGCGGTGCCCTCCCGGGCCGCGTCCAGCAGCAACCGGGCGCGCCGTCCCTCGCGGTGCAGCCGTGCCGGGTCCGCCCACCCCTCCTCCCAGGCGGCGAGGAACGCCTCGCGGGCGACGGGGTGCGGGGGCGCGGAGGAGGCGGCGTCGAAGTACGTCACCCCGGCAGGCTACGCCCGGGACGACGCGCCGGGCCGGGCGCGCGGTACGGCATCCTGGACCGCGCGGACGGGCGCGGCGGACGGCCCCGCGGGCGGCCGTCGCCCGCCGCGCCGTGTCCGGTACGTCCCCTGGTGGGGCGGCACGGCGCGTTGGGTACCCTCCCCGCGCAACGCCAGGGGGTGTCCAGTAGGGTTTGGTCCGCGTAAATATCCAAACCCTGCCCGTGCCAGGGTCAGTGCCCCGTCGCCGAGCGATGGCGGCGACCGGGCGCACGGGCGAGACTCTCGGGAAGGCGCTACGTGAGTCCCAACGGCTCCGACCGCTCGACGCGGCGTCCGATGCGGCGGGTACTGCCGCAGGCGCTCATCGCGGGCCTGGTCCTGGCAACCGCCACCGGTTGCACATCCGAGGAACTGCCCCGCCTCGGGCTGCCCAGTCCGGCAACGGAGGAAGCGCCGCGCATCCTGTCCCTGTGGCAGGGGTCGTGGATCGCCGCACTGATCACCGGTGTGATCGTGTGGGGTCTGATCGCGTGGAGCGTCTTCTTCCACCGTCGTTCGCGCACCAAGGTGGAGGTCCCGCCGCAGACGCGGTACAACCTGCCGATCGAGGCGCTCTACACCCTCGTTCCGCTGATCATCGTCTCGGTGCTGTTCTACTTCACAGCACGTGACCAGACCGAGCTGATGAAGACCTCGGACCAGCCGGACCACGTCATCAACGTCGTGGGCTTCAAGTGGAGCTGGGGCTTCAACTACCTGGAGCCGGTGGGCGAGGGCGACGTCTTCGCCCCCGACTCTCCCGAACTGGCGGCCATCCCCGACCGCATGATGGACGCGGTTCCCGAGAACGCCGACGGTGTCTACGACATCGGCACCCCCGCCGACCGCGACGCCGACACCGGCAACCCCGGTCCGACCCTGGTGCTCCCCGAGGGCGAGACCGTCCAGTTCATCCTGACCTCGCGTGACGTCATCCACTCGTTCTGGGTGGTGCCGTTCCTGATGAAGATGGACGTCATCCCCGGTCACACCAACCGCTTCGAGGTGACCCCCAACAAGCAGGGGACCTTCCTCGGCAAGTGCGCCGAGCTGTGCGGTGTGGACCACTCGCGGATGCTGTTCAACGTCAAGGTCGTCTCGCCGGAGGAGTACCAGGAGCACCTGCAGGATCTGGCCGACCGCGGCCAGACCGGCTACATCCCGGCGGGAATCGAGCAGACCGACGCCGCCAAGAACGCGGAGACGAACCAGCCGTGACCATCCTCGACAGCTCACCCGAGAAGACGGGGTCGGTACCGGCCTCGCCACCCGTGCGCAAGAAGACGCCGGGCCAGATCGTGGTCAAGTGGCTCACCACCACCGACCACAAGACGATCGGCTCGATGTACCTCATCACGTCGTTCTTCTTCTTCGTCGTCGGCGGCGCGATGGCCCTCATCATGCGGGCCGAACTCGCCCGTCCGGGGACCCAGCTCGTCAGCAACGAGCAGTTCAACCAGCTGTTCACCATGCACGGCACGGTGATGCTGCTGCTCTTCGCGACGCCGCTCTTCGCCGGCTTCGCCAACTGGATCATGCCGCTGCAGATCGGCGCGCCCGACGTGGCGTTCCCGCGGCTGAACATGCTGGCGTACTGGCTGTACCTCTTCGGCGGCCTGATCGTCGTCGGCGCCTTCTTCACCCCGCAGGGCGCGGCCAGCTTCGGCTGGTTCGCCTACTCGCCGCTCTCCAACGCGGTCCACTCGCCCGGCATGGGCGCGGACATGTGGGTGATGGGCCTGGCGCTCGGCGGTTTCGGCACGATCCTCGGCGCGGTCAACTTCATCACCACGATCATCTGCATGCGCGCACCCGGCATGACGATGTTCCGGATGCCGATCTTCACCTGGAACGTGCTGCTGACCGGTGTGCTGGTCCTGCTGGCCTTCCCGGTCCTGGCCGCCGCGCTCTTCGGTCTTGCCGCCGACCGGGTCTTCGGCGCCCACATCTTCGACTCCGCCAACGGCGGAGCGATCCTGTGGCAGCACCTTTTCTGGTTCTTCGGCCACCCCGAGGTGTACATCATCGCGCTGCCGTTCTTCGGCATCGTCTCCGAGATCATCCCGGTCTTCAGTCGTAAGCCGATCTTCGGCTACATCGGCCTGGTGGCCGCGACCATCGCCATCGCCGGCCTCTCGGTGACGGTGTGGGCGCACCACATGTACGTGACGGGCGCGGTGCTGCTGCCGTTCTTCTCGTTCATGACCTTCCTCATCGCGGTACCGACCGGTGTGAAGTTCTTCAACTGGATCGGCACGATGTGGCGGGGCTCGCTGAGTTTCGAGACGCCGATGCTGTGGACGATCGGCTTCATGGTGACCTTCCTCTTCGGTGGCCTCACCGGTGTCATCCTCGCCTCGCCGCCGCTGGACTTCCACGTCTCGGACTCCTACTTCGTGGTGGCGCACTTCCACTACGTGGTGTTCGGAACCGTCGTCTTCGCGATGTTCGCCGGCTTCCACTTCTGGTGGCCGAAGTTCACCGGGAAGATGCTCGACGAGCGGCTCGGCAAGATCACCTTCTGGACGCTGTTCGTGGGCTTCCACGGCACGTTCCTGGTGCAGCACTGGCTCGGCGCCGAGGGCATGCCCCGCCGGTACGCCGACTACCTGGCCGCCGACGGCTTCACCACGCTGAACATGATCTCGACCATCGGGTCGTTCCTGCTCGGTCTCTCGATCCTTCCGTTCTTCTACAACATCTGGAAGACCTGGAAGTACGGCGAGAAGATCGAGGTCGACGACCCGTGGGGCTACGGCCGCTCCCTGGAGTGGGCGACCGCCTGCCCGCCCCCGCGGCACAACTTCGTCACGCTGCCGCGTATCCGTTCCGAATCGCCCGCCTTCGATCTGCACCACCCGCAGCTGGCCGAGCGCGACCAGCTGGACCACCGCGGCGCCGTCGCGGGCGTGTCCCGTGAGGAGGACACCAAGTGAAGATCCAGGGCCACATGTTCAACTGGCTGGCCGGCTTCATCCTGGTCGTCGCCATCGTGTACGGCGTCTGGTCCAAGGAGCCGGTCGGCACGACCGCCCTGTTCCTCTCCTTCGGCCTGAGCATCATGATCGGGTACTACCTGGTCTTCACCGCTCGCCGTGTGGACACCGGGGCGCAGGACGACAAGGACGCCGACGTCGCCGACGACGCGGGCGAGCTGGGCTTCTTCTCCCCGCACAGCTGGGCGCCGCTGGCGCTGGGCCTGGGCAGCATGTTCGCCTTCCTCGGTCCGGTCTTCGGCTGGTGGTTCCTCTTCTTCACCGCCCCGCTGCTGGTCATCGGCCTGTGGCTGTGGGTGTTCGAGTACTACCGCGGTGAGAACCAGACCCAGTAGTACCGAGCGGCCGCCTGCGGGCGCCGCGACCGCCGAACGGGTCGGTCCCCGGACTTCGTGTCCGGGGACCGACCCGTTTGCACGCGCTCGGCAGGCTGATGGCGGACATTCTTCATATTTTATGACCATGAGTCACGGGAATGTCGTCACCGACGGGAACCCCGCCCCGGCCGCCCCCGGCGGTCGCGCGGCCGGTCCGCCCCGCGCGGCCGCCCGGCGTCGTCTGACGCTCGGCTGCGCCCTGATACTCGCCCCTCTGATGATCGGTCTCACCGGCTGCTCCGGGGGGCCCGAGCCCCCGAGGCCGACCGGCCCCTACGACGCCGCCGCGGACGTGTCCTTCGGCCCCGCCGAGGGGCCCGAACAGGCCGCCGTCGACCCCGCCGACCCGCTGCGGGTGACCGCCACCTCCGAGGAGGCCCGCATCACCGACGTCACCGCCGTCGACGCGGCGGGGCGCACCGTCACCGGCGAACTGACGGCCGACGGCGGGGCGTGGAGCAGCACCACCCCGCTGGCCGCCGGTATCGAGTACACCGTGGAGGTGGCCACCGAGAACCGCGACGGCCACCCCGGTCGCCGCACCCACGTCTTCACCACCCGCGACGCCGACTCCACCGCGCTGGAGATCACCTTCGGGCCCAAGGCCGGTACCTACGGCGTCGGCCAGCCCGTGATCGCGGAGCTGAGCGAGGAGGTCGAGGGGCGAGAGGCGCGCGCGGTCGTCGAACGGCTGCTGACCGTCGAGTCCGAACCCGCGACCGAGGGCACCTGGCACTGGGCCGACGGCGCCACGATGCACTACCGCCCGGCGGAGTACTGGCCGGCCAACGCCACCGTCCGGGTGAGTTCCGACCTTGCCGGGGTGCACATCCAGGACGGGCTGCGCGGCGCCGAGAGCGAGCCGCTGACCATCCGCACGGGTGACCGGGTGGAGGCGATCGCCGACATCGGCACCCTCACCATGACCGTCACCAGCAACGGCGAGGTCGTCCGCACCATGCCGATGACCACGGGGAAGGAGGGCTTCCGGACCCGTGAGGGCAAGAAGGTCATCCTCGGCAAGGAACAGCACGTACGGATGAACGGCGCCAGCATCGGCATCGCCCAGGGGAGTTCCGAGTACTACGACCTCGACGTCTACTGGGCCGCCCGGCTGACGTGGAGCGGCGAGTACGTCCACGGCGCGCCCTGGTCCGTCGGCTCGCACGGCTCGCAGAACGTCAGCCACGGCTGCACCGGGCTCAGCACCGAGAACGCCCGCTGGTTCTTCGAGTTCGTCAAGGTGGGCGACATCGTCGAACACGTCAACGGCTACGGCAACGACATGGACCTGTTCGGCAACGGCTTCGGCGACTGGAACATGTCCTGGGACGACTGGCGACAGGGGAGCGCGCTGCACGGGGACACCGAGGCGGACGCCGGCACCGGCGACAGCGGCCGGCTGCGCCCCTCGCTGTGACCCGCGGCCGCCCGCGGCGCCCGGAACGGCGACGCCGCCGTCCGCACCCCCTCGCAGGGCACGGACGGCGGCGTCGGAGCGTGGTGCCGGCGCGGGCGCCGGGGCTACACGGTGGCGGGCAGTCGCCGACGCAGCACCTCGGCCAGGCCGTGGGCCACCTCGGCCGGGTCCAGCGGGTGCGGCACCGCGGCCTCGGCGCGGCTCCAGGTCGCCAGCCAGGCGTCCTGCGGCCGGCCGATCAGCAGCAGCACCGGCGGGCAGTCGAAGATCTCGTCCTTGATCTGCCGGCACACGCCCATGCCGCCGGCGGGGGCGGTCTCGCCGTCCAGCACGCAGGCGTCGATGCCGCCCTCCTCCAGGAGGGTGAGCAGCGCGGGCAGCGTCGCACACTCCACGTACTCGACCGGTGGGACGTCCGACGCGGGCCGCCGCCCCGCCGACAGCCGAACCTCCTCGCGGGTGTTCACGTTGTCGCTGTACACCAGCACCGTGGCGGTGCGCTGCATCCGTCCTCCTCGATGGAATGCCCATGCCCGCCTGTGCGGACGCCGCTGGCCGGATGGTACTCCGTCGGTGCCCGCCGGCGGCAGGGGAAGGGCGCAGGAGGCCGCCGGCAGGGCCGTTCGGGCTGCTCCGAGGAGCCGCACATCTGCCCGGACACACCGAACAGCACCCCCGGGGGTGAGTGCGGGATAAGCGACCGACATAATGTCGGGCGTGGCGACAGCAACAGCAGAAGCAGAAACCGGGCACGCGCATCACTCGGTCAACCGACCGAACCTCACGAGCGTCGGCACAGTCATCTGGCTGAGCTCCGAGCTGATGTTCTTCGCGGCCCTCTTCGCGATGTACTTCACCCTGCGATCGGTGATGGGCAGCGAGTACTGGCAGTCCCAGGCGGACCTGCTGAACGTGCCGTACGCCCTGACGATCACCACGATCCTGGTCCTCTCCTCGCTCACCTGTCAGTTCGGCGTCTTCGCCGCCGAACGCGGTGACGTGAAGCGGCTCCGGATGTGGTTCGCGATCACCTTCGTCATGGGGTCGGTCTTCATCGGCGGCCAGGTGGCCGAGTACGTGGAACTGGTGGCGCACGAGGGCATCACGCTCTCGTCCGACCCGTACGGCTCGGTGTTCTACCTGACGACCGGGTTCCACGGTCTGCACGTGCTGGGGGGTCTCATCGCCTTCCTGCTGGTGCTGGCCAGGACCTTCATGGCGCGGCGCTTCACGCACGAGCAGGCGACGGCGGCAATCGTGACGTCGTACTACTGGCACTTCGTGGACGTCGTCTGGATCGGTCTGTTCATCACGATCTACATCATCAAGTAGCACGCAACGCAGTGACCGCGCCGGTCCGCCGGCCGCGCACGACCCACGTACCGACGCAGAAGATCCTGACACCGGGGTAATCCGTGAAAAAGCTCTCCGCACGACGGCGCCATCCGCTGGCGGCGCTCGTCGTCCTCCTTTTTGCGCTGGCGACCACAGGGGGGCTGTACACCGCGCTCGCTCCCGCGGGTGAGGCCAAGGCCGAGGCCTCGGACAGCTCGCTGGCGATCGAAGAGGGCAAGAAGCTCTACGCCGTCGGCTGCTCCAGCTGCCATGGACTCGGCGGTCAGGGCGGCAGCGACGGCCCGAGCCTCGTCGGTGTCGGTGCCGCGGCGGTGGACTTCCAGGTCGCCACCGGCCGCATGCCGATGGCCGCCGAGGGCCCGCAGGCGCCCAAGAAGCCCAAGGACTACTCGCCCGAGGAGACCGCCCAGCTGGCGGCCTACATCGCCACCTTCGGGCCGGGTCCGGCCATCCCCGAGTCGTCCGCGTACAACCCGGCGGACGGTGACTCCGCCAAGGGCGGCGAGCTGTTCCGCACCAACTGCGCGCAGTGCCACAACTTCACCGGTCAGGGCGGCGCCCTGACCCACGGCAAGTACGCACCGAACCTGAAGGACGTCGAGCCCCGCCACATCTACGAGGCGATGCTCACCGGGCCGCAGGCCATGCCGAGCTTCCCCGACTCCGTGCTGCCGCCGGACCAGAAGCGCGACATCATCGCCTGGCTGGACGCCGTCAACACCTCGGAGTCCCCCAACGAGGGCGGTTTCACGCTCGGTGGGTTCGGTCCGGTCAGTGAGGGCCTGTACGCCTGGACGTTCGGCATCGGCGTGCTCGTCGCCGCGGCTGTGTGGATCGCAGCCCACACGGCAAAGGCCAGGAAGTCATGAGTAGCGAGACTGGATCATCTAAAGACGTGTCAGAGGAACACCTGCCGCACAAGCAGGACCCCGGCGCGGTGACTGTGGCGGACGACCCGTTCGCGGACCCGGGCCTCCCGGCACACGAGCCCCGCAAGCAGGACATCGACGAGCGTGCCGCCAAGCGGTCGGAGCGCGTGGTCACGCTGCTCTTCGCGCTGTCGTCGGTGGCCACGGTGGGCTTCATCGTGTCCTACCTGCTCATCCCGATCGACAAGATCGTCTACATCTGGCCGTTCGGCCACGTGAGCGGGCTCAACTTCGCTCTCGGCTGGACGCTGGGCCTGGCCCTGTTCTGCATCGGCGCCGGCGCGGTCCACTGGGCCCGCACGCTGATGTCGGACGAGGAGGTCCCGGACGAGCGCCACCCGATCGCCGCCTCCCCGGAGGTGAAGGCCGCGGTCCTGGAGGACTGGCGCGCCGGCACCCAGGAGTCCGGCATCGGCTTCGGCCGCCGGAAGATGATGCGCAACTCGCTGCTCGGCGCGATGGCCCTGGTGCCGCTCTCCGGCGTGGTGCTGCTGCGCGACCTGGGCCCCGCCCCGGGCGACAAGCTCTTCCACACCAAGTGGGAGGCGGGCAAGCGGATCGTCAACGAGAACACCGGTCTGCCGCTGCGGCCCGAGGACATCACCGTCGGGTCGCTGACCCAGGCCATGCCCGAGGGTATGGACCTGCACGACCACGACTTCCACTCGGAGATCGCCAAGGCCGCCGTCATGCTGGTCCGGCTGGAGCCGGCCGACATCAAGGACGAGCAGTCGGCCGACTGGGGTCACGAGGGCATCCTCTGCTTCTCGAAGATCTGCACGCACATCGGCTGCCCGGCGACGCTCTACGAGCGCCAGACCCACCACGCGCTGTGCCCCTGCCACCAGTCGACGTTCGACCTCTCCGACGGTGCGCGGGTGCTCTTCGGCCCGGCGGGCCACCCCCTGCCGCAGCTGCGGATCACGACCAATGAGGACGGCGAGCTGGTCGCCATGGGCGACTTCGCCGAGCCGCCCGGCCCGAGTTTCTGGGAGCGTGGATGAGTACGGCAACGGACGCGCCGAAGAGCGCGCCGCGACGCGGGGGCAAGGCCCCGGCGGGCGAGCGCGTCGCGGACTGGGCCGACGGGCGGGTTGGCGTCTACAGCCTCGCCAAGGCCAACATGCGCAAGATCTTCCCCGACCACTGGTCGTTCCTGCTGGGTGAGATCTGCCTCTACGCCTTCGTCATCATCATCCTCACGGGTGTCTACCTCACCCTCTTCTTCGTGCCGAGCATGGCCGAGGTCGAGTACGAGGGCTCCTACATCCCGATGCAGGGTGTCCTGATGTCCGAGGCGTACGCCTCGACGCTCGACATCAGCTTCGACGTCCGCGGCGGTCTCCTCATGCGGGAGATCCACCACTGGGCGGCGCTGATCTTCGTCGTGGCGATCTTCTTCCACATGATGCGGGTGTTCTTCACCGGCGCCTTCCGCAAGCCGCGCGAGATCAACTGGCTGTTCGGTTTCCTGCTGCTGCTGCTGGCGATGGGTACCGGTCTGACCGGCTACTCGCTCCCGGACGACCTGCTCTCCGGTACCGGTGTCCGCTTCATGGAGGGCGCGATCCTGGCGGTGCCGGTCGTCGGCACCTGGCTCCAGATGTTCCTGTTCGGCGGCGAGTTCCCGGGCTACGACATCATCCCCAGGTTCTTCGTGGTGCACGTGCTGCTGCTGCCGGGGCTGATGGTGGGCCTCATCGTGGCGCACCTGATCCTCATCGTGTTCCACAAGCACACCCACTTCGCGGGCCCCGGCCGCACCAACAGCAACGTCGTGGGTATGCCGCTGTTCCCGGTCTACGCGGCGAAGGCCGGCGGGTTCTTCTTCCTGGTCTTCGGCCTCATCGCGATGATCGCGGCCACCACCAGCATCAACCCCGTGTGGGTGCTGGGACCGTACCGCCCCGACCAGGTGTCGACCAACGCGCAGCCCGACTGGTACATGGGCTTCTCCGAGGGGCTGGTCCGGCTCATGCCGGCCTGGGAGATCGTCCTGTTCGACAGCTACACCCTCAACCTGGGTCTGCTGACGCCGCTGGTCGTCCTGCCACTGATGCTCGGTGCCCTCGCGCTGTACCCGTTCTTCGAGAGCTGGGTCACCAAGGACCAGCGCGAGCACCACATCGCGGAGCGCCCCCGCAACGCCCCGACCCGCACCGCCTTCGGTGTGGCGTGGCTGAGCTGGTACTTCATCGCGCTCGTCGCCGGCGGCAACGACCTCTGGGCGATCAACTTCGGCCTGTCGATCAACTCGATCACCTACTTCGGCCGCGTGGCGTTCTTCGTCGTGCCCGTCGTGGTGTTCATCATCGTCCGGCGGATCTGCCTGGGTCTCCAGCGCCGTGACCGCGAGAAGGTGCTCCACGGTCGCGAGACCGGCATCATCAAGCGGCTGCCGCACGGTGAGTTCGTCGAGGTGCACGAGCCGCTCTCCCAGGAGAAGCTCTACGCCCTCACCGCGCACGACCAGCAGCGGCCCGCGGAGCTGCCGGCGGCGACCGACGCCAACGGCGTCACCCGCAAGGTCGGCGTCGTGGAGAAGGTGCGCGTGCGCATCAGCCGCAGCTACTTCGGCGACAGCGGCCAGGTCACCAAGCCGACCGCCGAGGAGTACCGGGAGATCACCAGCGGCGAGGGTCACCACCACTGACCCTCCCGTGCCGGAGCGGCACGCTCCGCGCGGTGAGTGACCGTCGCAACGGCCCCGTCCGATCATCGGACGGGGCCGTTGCCGTGCCCGGCTGCGTCGCTAGGGTGGGGCCTCCCCGGCGCCACCGGCCGGACACGCGGACGCCCGCCCCCGGTGGCGGCGCCGATCACGTAACCTCCCTCCCACGTGGCGGGCGCGCGGCACCGGCCGTCCGCGTCCCCCACGCCCCGAGCCACGCCGCCGGTACCCGCCGGCGGTGATTCATCAGCGGCACGACACCTGGAGCCGACCATGAGCGCTGTGACGACCCCCGCCGGAGGCGACACCGTGGCGGACCGCTCGTGGCCCGACGTCCTCGGCTCGCTGCTCGCCGGCGAGGACCTGACCGCCGAGGCCGCCGCCTGGGCGATGGACCGCATCATGCGCGGCGAGGCCACCGACGCCCAGATCGCCGGGTTCGCCGTGGCGCTGCGGGCCAAGGGGGAGACGGTCGCCGAGGTCGAGGGACTGGTCCGCGCGATGTACTCCCACGCGCGGCTGATCGAGGTCCCGGGCCCGACCGTGGACATCGTGGGGACGGGGGGCGACCGCGCCGGCACCGTCAACATCTCGACCATGTCGGCCGTGGTCGTGGCCGCGACCGGGGCCCGGGTCGTCAAGCACGGCAGCCGGGCGGCCTCCAGCCGCAGCGGCGCCTCGGACGTGCTGGAGCGGCTGGGCGTCAACCTGGGGCTGTCACCCGGCCGGGTCGCGCAGGTGGCCCTCGACGCCGGCATCACCTTCTGCTTCGCGGTGAAGTTCCACCCCGCGCTGCGGCACGTCGCCGCGGCCCGCCGGGAGTTGGGGATCGCCACCACCTTCAACTTCCTCGGACCGCTCACCAACCCGGCGCGCGTCGGGGCGCAGGCCACCGGCGTCGCGGACGCCAGGATGGCCCCCATCCTCGCGGGCGTCCTCGCCGAACGCGGCACCTCGGCGCTGGTGTTCCGCGGGGACGACGGCCTCGACGAGCTGACGACCACCGGCACCTCGACGGTGTGGGTGGTGCGCGACGGCGAGGTCCGCCGCGAGAGCTTCGATCCGCGCTCGGTCGGTGTCGAGGTGGTGCCGATCGAGGCGCTGCGCGGCGGCGACGCGGAGTACAACGCGGAGGTGGCGCGTCGGCTGTTCGCCGGTGAGCGGGGCCCGGTCCGTGACGCGGTGGTGCTCAACTCGGCTGCGGCGCTGGTGGCGTTGGAGCCGGGCGACGGCCCGTTGGCCGAGCAGTTGGCGCAGCGGATGGCACGCGCCGAGGCGGTGCTGGACGAGGGGGCCGCCGCGGCCACCCTGCAGCGCTGGATCGAGGCCAGTCACCGCCCCTGAACACGGCCCGCCCCGGGGCCCGGTGCCCGCCGGCGGTCCGCCCCCTCGGGCCGACCGGGCTCCGGGGAGGGGCGGCCCGGCTCAGGAGTCCAGGCCGATGGCGAACGCCGCCTCCAGGTCGTGCTGCGAGTAGGTGCGGAAGGCGATGTGGGTCTCGGTGGACTCCACACCGGGCACCTTGCTGATGCGGCCGGGGATGACCTCGGCCAGGTCGTCGTGGCGGGGCACCCGCACCATGGCGATGAGGTCGTGCGCGCCGGTCACCGAGTAGACCTCGCTGACCCCCTCCAGCGCCGCGATCCGCTCCGCGATCTCCGGGATGCGGTCCACGCTGGTCTTGATGAGCACAATCGACGTGATCATGGCTGAGCTCCCCTGGGGTGGTTAGGGCCAGGCGGTACGGCCGGCGCCGCGGCTCACTCTAGGCGATCCGCCCCGACGGGCGGCGGCGCGCGCCCGGGGCACGCCCGGGGCGCGGCACGGCGCGCCGCGAGGCACCCCGCCGGGGCGCGGCGAGGCCGTAGGCTGACCCGGGGGCCCGATACGTCAGGACAGTCCCGAACAGAGAAAGAAGGACGAGACCATGGCGCTCTCCCAGCCGGCCGACGGGACGAGGTGGCGCTGCACGCTGTGCGGCAACCTCACACGGTTCGACGTCACCCGGACCAGTCGGGTGCGGGAGTTCGTGCACCTGGACCTGGCGGGGGAGCCGGCAGTCGAGGAGCGCGAAGTCCTGTCGGACCGCGTCGAGTCCGTCCGCTGCCGCTGGTGCGACGCCGTGGACCGGGTCGAACTGGTCGAGCGTCCCGGCCCGGACGCCTGACGGGCGGTGGGCGACGTGGCAGAGTCCGAACCCCTGCGGGAGCCCGAACCCCGCGAGGAGCAGCAGCCGGTGCCCGGTGCCGTGTCGGGCCACCCCTCCCGCGCGCAGGTGCGGTCCGGCCCCGCCCGGGGCGGCGCCGCCGACGACCAGGGGGCTCCGGAACCCGACGGGGAACCGGAGCCCGGCACAGCGAGCGCGGCGCAGATGTCGTCCGGCCCCACGGGGGAGGGCCGGGCAGCCGACGAGGAGGAGGCGGAGGGGCCGCTGCCGGAGCGCGTCCGGCACCGGGTGGTGGTCCTGGCCGGTGAGACCTTCGCCGGGCTGCGGGTGACCGAACTGCCTCCGGCGCTGCGGCAGTACGCGCGCTTCACCCCCTCACGCCGGGTCAAGTACGGCGCGTCGGCCATCGCGACGGCGCTGGAGACCGACGCCGGGTTCCGCCACCGCGTCGCCGCCCGGCTGCGGACCGAGCAGCCCGAGCTGGCGGAGGCGCTGGAGGCGGGCACCGTGCCGCCGGCGGCCGACCCGGTCGAGGTGGCGGCCGCCGCGTACGTGCTTCGCCCGCCGGGCTGGGTCAAGCTCCTGGCGGTCGCCGGTGAGGAGACCCAGCGCGCCGAGGCCGAGCACGCGGACGAGGAGCGGACCCGTGAACTGGAGCGGCTCCGCGAGGAGGTGAACCGGCTCCGGGCCGCCGTGC
The DNA here is from genome assembly GCF_012033735.1 of Streptomyces lonarensis. Lineage (GTDB taxonomy): Bacteria > Actinomycetota > Actinomycetes > Streptomycetales > Streptomycetaceae > Streptomyces > Streptomyces lonarensis. Next base: position 9,364 of record NZ_JAAVJD010000067.1, on the reverse strand, counting down.
GCGAGGACACCGACCGGCACCGCTCGGAGCTGGAGGTCACCCGCCGGGAGAGCGACTCCGTCCACCGCAAGCTGCGGAGCGCGCTGAGCGACGTCCGCCGAGGCGAGGCCGCGCTGCGGAAGGTCCGCGCCGAACTGGACGAGGTGCGGGCCGACGCGGCCTCGGAGAAGGCGGCCGCCGACGCGGAGGCACGCCGGCTGCGCGCCCGGCTCGCGGAGTCCGAGACCGCGTTGGAGACGGGGCGCCGTGCCGCCCGTGAGGGCCGCAGCGTCGAGGACGTGCGGCTCCGACTGCTGCTGGACACCGTGTTGGAGGCGGCCCAGGGGCTGCGGCGGGAACTGGCGCTGCCCCCTGCGGACTTCCGTCCGGCGCAGACGGTCGAGGCCGTGGAGCCCGGGGCGCTCACCCCGCACGACGTCGCCCAGCGCGCCTTGGCCGAGGACGACCCGGCCCTGCTCGACCAGCTGTTGGCGCTGCCGCAGTCGCACCTGGTGGTGGACGGCTACAACGTCACCAAGACCGGGTATCCGACCATGCCGCTGGACAAGCAGCGGACCCGGCTGCTGGGCGGGCTGGCGATGCTGGCCGCGCAGAGTTCCGCCGAGGTGACGTGCGTCTTCGACGGCGCCGAGCTGGACGTCCCGGTGCTGCTCGCCCCGCCGCGGGGGGTGCGGGTGCTGTTCTCCAAGTCGGGCCAGACCGCCGACGAGCTGATCAGGCGTCTGGTGCGGGCGGAGCCGCCGGGGCGGCCGGTGGTGGTGGTCTCCGCCGACCGCGAGGTGGCCGACGGGGTGGCGCGCGCCGGCGCGCGACCGGTGGCGTCGGTGATGCTGCTGCGGCGGCTGGCGCGCGCCTGACGCAGCGTCGGCCCGGTGCCCCGGCGGGACGGGACGGCTGCCGGGCGGCGGCCGTCCCGGGCGTCCCGTGCGCCCCGCCGGGAGAGGTCGGTCACATGCGGCGGCCGTCGATCTGTCAAGTCGCGGCAGTCGGCGCGAACCGGACGGAACGCCTGTTGTCGGGAAAGGGTGTTCGGGATGCCCGTGTCCCGGTTGGCGGGCATTCCGGTTGTACGGAGTGTGCGGGTTCGGCTGCGCGTGGTGCCGGGTAGGTAAAATATCCTCGGGGGGATTTGAACGAGGGTTTCCCCTGTCGCTATGGTCTGGCGTCGAACCTCCGCGCGGTTGTTCACTCATCCGGGGTGACAGTGGAGGAACCGCCGATCCGCGGCAGACACGCGGGGCCGGGCAACCGGCAGGCGGCTGAGGAAGAAGGAGATCGCCCCAGTGGCGTCCCACCGTCGTCCCAAGCAGCCGAGCCGCGCCCGTGTGTCCTTCTTCGGTGCCGCTGCCGCTGCGACCGTCGCGTTCACCTCCCAGGGCAGCGCCAGCGCGACCCCCAACCCGTCCAAGGACGAGGTCAAGGAACGCGTCGACGAGCTCCACGAAGAGGCCGCGACGATCAACGAGGAGTACATCGGCGCCGTCGAGCGCGCCGAGACCCTCCAGGAGGAGGCCGACAAGCTCCAGGAGTCGGTCGCCCGCGGTCAGGAGGAACTGAACGAGCTGCGCAACAGCATCGGTTCGGTGGCCTCGGCCCAGTACCGCAACGGCGGCATGACGCCCTCCGTGCAGCTCTTCCTCTCCGCCGACCCCGACGGCTACCTCGACCGCGCCTCCACGCTCGACCAGATCACCGGCAAGCAGGCCGAGGCGCTGCGCACCATCGAGACCAAGCAGCGCGCCCTCGGGCAGCAGCGCGCCGAGGCCAGCGCCAAGCTGGAGTCCCTGGAGGAGTCCCGCGCCGAGGCCAAGGAGCGCAAGGACGAGATCCAGGGCAAGCTGACCGAGGCCCGCCAGCTGCTCAACCGGCTGACCGAGGAGGAGCGCGCCGCGATCGCCGCGGAGGAGCGCGAGGCCGAGGCCGCCGCCCAGCGCGAGGCGGAGGCCGCGGCGGACCGCGCCAGCCGCAGCGACGGCCGGACCGACACCCCCTCCACCTCCGGTGGTGGCGGCGGTGGCGGCGGCAGCGCGGTCGCCCCCGGTGGCGGTGGCGGCGGCTCGTCCTACGCGCAGAGCGCCATCTCCGCGGCCCAGAGCAAGATCGGCGCGCCGTACGTGTTCGGCAGCACCGGCCCCACCACCTTCGACTGCTCCGGCCTCACCGGCTGGGCCTACAAGCAGGCCGGTATCTCGCTGCCCCGCACCTCGCAGGCACAGGCGGCCGCCGGTACCCGGGTCTCCGCCGACCAGCTGCAGCCCGGCGACCTGGTGCTGTACTACGGCGGCCTGACGCACATCGGCATCTACGTCGGCAACGGCCAGATCCTGCACGCCCCGCGCACCGGTTCCACCGTGAGCTACGCGCCGCTGCACTCCATGCCGTTCCAGTTCGGCGTGCGCGTCGCCTGACGCGCGGCCACCCCGGCTCCACGGGGCGGCGGACCCACCGGGCGACCGGGGGCCGCCGCCCCGTCGCCGTTCCACGGGGACGGCAACACACCGGCGGGGAGCGGCGGTTCACGCGCTCCCCCGGACAGGTGAATGTGCGGCGCGCCCGACCGGCAGCCCGGGACGGCGCCGCGCCCGCGCTGACCTGCGGCGGAGCCCGCGACCGCGGCCGCACCCCGGGGCGCGGCGCTGGACGGCGCTCGACGGCGGCGCCACTACATTCTGCTCTTCCCGTGCCCCGACCGAGGAGAGCGTCGCTCCGTGCCCACCAACAGAGGCTGCGTACCTCCCGCCCGCGGCAGAGCCGCCCGGGCGGGCATGCTGACCGCCGCCGCATCCGCGGTGCTGGTCGGCAGCGTCACCCCCGTCGTGGCCCAACCCGACGACGGCCAGGGGAGCGGGACCGTCAACGCGGGGGGCGAGCGGGTGGACGGCCTCCTCGCCGAGGCGGAACGTGCCGTCGAGGCCCACAACGCGGTCGACGAGCAGGTCGGGCAGCTCCGCGAGGAGGTCGAGCGCCGCCAGGAGCGGCTGGCGCGCAGCCAGCAGCGCGTCAACGACCAGCGCCGAGCGATCGGTTCCGCCGCGGCCGCCCAGTACCGCGTCGGTACCCTCGACCCCGCGCTGGCGCTGCTGCTCGCTGACGACCCCGACGGCTACCTGACCCGGGCCGCCCACCTCGACCGCGTCGGCGACCGGCAGCGCGGCGAACTCCACGGCCTGCTCGCGGCCCAGCGCGTCGTCGACCAGCAGCGGGCCGAGGCCGGGGTGCTCCTCGCCGAACTGGAGGAGAGACGCACGGAGCTGGCCGAGCGCAAACGCGAGGTGCAGGCCAAGCTCGGCCGTGCGCAGCACCACCTCAACCGGCTCACCGCCGAGGAACGGGCCGAACGCGAGCGCGTCGAGCGCGCCGCCCGCAGCGAGAGCCGCGAACAGGCCCTCGGGGCCGCCGCCCCGGGCGCGTCCGCCGACGCGCCGTCCGGACGCGCCGCGGCGGCGGTGGAGGCCGCCCGGCGGGCGCTGGGGCGCCCCTACGTCTGGGGTTCGACCGGACCCCACGGATTCGACTGCTCGGGGCTCACGCAGTGGGCCTACGCCCAGGCGGGCGCCTCCCTGCCGCGCACCAGCCAGGGCCAGGCCGGCGCCGGTCGGCGGGTCTCCCTGGAGGAGGCGCGCCCGGGCGACCTGGTCATCTACCGGGACGACGCCAGCCATGTCGCGCTCTACGTCGGCGGTGGCCAGGTCGTCCACGCGCCCTATCCCGGCGCCTCGGTGCGCCACGACCCGGTGCGGATGATGCCGGTCAGCGCCGTCGTCCGCCCCTGAACGCCGGACCCGCACCCGAGGACCCGCAGCCGCACACCGCCGCGCCGCCGTGCGGGGAGGGGCGGGAGGGAAGAACGGGGCTCGGCAGCCGATAGGCTCGACCCGATGGACCGCACCCTGATCGTCACCAATGACTTCCCGCCGCGGCCGGGCGGCATCCAGGCGTTCCTGCACAGCATGGCGCTGCGGATGGACCCCGAGCAGATCGTGGTCTACGCCTCGACCTGGAAACGCGGACGGGAAGGCGCCGAGGCCACCGCGGCGTTCGACGCCGAGCAGCCCTTCCCCGTGGTGCGCGACCGCACCACCATGCTGCTCCCCACCCCCCGGGTCACCCGCCGCGCCCAGGCACTGCTGCGCCGGCACGGCTGCCGCTCGGTCTGGTTCGGCGCCGCCGCCCCCCTGGGGCTGATGGCCCCGGCGCTGCGGTCCGCGGGCGCGCGGCGGCTGGTGGCGACCACCCACGGCCACGAGGCGGGATGGGCGCAGCTGCCCGGCGCCCGGCAACTCCTGCGCCGCATCGGGGAGTCCAACGACACCCTGACCTACCTGGGGGAGTACACGCGCTCCCGGGTGGCGGGGGCGCTGACCCCGGCCGCCGCGCGACGCATGGTGCAACTGCCGCCCGGCGTGGACGAGAAGACCTTCCACCCCGACTCCGGCGGTGCCGAACTGCGCGCCTCTCTCGGGCTGTCGGACCGTCCCGTGGTGGTGTGCGTCTCGCGGGTGGTGCCGCGCAAGGGCCAGGACACGCTGATCAGGGCGATGCCCCGGGTTCTCGCCCAGCTCCCCGACGCGGTGCTCCTCGTGGTCGGCGGCGGCCCGTACCTGCCCGAGCTGCGGAAGTTGGCGGTCGCCGAGGGCGTCGCCGACTCCGTCCGGTTCACCGGCTCCGTGCCCTGGTCCGACCTGCCCGCGCACTACGGGGCGGGCGACGTCTTCGCCATGCCGTGCCGCACCCGGCGCGGCGGCCTGGACGTCGAAGGGCTGGGCATCGTCTACCTGGAGGCGTCCGCGACCGGACTCCCCGTCGTCGGCGGCGACTCGGGCGGCGCGCCCGACGCGGTGCTCGACGGCGAGACCGGCTGGGTGGTCCGCGGCGGCGCGCCCACCGCCGCGGTGGAGACGGCGGAGCGGGTGGTGACCCTGCTGGGCGATCCGGAACTGCGGCGGCGCATGGGCGAACGCGGCCGGGAGTGGGTCGAGGAGAAGTGGCGCTGGGACCTGATCGCGGAGCGGCTGCGGGCCCTGCTCTGACCCCCGGGCCGGCGCCTCACGGCCGGCAGGCCCCGGACGCGCCGCGGCCGGCCCCGCCCGAGGGCGTGGACCGGCCGGCGGCTAGGGGTCGGGCTCGGCGTCAGGAGTCGTAGAGCGCGTTGATCTCGGCGGCGAAGTCCCGGGCGACGACGTGCCGCTTGAGCTTCATCGACGGCGTGAGGTGACCGGTCTCCTCGCTGAACTGGGTCGGCAGCAGCCGGAACTTGCGGACCGACTCCGCGCGCGAGACGGCCGCGTTCCCCTGGTCCACGGCGCTCTGCACCGCGGCGAGCAGGTCCGCGTCGCGCAGCAGCGCCTCGCGGTCCGAGATGTCCTTGCCGTTCTCGGCGGCCCACCGGGGCAGGAACTCCTCGTCGAGCGTGATCAGCGCCCCGACGAAGGGGCGGGCGTCGCCGACCACCATGCACTCGGCGACCAGCGCGTGCGCCCGGATACGGTCCTCGATGACCGCCGGGGCGACGTTCTTGCCGCCCGCCGTCACCAGGATCTCCTTCTTGCGCCCGGTGATCGAGAGGTAGCCGTCGTCGTCGAGGGAGCCGATGTCGCCGGTGTGGTACCAGCCGTCCGTCATCGCCTCGGCGGTCGCCTTGTCGTTGTTCCAGTAGCGGTCGAAGAGGTGGTCGCCGCGGAGCAGCACCTCGCCGTCGTCGGCGATCCGCACGCTCGACCCCGGCAGCGGTCTGCCGACGGTGCCGATGCGGGGCGCGTCCCAGGGGTTGAAGGCGGTGGGCGCGCAGGTCTCCGTCAGGCCGTACCCCTCCAGCACGGTGAAGCCGATGCCGCGGTAGAAGTGGCCGAGGCGGACGCCGAGCGCGGCACCGCCGGAGATGGCGTGCTCGGCCCGACCGCCGAGCGCGGCCCGCAGCTTGCCGTAGACCAGCTTGTCGTACAGGCCGTGGCGCAGCTTCAGCCCCAGGCCGGGCTTCTGGCCGGCGGACATGCCCCGGCTCCACTCGATGGCGGTGTCGGCCGCCATGTCGAAGATGCGGCCCTTGCCGCCCTCGCGGGCCTTGGCACGGGCGCTGTTGTAGACCTTCTCGAAGACCCGGGGCACCGCCAGCAGCAGCGTGGGCCGGAAGGACGCCAGGTCGTCGGTGAGGGTGGCGATGTCACTGGTGTGCCCGAGCCTGATCGGGGCGAAGACCGCGGCGACCTGCACCAGCCGGGCGAAGACGTGGGCGAGCGGCAGGAAGAGCAGCACCGACCGGTCCTGGCCGGTGAAGAGCGGCGGCAGCGCCGCCACCACGTTGCCCGCGTCGGTGAGGAAGGCGCGGTGGGTGAGGACGCAGCCCTTCGGCCGGCCGGTGGTCCCCGACGTGTAGATGAGGGTGGCCGGGCTGTCGGCGGTCACCGAGTCGCGGGCGGCGGCCAGGTCGTCGTCGGAGAGCGCGGACCCGGCCTCCGTCAGTTCGGCGATCGCGCCCGTGCCGCCGTCCTCGGCGTCGATCGTCAGCAGCAGCCGCAGCTCCGGGACGTCCCCGCGCAGCGCCTCGACCGTCTCGCGGTGGCCGGCCTGCTCCACGACGATGCCGACCGCCGCGGAGTCCTCCAGAATCCAGCGGACCTGTTCTGGGGAGCTCGTCTCGTAGACGGGTACACCGACGCCCCCGGCGTACCAGATGGCGAAGTCCAGCAGGGTCCACTCGTACCGGGTCCGCGACATCAGCGCGACGCGGTCGCCCGGGCGCACGCCCGACGCGACGAGGCCCTTCGCCACCGCGCGGACCTCCGCCAGGAACGCGGTGCTGGTGACGTCCCGCCACCCGCCCTCGGCTGTCCGGCGCGCGATCACCACGTCATCGGGTCCCGACGCCGCGTTGCGGTCGAGGACATCCGTGAGCCGGTCACCCGGCGCAACCTCGTACAGGGCCGGAAGGCTGAACTCGCGCACTGCTGCTCCTCGTCCCCGACGTCCCGGCCCGCGGACCGGCGGCCGTCGGCTGCGGTTCGACCGGGGCGGCGGTGCCCCGAGCTGCTTGACCGGGCGCGGAGCCGAAGAGGCCCCGCCGGCGGGTGCCGACGACGAGCACGCCCGCGACCCGCGCGGGCACCCGCTGCCGGCTCCGGGCGCACGGCCCGGTTCCGTCCATCGCCCGAGCCTACCGGTGAATCCCCGACCTGCACCGGGTGGCTGCCCAACTCCCCGCAAGCGACCGGCGGGCGCCGCGCCGCGCACGGTATAGCCTTCCCCGGGGACGGTGCCGGATCGCCTGGGCCGCCCCAGGGCGGCGAGAGAGAACGAGGAGCCAGCGCGATGGCCGAGCAGACCAGGTCCAGCATCACCGTCGAGGCGTCGCCGGCCGCGGTGATGGCGGTGATCGCCGACTTCGAGCGCTACCCCGAGTGGACGGGGGAGGTCACCGAGGCGGAGGTCCTCGACACCGACGGACAGGGGCGCGCCCGCCAGGTCCGCCTGGTGCTCGACGCCGGCGCGATCCGCGACGACCACACCCTGGCCTACACCTGGACCGGCGGGAGTGAGGTCTCCTGGACGCTGGTGAAGTCGCGGATGCTCCGCGCGCTGGACGGCTCCTACCGGCTGACGCCGACCGCCGGAGGGACCCGCACCGAGGTCGTGTACCAGCTGACCGTGGACGTCAAGATCCCGATGCTCGGCGACATCAAGCGCAAGGCCGAGAAGGTCATCGTGGACCGCGCCCTCGACGGGCTGCGGCGACGGGTGGAGAGCCTCAACCCCTGACACCCGCCACCCTGGCACCGCGGGGCGCGCGGGCGGCCCCGTGCGATCGCCGCGGGAGGCACGGTCGGGGCGGTGACCCCCTCCGGGCGTTCGGGTACCGTCGGGAACGACGAGTCACGCGTCCCGCCCCAGGAGCCCGCCATGACCGACGCACACCGGCCCCCCTTCGACGACGACGCCTGGGCCACCGCCTGCGAGGAGGATCTGGCCGCCGAGCGCGCCCGCCGCCGGGCGGCCGGTCGCGGCAGCGAGCCGGTCGACGAACTGCGTCACTTCTTCGACACGGTCACCCAGCGCCTCGGGCAGTTCGCCGGCGGTCCCGCCGGCTGGGTGGCGGCCGACGCCGCCGGCAAGGCCCGCGCCGCCGTGGACCCCGTCCTGGAGCGGCACCGCGACACCATCGGCCACCTCGCCCGCGCGGGCGACGAACTGGCCGCCGCGTTCCGCGCCGCGTTCACTCCTCAGCAGCAGCAGGACACCGACGGGAAGGGCGCCGCCGACGGCGGAACCCGCCCCGACTCGGGCGACAGCGGCACCGACCCCCGCGGTGGCGAGCAGAAGCCCTGATCGAGCCGTCAGAGTGACCGTTCACCTCCTGTACGGTATTCCGCGCTGGGTATGCAACGACCACTCACTGAGGGACTCATGGGACTCACCATCGGGGTCGACATCGGCGGCACCAAGATCGCGGCCGGGGTGGTCGACGAAGCGGGCGCCATCCTCAACACCTGCACGGTGCCGACGCCGCCGACCCCGCAGGGCGTCGTGGACGCCATCGCGGACGCGGTGCGGACGGTGGGCGACGGCTCCGGTGCCGAGGCCGTCGGTATCGGCGCCGCCGGCTACGTCGACGACAAGCGCGCCACCGTGCTCTTCGCCCCCAACATCAAGTGGCGCCACGAGGCGCTGAAGGACAAGGTCGAGCAGCGCGTCGGCCTGCCCGTCGTCGTCGAGAACGACGCCAACGCCGCCGCGTGGGGCGAGTACCGCTTCGGCGCGGGCGCCGGCCACGAGGACGTCGTCTGCATCACCCTGGGCACCGGGCTCGGCGGCGGCATCGTGATGGGCGGCCGGCTGCACCGGGGCCGCTTCGGCATCGCCGGCGAGTTCGGCCACATCCGGATAGTGCCGGACGGCCTGCTGTGCGGCTGCGGCAGCCAGGGCTGCTGGGAGCAGTACGCCTCCGGTCGCGCCCTGGTCCGCTACGCGCGGCAGCGCGCCACCGCCAGCCCCGACCAGGCCGTCGTGCTGCTGGCGCTGGGCGACGGCACCCCGGAGGGCATCGAGGGGCGGCACGTCTCGGAGGCGGCGCGACAGGGCGACCCGGTCGCCATCGACTCCTTCCGGGAGCTGGCCCGCTGGGCCGGCGCCGGACTCGCCGACCTCGCCTCGCTCTTCGACCCCTCGGCCTTCATCGTCGGCGGCGGCGTCTCCGACGAGGGCGACCTCGTGCTGGAGCCCATCCGCAAGTCGTTCCGACGGTGGCTGGTCGGCAGCCGCTACCGCCCGCACGCCCAGGTGCTCGCGGCGCGGCTCGGCGGCCGGGCCGGCCTGGTCGGCGCGGCCGACCTCGCCCGCCAGGGCTGACGCCCGGCCGGGCACCGCGCCGGCG
>NZ_JAAVJD010000066.1:14974-23721 GCF_012033735.1 Streptomyces lonarensis | reverse complement strand
CCGGTCAGCCGACGGTGGCGTCCACGGTGACGTCGATGTTGCCGCGCGTGGCGTTGGAGTAGGGGCAGACGGTGTGCGCGGCGGCGACCAGACGGTCGGCGGTCTCCTGGTCCACGCCGCCGCACTCGGCGTGCAGCGCGACGGAGAGCTTGAAGCCGCCCTCGCCGTTCGGGTGGAGGCTGACCTCGGCCACGACCGCGGAGTCCTTGATCTCCACCTTCTCGTGGGCGGCGACGTGCTTGAGCGCCGAGTGGAAGCAGGCGGCGTAGCCGGAGGCGAAGAGCGCCTCCGGGTTGGTGCCCTCGCCGGTGCCGCCCATCTCGGTGGGGATCGCGAGGTCGGCGGAGACCGAGCCGTCGGTCGTGGTGACGCGGCCGTTGCGGCGGCCCTCGCCGGTGGAGGTGGCGATGGCGGTGTAGAGGGTCTTGGCGTCGGACACGTGGTGCTCCTCGGGCTGGGGCGGACGGTGAACGGTCGCGTCGCGGCGGGTCGGCGCGGAGGCGGCACAGCCGCGACACAGGTAGACGAACTAGTAACTCTACTGGGTTGAGCCTACAGTGGTGGGCACGAAGCGCAAGCCCCGGACCGTCCGGTGGCCGCGCGCTCCCGAGCAGGCACCGGCCGACCGCGCCGGTTCCGCGCTCCGGCGCGTCACCACCGGACCGCGAGCCCCCAGCGGGCCTCGGCCGCAACCAGGAGGACGACGGATGAGCACCCGGGACACCACGGTGGCCGCCACCGGCGTGGCACCGGGCACCCCCGCGACGCGAGGCGGCCCGGCCACCCGCGAACGCATCCTCGACACCGCCACGGAGCTGTTCTACGCACACGGCATGCGTGCCGTCAGCGCCGACCGGGTGATCGAGCGTGTCGGCATCACCAAGGTGACCTTCTACCGGCACTTCCGGACCAAGGACGACCTGCTCGTCGCCTATCTGCGCCGCCGTGCCGCATACGAACACCAGGCGGTGGCCCGCCTCCGGGAGGGCGCCGGGGACGACCTGCCCCGCGCGCTGCGTCTCCTCGCCCACGGCATCGGCGCGGAAACCTGCCGCCCCGGGTTTCGCGGCTGCCCGTTCATCAACGCGGCGGCCGAGTTCGCCGAGCCGGACCACCCCGTCCGGCAGGTCGTCGCCGAGCACCGCGCCTGGTTCGTGGGCGAGTTGCGGGCGATGCTGACCGCCGCCGGCATCGACCCGCCGGACGCGGCGGCCGACCAGCTGATGATGCTGCGCGACGGCGCCACGGTCGCCGGGTACCTCGGGGACGCGGAGGCGGTCGGCCGGGACCTCGAACAGGCCGCGCTGGCCGTGGTCGCCGCCCACCGCCGGCCCGGCTGACCGACACCCGGGCCGACCGGTGCCCGGGCCGACAGGCGCCTGTGCTGACCGACGCCCGGGCCGACCGACTTGCTCCGACAGGCGGCGCCCTCCCGGAGGCGGAAGGCGGGCGGCGGCACCCGTCGGCCGTCCGCCTTCCACCCCCGCAGGGCCGGGCGTGGGGGTCATCCGAAGGTCGGGTTCGGATACGTCTTCCGGGTGACGCGCCACGGTCCGGCGGGTCGAGAGAATCGGCCGCCGGACGTCGAAGCGAGAGGTGGTCGTCATGGAACCCGACTGGAACACGGCCGGAGTCCTCGGTGCGGCCCGGGGAGCCAACGGCGCGGACGAGGACACCCCCATCGGCACCCAGCACCTGCTGGCCGGGGTGTGCAGCGCCAAGGGCCCTGCGCGCGAGGCCCTGGACGCGGTCGGTGTGACCCGGTCCGCCGCGATCGCGGTCCTGCGCCGGAAGCGGGAGACGGAGACCGCCTGGCACGGTGACGAGGGCACCGGCCCGAGCGTGGCCGCGACCGCCGTCCTGGGCGACGATGGCTCGAAACGCGACCGGTACACCCCCGCTGCCGCAACGGCGCTGCGGTCCGCCATGCGCCTCGCCCGCGACGACGGGGCGGACAAGCTGACCACCGAGCACCTGCTGCAGGCGCTGCTGGCCGGGGACGACACCGGTGCGGCGGAGCTGCTGACGCTCTGCGGCTCCTCCCCGCAGGCGGTGCGGGACCGGCTCGCCGGCGGCACCCCGGCCGGCGACGGCCTCGACCCCCTGCTCCACCCGACGCGCGAAATCCTGCTGGGCCGCGCCCGCTACCAGCGGATCGGCCTCCGGAAGCGGCTGATCGCCCGGCTGGCGGGCGTCCAGTGGGCCGACCTGCCGGTCGACTGGGTGCGACACGAGGCGGGTGAGCAGGCGCACCGGCTGGGGGACCGCACGGTACGCACCGAGCACCTGCTGCTGGCGGCGTTGGCCGTCCGCGAGGTCACCGCGGCCTACCCGCACATGGTGAACACCCCGGACGGTGCGACGACCGAACCGTACGCGGGTGGCGCCGAGTTGACCGAGCGAGGCGTCACCTACACCGTCCTCCACGAGGCGTTGCGGCGCGGCACGGCCGAACTGCCGCAGGACCCCCGATCCGTGGACGACTACGTGGCGGAGGCGGTGGGGCTCCACCGATCCCGCGGCGATGCGGAGCAGCAGCAGGAGCCGGAGCAGGAGTCGCCGGCGCAGGCGACGCCGCCGCCGCGGAGCACCGGCCCGCTGGTGGCGACGCTGCTGGCCGAGCCGACGCGCGCCCGCGCGCTGGTCGCGAATGTGACGGCCGAACGGACCGACTGAGCGGACCGTCACCGTCGCCGTCACGGTCACCGTCGCCGTCGCCGTCGCCGTCGCCGTCACCGTCGCCGATCAGCGCCTCGCGCGTCGGCGGACCGGGTCGGGGTGGGCGACGGCCGGGACGTCCCGGGCTCGGGACAGGAGGCGCGCGGCCCGGTCAGAGCCGGGTCGCGGTGCGGACGAGGGCGGCCAGCGCGAGCAATCGGCTGTGGGCCGGCCAGGCGATGTGGGTCACCACGGGCGGCGCGTCGGTCAGCGGGACCGCCGCGTGCTCGGTCCACAGCCACGCCCGGGCGGAGTCCGGGTAGACGGCGACGGTCCGCCCGAGCGCGATGAGCTGCGCCAGCTGGGTCTGGTCGGTGATCGCCGGCCCGGGACCCGGCGGGTGAACGCCGTCGCGGGCCCAGCGGGCGAGCGGCAGGTCGGGGAGATCGCTCACCTCCGCGAGCGTGAGGTGCGGCCGGGTGGCGAGGGGGTGCCGCGCGGGCAGGACCGCGATCTGCCCCTCGGTGACCAGCGCCTCGCTGTCGAAGCCGGCGAGGGAGTTGAACGGCGTGTGCAGCAGCGCCGCGTCGGCGCGGCCGTCGCGCAGCATCTCGCCCTGTTCGCAGGTTCCGCTCGGCAGGATCTCGACCTCGGCCGCGTCGGCTTCCGCGGCGTAGGCGCCCAGCAACCGCCGCAACAGGTCGTGGGAGTCGCCGGCCTTCACCGCCAGCACCAACCGGGTGCGGCTGCCGTCGTTCCCGGCGCCGGCTCGGCGGGCACGCCGGGCGGCGGCGGTGGCCGCGTCCACCGCGACACGTCCCTCGTGGCGCAGCACCTCGCCGGCCTCGGTGAGGGCGACCCCCCGGCGGTTGCGGACCAACAGGAGGACCCCGAGACGGCGTTCGAGCTGCTGGATCGCGCGGGAGAGCGGCGGCTGCGCCATGCCGAGCCGCTCGGCGGCACGGCCGAAGTGCAACTCCTCGGCCACCGCGAGGAAGTAGCGCAGCTCGCGGACCTCCACGGTGTCCTGCCTGTCCTGCCTGTCCTGGCTGTCCTGCCTGTCCTGGTGGTCCATCCGGCCAGCGTACGGCGCGATACCCGCGGGGTATCAGAGCGCACCGCATCGGTGTTGGCGGCGACGGGTGGCCCGGCGTGAGCATCGACGGCATGAGCATCGACGGCATGAGCGAGATGAAGACCGCGCTGGTCACCGGCGCGAACAAGGGGATCGGGTACGAGACGGCGGCGGGGCTCGCCGCGCGCGGCTACCGGGTGGCTGTCGGCGCCCGCGACGCCGACCGGCGCGAGGCGGCGGTCGAGCGGCTGCGGGCCGGCGGGGCGGAGGCGTTCGGGGTCCCGCTCGACGTGACGGACGATCGGGTCGTCACCGAGGCCGCCGCGTCGGTCGAGCGGCAGGCGGGCCGGCTGGACGTGCTCGTCAACAACGCCGGGATATCCGGCCCGACCGGCCCGGGGTGGGGCCAGGACCCGACCGCGCTCGACCTGGACGTCGTCCGCGCCGTGGTGGACACCAACGTGTTGGGCGTCATCCGGGTGACCAACGCGATGCTGCCGCTGCTGCGGCGGTCGGCGGCCCCGCGGATCGTCAACGTCTCCAGTTCGGTGGGGTCCGTGGCGCGGCAGGCCGACCCGTCGGTACAGGTCGGACCGGTCATGGCGGCGTACGCGCCGTCGAAGTCCTACCTGAACGCGATCACCGTGCAGTACGCCCGGCACTTCGCGGACACCGGCATCCTGATCAACGCCGTCTGCCCGGGACTGGTGGCGACCGACTTCACCGGGTTCCAGGCGCCGCGCACGCCGCAGCAGGGCGCGGCGATCGCGATCCGGCTGGCCACGCTGCCGGACGGCGGGCCGACCGGCGGGTTCTTCGAGGACGACGGCGCCGTCCCGTGGTGAGCCGCGCGGTGAGCGAGGCCGGGAGCGCCCTCGGGCGCTGACGAGCCCTGCTGCGGCCGGGCGGAGGCCACCGGCAGTCCGCGGTGGAATGCCGAGCGGGCGTCTACTTTCGTTGATCCCCTGCCGCGACTTCCGCGGGCCGCCGCTCGCCCCCCGGGCACGGCAGGATGGTCGGCGACGGGGGCGTCGGACCCGAGGCTGCGGCGAGCGAACCCGCCGAGCCGTGGCTCGGGCAGGAGGGGGGACGGCAAAGGCATGGCCGACAGAGACGACCGTGACGGCTCGGAAGACCGTGACGGCACTGACGACCGGGACGAACGAAACGACCGTGACGGCACTGACGACCGGGAGGACGCTTGCGGGGCGACGGAGGGGTCCGAGCCGGCGGATCGCCCCCTGACGGAGGCCGAGATCGAGGCGGATGACGACACCGACTTCCTCTGGCACATCATCGCGCCCATCGCCGCAGCCGCCGGCCTGTACCTCTGGCACAGCCTGGAACTCCCCTGGTACAGCAACGGGTACGTGACCATCAACCACACGGCTCTCGGCCTTCTCGCGTTGGGAGTCGCAGCGATCGCCGTGCGGATGATCCGGCGGCGCCAGGTCCGCGACTACCTCGACCGCAACGCCGGGGCGCCCGGGGCGACGCACGAGCAGCCGCTGCGCGACCGGCCCGCAGCGGAGCCGGAGGGCAACGCGGCACCGAGCGCGGAACCGGGCGGCGCCCCCGACGGCGAGACGGACCCCGGCGAGGACGGCCCCGGCGACGACGGCCCCGGAAGCGGCACCGAGCGACCGCACCGGCCCTGACAGGCGCTCGCTCGGGTGCCGGCCGCCCTTCCCGGCGGGCGGGCTCAACGCAGGTAGTGCGCCAGGTAGGCCCGCTGCGCGGGCGGGAGCGCGGTGTCGTCGGCGAACCGGTCGCGGGCGTGGCCCCAGAGGTTGTTCTCCGTCCAGAACCGGTACGCGAACTCCTCGAACGAGTCGGCGCAGGCGTGGAAGTGGGTGCGGAGGGTGTCCAGTTCGGCCGGGGTGAACTCGGGCTCCTCCTCCTCGTCGTTGTGCATCAGCGGCGAGACGACGACGGCCGTGGGCTTGCCGGGGCGGAGGTAGAGGTACCAGATCAGGCAGTCCTGCTGGTCGCGCAGGAACTGCACGAACCGCGCCCCGGGGTCGAACGGGCACGGCAGCGGGTCGGAGATGTCCGTCCAGCAGGCCGTCACCGACACCTCGTCCAGGGCGGCGAGCAGCCCGCTGTGCGTGTAGAAGGTGGTGAAGTCCGCCGGCAGGCTCAACCCGGCCTCGGAGAGGCGCTGGGCGAGGAACTCCAGGGCCGCGACCTCGCCGGGGACGGGCCGGCCCTTCGCCGACAGCCAGTCGAAGGTGCCGACGAACCGGGCCGGGTCCAGCGGGGGCAGCGACTCCAGCGGATAGCGCTGGTAGGTCGCGTCGCAGGGCCGGTAGGAGCCCAGGTCGCTCCCCCACCAGGCCGTGTCGAACCCGGTGTGGTGCAGGGTGGTCGTCGTGGGTTCGCTCATGGGTTCCTCCGCGCCGCGCCCGCTCCGTCAAGTACTCCTTCGAAGCATCGCACCGGCCACTGACAATCGGGCTGGTTCCGGGCGTCACCGCAGCTCCGGCGGGCGCGGAGCGGATCGGCGCCGGCGTCAACGGCGGTGCCGTCGGCGGGGCCGGGTGATCACCACGGGAGTGCGCGGCGGCAGCGTGACCCGCACGGTGCCGTCCAGTTCGAGCAGCACGAGTCCGCCACGGTGCTCGGTGAAGCTCACGGGCGGCGCCCCGCCGGCGAACGCGATCAGGTCGCCGATGCGCACCTGGTCGGCGGTGAGCCGGAGCGGCGAGGCACGGAGCGACGGGAACCCGGTCACCGCGTGGTCCTCCGCGACGGGCGCCACCGGTGCGGCCGGCGCCGGCCGCACCGGTCGTGGACGAAGCGGGTGCCGTCGTGCACGGGACCTCCGATGGACGGTCGGAAGGAAGCGCCGCCCCGTGGCGCTCGGGCGGCAGCCCGGGCCGCGGGGTGGACCCGGCTCACAGCGCCCTGACCACACGGCGCGACGGAGCACCGGCCCGCACCGGGCGAGCCGACAGCGAGTAGAGGACGTCGACCTCACCGCTGCCGCACACCACGTCCGGGCCCCGGCTGTTGACGCTCACCGGCCTGCCCGCGTCGAGCGCCGCTTGCTGCACGGCCTGGTAGTCGATGTCGGCGGCCCAGTCGCGGAACACCGCGCCGGGGTTGCCGTCGTCGGGCGCGGCGTGGCGCAGACAGCCCGGCGGGAACGGGCCGTCCGACGGCCGGGGGTCGAGGGCGTCCGCGAGGCGTAACGCCGCGCCGCGCATCCAGCCGAGCGCCAGTGCCGCCGTCGTGGACCAGCCGCCCCCGAGATGCCACTCCGCCCCCGCGTCCGGGCTCCGGACCACCGTCTCGCACCACACGCCGTCGACATGCACACCGCCGCCGCTGAGCGGGCCCCGCGACAGCGTGAGAGCGCCACCGGCGCCATACGCCGAGCAGCCGGAGGTGCGCGTCGATCTGCGTGGTCAGTTTCGCTCGACGCAACTGCAACTGCCGCAGCGACGGGACTTCCGCGTCAACCGGGGGTTGCTCCGAATCCGACGGATGCGTGAAAGACATCGAGACACGGGTCTCCATACCGAACCACCTCTCACCAGCCCACATTCCTGCGCGTCACCGAATTCAGGCCAACGGTCTTCCTGACGCTGCCACAAGGAGACAACCGCAGGTCCGGCCGGCGGGGACCGCACGGGACGAACCCGCACCTACAGCAGCCGAACCAGTGCCACAACCCCCTCGACCGCGAAGACCCGGATGGTCACCGGATTCGCCCGGCACGACGCCGCACAGCACTACCGTTACAAATATGAACGCGACGGAACTCCCGCACCAGCTTTTGCGGGAGAACCCCGACGCACCGGAGACGCAATCGCAACAAAAACAACGAGAGGATGTTCGATGCCCTCACGCCGAGCCGTCACGGGGCGATCGCAAGAACCGCGCGCCCGGTTCGCCGAGGAGCTGCGCTCGCTTCGGCGCACGAGTGGCCTCTCGCTGCGTGAGGTCGGAAACGCCATCAGGTTCGACTTCTCCCACGTCGCCCGGATGGAGAGCGGCGAATCCCTGGCCGGCCCCGAGCTGGTCCAGGCGCTGGACAGCCTGTACGGGACCAACTACCTGTTGATCCTCTGGGAGATCGCGCAGAAGGACGCCTCGCAGTTCCGGTTGCGCTACCGGCGGTACATGGAAATGGAGAACGAGGCGACGAGCATCCAGATCCACTCACCCGGTCTGATCCCGGGGCTGCTCCAGAGCCGTGAGTACGCCGAGCAGCTACTGATCACGGGCGGCCTCACCGGACCGGACCTCGAACGGCAGGTGGACGCCCGACTGGGGCGACAGGAGAAGCTGAACGGCAACCGGCCACCTCAGTTGCGCGCCATTCTCTCGGAGGCGGTCCTCCGAACTCCGATCACCAACGAGCAGCACTGGCGACAGCAGCTACGCAAGCTCCTCGCTGCGGCAGAGCAGCCCAACATCATCGTGCAGGTGGTGCCGCTGTCGACCGGCCCGCACGTGCTCTCCAGCACCTACGTCAACTTTCTCCGGTTGCCGGAAGGACGCACCGTTGCCTGGATCGAGACCTCACATTCCAGCGAGTTGGTCGAGGAAACGGCTACTGTCGAACAGCTGCAACTCAGTTACGATCGAGTTCGCGACCGGGCACTCTCGCCGGACGCATCACGCCAGTTGATTCACGGCTTCCTGGAGGACGTGCCATGCGACCCCGCATCGACCTGACCGCAGCCGCCTGGCGCACCTCCAGCCACAGCAACGCCGACGGCGGTGACTGTGTGGAGGTCGCGGACGGCGTCCCGACGGTCGTCCCCGTCCGCGACTCCAAGGCACCCACCCGCGCCACGCTGCTCATGCCCTCCGCGGCCTGGGGCCACTTCGTCACGGCGGTTCGCCACGACGGTCTCACCGCCTGACAGAACGGAAGGGCGCGACCGGGCACTCTCGCCGGACGCATCACGCCAGTTGATTCACGGCTTCCTGGAGGACGTGCCATGCGACCCCGCATCGACCTGACCGCAGCCGCCTGGCGCACCTCCAGCCACAGCAACGC
>NZ_JAAVJD010000066.1:0-14878 GCF_012033735.1 Streptomyces lonarensis | reverse complement strand
ACGCCGACGGCGGCGCCTGCGTGGAGGTCGCGGACGGCGTCCCGACAGTCGTCCCCGTCCGCGACTCCAAAGCACCCACCCGCGCCACGCTGCTCATGCCCTCCGCCGCCTGGGGCCACTTCATCAGTGCAGTCCGCAAAAACGGCGACACCAGCTCATCCCTCATGCTCCGTCCCTGACGCAGAACCTGGTTGGCGCGGTCGAGAGGCTGAGAGGACGCTCTGCACGAGCCAGAGCAGAGTTCAGATCAGACAGGACCCGAGGAGGAGAGATGACCATGCGGACCGCGCACGCGGAGATCGCGGCGGACTACCGGCAGAAGATTCGGACAGGCCTCCTACGCCCTGGTGACTCTCTGCCGACGGCCCGACAGATCATGGCGGAGTACGGCGTCAGCATGGCGACCGCCGCACACGCATACCAGGAGTTGAGCGCTGCGGGTCTTACGACCACGCGTGGCCCGGGCCACACGGTAGTCGCCGGTCACGGCAGCAGTGGTATCCCAACCCGGGTCGAGATGCACGCCGAGTCGGGGCGGTCCCTCGCGGAGGGGGAAACCTCACAGATCCTGGACATCACCTCGGTGGCCGCGCCGGACGCCATCGCAAACCGGCTCGATGTCGAACCGGGCACTCCCGTCACCGCGCGGCGGCGACTCGTGACCCGTGATGGTTCTCCCACCCACGTGTCGGTCTCCTACTACCCGCAATTCGTCGTGGACGCCGCCCCCGAGCTGACACGTCGGTCGTCCACGGGAGGAAGCCGGGAGCTTGCCGCGATGCGTCTCAACAGTCGGCAGACGCGCGTACTTGAGGAAGTGACGTCGCGACCGGCTGAAGCCGATGAGGGTGAGTTGCTCGGTCTCAGCGGCCCCATGAGCACAGTGACCTGTGTGACCCGGACAGTTTGGCTGGCGGACGGACGGGTCGTGGAAGTCGCCACCAAGATCGTGCGGGGTACCACGGTGCTGAAGTGGTCGGCTGCGTTGTGAGGACACCGCCTCATGCCCCCATTCACCGGACGAGGGCCGGCGCCGTGGCCCGCCACCCACGACCGGACGCCCTACACACCACGCGGGCAGTCGCGCAGCCGTGCGCGGACCTTCCCCCGTGCCCGACGCGCCAGTGGAGTGCCCGTGAAGACTGAGCCAGTGAGCATCAGACCGCTCCGCCCCGCCGATCTGCCGCTGGTGGCGGACCTGTTGGTCAAGGTCCACGCGGTGGACGGGTATCCGGTCGAGGGGGTCGCGGACCCGACTGCCTGGGTCTCCTCTCCCGCCGTGCTGCGGTCGTGGGTGGCGGAGCTGGACGGTGTGGTCGTGGGGCACGTCGCGCTCATGGCGGCGGACGGTGAGGACGCGGCGCGGTTGATCCGGGAGCGGGACCGGGACCGGGACGAGAGCGTTGCGGATGACGAACTGCGAGCTTTGGCCCGGTTGTTCGTCAGTCCGGACGCTCGGAACCGGTCCGTCGGCCGGCTGCTGGTCCGCACGGTGATGGACCACGCGCAGGGGGCCGGTCAGCGGTTGGTGCTCAACGTGCTGCACAAGGACCAAGCCGCGACCCGCCTCTACCGGCGGCTCGGCTGGCGGTACCTCGGCGACACCGACCACCGGCACGACGACGGCAGCGCACCCGCCGCCTGCTACACCTGGCCCGCCTGACCGGCAACGCGTCCCTGGGGGCGGCGAGCTGCCTGCGGATCATTCGGCTGACCCGCCGTCGGGCCGCCGGTAGCCTTCGACTCACATCGGAGGGGGGGCCACATGTCGGGTCTGGGTGTCGTGACGCTGCTGGTGCTGCTGGTGCTCGGTGGCGGTATCGGGATCGTCCTCGCGGTCTGGCGACCGAGCCCGCGGTGGGCCAACCGCAAGGGCCTGCGGTGCCCCGGCTGCGGCGGCGGGCGTACCAGGACGTTGAGCGGTCGAGGCGACCGCCTGGACGGGATGCTGGAGTGCCGCGCCTGCGCGCGGGCCTGGCGCCCGGAGGACCACACGGCCGGCCGGTAGCCGCGCGGCGCCCTACCGGGGCAGCGTGCTGCTGCGCCTTCAGGACGAGCTGACGAACTGTCGGACAGACGAGGTGGGAGGAGTCCGATGCTCGGCGTGATGTTCGGCCGCCTGCGCACGCGCCGCCAGTTCTGCTGGGTGGCGGCAGCATGCCTGGCCACCACGGCTGCGACCCTGCTGACCGCCGGCCTCTCCGGCGCCACCGGCGACTACCCCGCCGCCGAGATCGTCCTCTGGACACTCATCACCGCAGCAACCGAAGCGGTCGGGTTGCTCCTCGCCTACGCGGCGGTCAAGGACCGACTCGCCACCTGAACCTCCGGGCAGTGGCCGCCGACAGGGAGTCGTGGCACGAGCCGCCTACGGCACCGGCGACCGCGTGGTGCCAGGGCACGCGCACCGCTCGCTGGTCGTCGAGCACTTAACCGACCGGGGCGTTCTCGTGGAGCCGAGCACGTGAGGGCAGCAACACCGCTGAACGGCCGCCACACTTCTCGGCAAGTCGCTGCGGCCTCCGACCGTTGCGGCAGCCCTCACGTTGTTGCGGCCCGCCCCGGTCCGCGCGGGAAGAGTGCCCACGAGGCCGGTGGCGGATACCTCACTCGCGGCGGCTGTCGTGGGTTTCGGGGAGCGCGCGGAAGCCCGCAGCGCGGTAGGTCGCGACGGCGGGAACGTTGGAGCTCGGGGTGGTGACCAGCGCGCACGACGCGCCCAGCCCGCGGAGGGCCGACGCGGCGGCGACGGCCATCGCCCGGCCGTGGCCGTGTCCGCGGTACTCCGCGTGGACGCCCAGCGGTTCGAGCAGACCGGGCCGGCCCGGTCCGGCGGACCACACCGTCGCGGTCGCGACGGCCGCCCCCCGGTCGTCGTACGCCACCAGGCACCGCGCGTCGGCGTAGGGCGCGCCCGCCGCCATGCGGTCCCAGCGCTCCCGCGTGAACGTGGAGCCGGTGAACGCCGCGCGCTGCACGGCCACCCGGTCCGCGACCCGGTCGGGGCCGCCCACCTCGATGCGCAGGCCGGGGTCGGGGACCGGGTCGGTGAGGTCGCGGCGCAGCGGGGTCCAGGGCTCGTCGGCCGCCCAGCCGCGCTCGGCGAGCAGCCGGTGCACGGAGGTCGCCATGGGTGCCTCGACGAAGGCCCGGCCCTCGCCGAGAACGCCGTGCGCGGGATCGGCCAGATCCCTGACGAGCCGCTCGGCCAGCTCGCCGTCCCCGTAGGCCTCCGGTGCGACGTTCAGCCGCAGCAGTCGGGGGCCGTCGAGCAGGCCGACCGCGACCGGTCGCCCGTGCCTGGACCAGACGCGGAGCGCCGCCGTCGTGGCCGCCGGGCCGAACCGGTGGAACCAGCCGATGTCCCCGGGGTGGAGTTGGACGGCCGCGCCCTCTCCCTGCCACTCCCGGAGCGCGTCCAGCACAACGTCCGTCAGGTCGGGGCCCGGGGTTCGGAGCTCGATCGTCATGGGCCCGATGAGACACCGACCGGGCCGCGTACGCACCCGGTTTTCCCGCTCGGCGTGCGCGTGGGCCGCCGGCCCGGCACAACGTGGGCACCAGGGCCGAACGCGACGGCTTCTCGGACGGGGTCACCGTCGCCCGTCAACCGGTGTCACCTCTTCGGGGCAAGAGCGCCAACGGGCGACCGGCCGCTGCCGACGGGATGTGGCTGTGCCTGCGGCGAGCTGCCATGATGCCGGTACGAACTGCGATCCGTCCCGGGGGTGAGACCCATGGCCTACCCGACACGTGTGGCTGCTGCCCTGTCCGGAGCCACCACGGGTCAGCTGCGGACCTGGCGGCAGGACCGCGGCCAGGGCCCCGTTCTGCGCCCCGAGCTGTCCTCCCGCCCTGCCCTCTACTCTTTTCGCGACGTGCTGGCCCTCCGCACGTTCGCGCACCTGCGGCAGGACGTATCGCTGCAGAAGATCCGCAAGGCACTGGCCAACCTGAAGAAGATCGGCGAGGTGGAGCACCTCTCCGGCTACTCGCTCGTCGCCGACCACGGTTCGATCGTGCTCGTCGGGGACGACGACCACGGGACGGACCTGGTCGCACGGCCGGGCCAGCGTGTGATCGCGACCCTGGCAGACATCCTGCTGGAGTTCGCCCCCCGCCCCGGCGTCGTGGTCCCTCACCTGCTGCAGCCGAAACCGCACGTCTCCGTCGATCCCCGAACCCAGGGCGGAGCGCCCGTCATCACCGGTACCCGGGTGCCGTTCGACGTCGTCGCGGAGCTGGTCGAGGACGGCGTGCGGCCGGAGGACATCGCGGCGTACTACCCGGGGGTGTCGGCCGATGCCGCGCGCGAGGCGGCCTCCTTCGCGCTGTACGTGGACAGCTATACCAGCGGTACGCGTTGTGCCCGGTTCCCCGTGCCGCCCGCCCCGGTCCGCTGCTGACGGGCGGCCGGCGGGGTCAGCCGGTGGTGTCGCGGCGTGCCGCGCGGCGGCGGGCGTCGTCGTGGGCCGAGCGCAGCAGGCGCAGCAGCTCCGGGAGGCTCCGGTCGGTGGGGTTGACGATCGCCACCCACCCGTGGGAACGGTAGACCGGGTGCGGCTGGAGGACGTCGGTGGCGGCGTGGTCGCGGTCGCCGGCGGGGTCGCCGGGCTCCTCACCGGTCAGCTCGGTGAACGCCCGCCGTCCGACGTGCACGTTCAGCCGCCAACGCCCTGGGCGGTCCAGTTCGGACAGGGCGTCGCCGGGCTGGTTCTTCGTCACGACGGTGGCGTACGGCTGGCCGCGTTCCGGCATCCGGCCGTCCGGGGCGAAGTAGAAGAAGTGGTCGCCCCACGCGACCTCGGGGAACCCGCTGCCCTCCCCGGGTGCCACCTCCAGCACACCGTCGAAGGTGCGCATCGCTTTCAGCAGCTTCTCAAGGACCTCGTCCATACTCATGGTTCAAGCGTCCCCTTGAAGTGCTTGTGGAGGGTTCCGTGGTCGGGGCGGCGGGTTCGGCGTCGATGCGCACGGCGTCGACGGGTTCGGCGTCGATGGGTTCGGCGTCGATGGGCACGGCGGCGGTGGCGGCGCTGGCCGGGTACTCCGTGCAGCAGGTGCGTGACCTGGAGGCGGGCGGGGTGATCCCCCCGGCGGAGCGCGCGGCCAACGGGTACCGCCGGTTCGGGGACGGCCACGTCGTGGCGCTCCTCGCCTACCGCGACCTCGCCGCGGCGGTGGGGCCGGTGGAGGCACGGCGGACCATGCGTGAGCTGCGGGTACTGCCGCCCGCCGACGGCGCTGCGCTGCTCTGCGGGCTCCACACCGCCCTCAACGAGCAGCGGGAGCAGGCGCGCGCCGCGCGGTCGGCGCTGCGGGCCGTGCGCGCCGAGGCCGGCACCGACGCCGATCCGGTACCGGGCGACGCGATGACCATCACCCAGCTGTCCCAGGCCATCGGCGTCCGGCCGTCGACGCTCCGCTTCTGGGAGCAGGCCGGGCTGGTCGCGCCGGAACGGGTCTCCACTCGGGTCGGCGCGGCGCGGCGCTACGGCCTGCCCGCCGTGCGGGAGGCCCGCATTACGGCGGCGCTGCGCGCCGGCGGCTACCGCATTCCCGAGGTGCGGCGGGCCGTCGCCGCCGTGCGGAGCCTGGACGACGTGAGCGAGTCGGTCACCGCGCTCGACGCCCGGCTGGAGGAGATCGGCAGCCGGTCGCTGGCGCTGCTTCGCGCGGGCGCGCGGCTGGCGGCGCTCATCGAGGGCGGCGCGTAGGGCCCGCCCGGTCGGGCCCGGGCCGCCACCGGCGCGGTCTTCGCTCGCGTGGGCTGCGGCAGCGGACGGGCGGCGCCGCAGCGGCGGGGCGGGGCGGGCACTGCGGTCGGTGAGCCGATCGAAACCCGACAACGACGCCGTGGTCGGGTTCACCGCGCCCGGCCGGGGCAGCCGAGCCCCTGCACACGCGGGGCACCTTCTTCCATGGGGCGGTGGCCCCGCCCCCCACGGAAAGGACCTCGGTGAGAAGGCCAAGCACTCCCCTCGTCGCCGTCACGCTGGTGTCGGCGCTGACTCTCGCAGGCTGCTCCTCCTCGGACGGAACGGACAGCGAGCCGGTCGCCGCCGACGTGGCGGACGGTGGATCGCCCGCCGACGGCAACGGCGACAGCCTCGACTGGACCGACTGCCCCGAGGACGTCGCCGTCCCGGGCCTGGAGTGCGCCACCCTGGGCGTCCCTCTCGACCACGACGACCCCGACGGCGAGGAGATCGAGATAGCCGTCTCCCGGCTCGCCGCCGAGGGCGACGACCGGCACGGCGTACTCCTGCTCAACGGCGGCGGGCCCGGTGGGCAGACCCTCCAGATGCCGGCGCAGCTCGCGGAGCTCGGGGTACCGCAGGACGTCCTCGACACCTATGACGTCATCGGGGTCGACCCGCGCGGCGTGGGCCACAGCACCCCGGTGACCTGCGAGCTGGAGCTGACGGACCACCCCACCAACATCCCGCTCCACGCCAGGGACGAGGACGACGTCGCCGCCGAGGCCGAGCGGGTGGCGGCCGTCGCCGAGAAGTGCGGGGACTCGCCGACCGCCGACCTGCTGCCGTACATCACCACGGCCAACACCGCCCGCGACCTGGACCGGGTCCGCGAGGCGCTGGGCGAATCCACCGTCTCCTACTTCGGCATCTCCTACGGCAGCTACCTCGGGGCGGTCTACACCTCGCTCTTCCCGGAGCAGGTCGACCGGGTCGTCCTCGACAGCGTGACGGGGCCCGGCGGCTGGGACGCCGACTTCGCGCGGAGCTTCGCCGAGGGTTTCGAGGACCGCTTCCCCGACTTCGCGGCGTTCGCCGCCGCGGAGCACAAGACCTACGGGCTGGGTGAGACCCCGGCGGAGGTCGAGGCCACCTACCTCGACCTCGGTGAGCGGCTGGACGCCGAGCCGTCCCCCGAGGGCTACACCGGTCAGGTCTTCCGCCAGCTGACGTTCGACCATCTCTACTACGACGAGAAGTTCCCGCAGCTCGCGGAGGTCTGGCAGGCCCTGGACACCGGTGAGGAGGTCCCGGAGCCGGAGGTCGATCCCGACGTGGCGGCGGCGGCCGGGGGCGACATCCCGTCCGACAACTACCTGGCGAGCCAGCTGCACGTGATCTGCAACGACAGCGACTGGCCGTCGGACGTCGAGACCTACACGCGGAACGTCGCGTCGGACCGGGAGGAGTTCCCGCTGTTCGGGGCCGCTGCCGCCAACGTCACCCCCTGCGCGTTCTGGCCCTCCGAGCCCGTGGAGGAGCCGGTGGAGATCACCGACCGGAGCGAGGCCGACATCCTGCTGCTGCAGAACCTCCGCGACCCCGCGACCCCGCTGACGGGCGCCCGGGAGATGCACGAGGCGCTGGGCGACCGCGTGCGGCTGGTCACCGCCGACCAGGGCGGCCACGTCGCCTACCTGATGCAGGACAACACCTGCGCCAACGATCTGGTCACCGAGTTCCTCGTCACGGGCGAGCGCCCCGACGAGGACGTCGCCTGCGAGGCGGACTGACCCTCGCCGGGGCGTGAGGCGGACCGGGGCGGGCCGGGGCGGACCGGGGCGGCGTGTGCCGCGCCGGTCCGCCGCGCCGTTCCAGGTGGCGGGCGGGGGGCCGGCCGCTCCACCTCGCCCCTGACCGCGGTGGGGCACTCCGGACGACGACGCCCCCTACGCCTCGGGATCGTCGTCGCGGAACTGCTCGGCGCCGGTCAGTCCCTCGACGAAGCTCCGGAAATCGGGTGCGAGAGGGGTCACCGCCGCGGGGCCGCTGCCGTCCGCGGCGGCAAGGAGTACCACCGGCGGTCGGCCGTGGGGGCCGCAGCTGCGGTAGTCCAGCGCGATCCAGGTGTGGCCGTCCCCGGAGAGCAGCACCACGGGGGAGGGGAGCCCCCATTCCTGCACGAGGTAGGGCGTCTCCACCAGGGAGACGCCGTCCTCCGGGTCGCCGATGCCGAGGAGCTCGTCGAACGGCACGTGGTCGTCGGCCCAGGCGTTGGGCCGCTCGGTCGGGAAGGCGTCCCGGCGTGTGGAGACCGTGCCGCCGTTGCGCAGCCGGAGCAGGGTGAGCAGCTCCGGGGGAAGCGTCACCCCGAGGGTGCGTTCCGCCTCGGCGACGCCCTCGTCCGTCAGCGGTGGGTGGCGCGCGTCGTCCCCACCGTGCGCCTCCGGCGGGGCGTCCGCTCCGGGGCCGGTGGCGGGATCGGTACCCGGGTCGGGTGCGTCCCAGAAGGTCGCGCTGATCTCCTCGAAACGTGTTGCCATGGTGCGGACCCTACGAGGCGCCGCGGACAGCCGGGGAACGGCCGCCTGACCCCCGCGCACCGGCCTCAGCCGGGTTCCGAGGACCGCTCGTGGAGTTCGAACCAGGTCGCCTTGCCGTCACCGCGCGGGTCGACGCCCCAGGCGTCGGCCAGGTTCTCCATGAGGAGCAGCCCGCGCCCGGACGAGGCCATCTCGCCCGGCTCGCGGCGGCGGGGCAGGTCGTCGCTGCCGTCGGCGACCTCGACCCGGAGCCGGCGGCCGCCGGGCGGTCCGGTGATCTCGACGGTGAGCCGGGCGTCGGTGTCGGTGTGCACCAGGACGTTGGTGAGCATCTCGGAGAGCATCAGCACGGCCCCGTCGACCTGGTCGGCGCCGGCCCAGTCGTGCAGCAGCTCGGCGAACTGGTGGCGGGCCTCGGCGATGCGCCCGGGAGCGGCCTGGTCCACGGTGACGACCAGCCGCCGCTCCGGGGCCTGAGGGTGCTGGAGGCTGAACAGCAGGAGCGCGATGTCGTCCTCGCGCCGGTCGGTGAGCGGGCCGGTGTGGCTGTGGCTGGGCGGCCCGTGCACGCCCTCGATGAGGCGGTCCGCCAGCTTCTCCAGGTCGTCGGCGGGCTCGCCGCGCAGGATGCCGGCCAGCCGGGCCCAGCCGGTGTCCAGGGTGTGGCCGCCGGTCTCCAGGAGGCCGTCGGTGAACATCAGCAGCGTCTCGTCGCGCTGCAGCGTGATGCGGGTGGTCGGGTACGACCAGTCGGGGACGACGCCGAGCGGCGGGCCGCCGACCGTCGGTCGCTGCACGGGGGTGCCGTCGCCGAGGCGCACCGCCGGGTCCGGGTGGCCGGCGCGGGCGACGTCGAGGGTGCCGGTGCGCGGGTCGGCCTCCAGGTACAGGCAGGTGGCGAACCGGTCGTCGCCGGAGAGCGGCATCCCGGAGAGGAACCGGGAGGCGCGGGAGAGGACGGTGTCGGGGCGGTGGCCCTCGGCGGCGTAGGCGCGCAGCGCGATGCGGAGCTGCGCCATGATCGCGGCGGCGCGCACGTCGTGGCCCTGGACGTCGCCGATGACCAGCGCGACCCGGTCCGAGGGCAGCGGGATCACGTCGTACCAGTCGCCGCCGATCTGGAGCCCGCCGCCGGTGGGGACGTAGCGGGCGATGAGCTGCGCGCCGGGGATGTCGGGGTTGGCGGCGGGCGCCATGGTGTGCTGGAGGTCGGCGGAGAGTTCACGCTCGGTCTCGAAGACGTGGGTGCGGGCCAGGGCCTGCGCGAGCATGCGGGCGACGGTGGTCAGCACGGACCGCTCGTCGGGGCTGAAGGAGACCGGCTCGGGGAACGACGCCATCCACGCGCCGATGGTCCTACCGCCGACGATCAGCGGCAGGTAGGCCCAGGCACAGCGGCCGAACTCCTTCACGTACGGCCAGGCCTCGGGGAACCGCTGCTGGTACTCGGCCGGGCCGGGGACGTAGACGGCGCGGCCGGTGCGGATGGCCTCGGCGGCCGGGTACGGGGAGTCGAGGGTGGGGGCGAAGCCGCGGGCGGCCTGGCGGCGCTGCGGCGTGGCGGAGATCGCGTAGCCGTGGTGGCCGACGACGGTCAGCTCCCCGGCCTCGACGCCGAAGACGATCAGCCCGTCGGGTGAGAAGCCGGGGAGGGCGAGCCCCGCGGCGACGCGCAGCACCTCGCCGGTGGTACGGGCCTCGGCGAGGGCGCGGCCCGCGTCGAGGAGGAACGCCTCGCGGGAGAGCCGCCAGTCCCGGCCGAGGGGGGCGGCGACGGCGGTGCTGGGCGGGACCTCCATCAGGGTGCCGCTCATCGCGAAGTCGTCGCCCTCGCCGTGGGCGCGGACCCGGGCGCGGAGGGTGCGCGCGTCCGTCCCGTCGGGTGCGATGACGCGGAGCCTGCTCTCCCCGATGCGTTCCTCGGCGGCGCTGAGGGTGGCGACGCGGTACAGCTCGATGTAGTCCTCGACGTGGACCCGGGCGCGGACGGTGGCCTCGCCGATGGTGGTGTACCGCTCGGGCAGGCCGAACAACCCGGCGGCGGTGGCGTCGAGCGTGACCAGACCAGTCGCGTGGTCCCAGCGCCAGAGTCCGGTCCCTGCCGCGGCCAGCACATCCTCGGTGCGCATTTGTCTCACTTTATGGGTAAGTACGCCCGAACGGCGAGGGGAGTAGGCCGGGGCGGTAGTCTGAGGTGCCCCCGGCTGTCGCTGTCGTGGCCGCTGTCGCTCCGCCGTCGGCGCCCGTGAGGCCAGCCGGCGGTGAACCGTTGACCCTGGCTCTCGGACGACTTGGATTGAGCGATGCACCGGTACCGGTCCCACACCTGCGGCGAACTGCGCTCCGCGGACATCGGCAGTGATGTCCGGCTGTCGGGTTGGCTGCACAATCGCCGGAACCTGGGCGGCATCCTCTTCATCGACGTCCGGGACCACTACGGCATCACGCAGCTCGTGGTGCGCCCCGGCACCGACGTCAACGAGCGGCTGTCGTCCCTGTCGAAGGAGACGGTGATCCGCGTCGACGGCGCCGTCGTGGCGCGCGGCGCGGACAACGTCAACCCGGAGCTGCCGACCGGCGAGGTCGAGGTCGAGGTCTCCGGCGTGGAGGTCCTCGGCACCGCCGAGCAGATCCCGTTCACCATCAACGCCGAGGACGGCGTCAACGAGGAGCGGCGCCTGGAGTACCGCTTCCTCGACCTGCGCCGCGAGCGGATGCACCGCAACATCATGCTGCGCTCCGCGGTGATCTCCGCGATCCGGCAGAAGATGACGGCGCAGGGGTTCAACGAGCTGGCGACGCCGATCCTGTCGGCGACCTCCCCCGAGGGCGCCCGTGACTTCCTGGTGCCGTCCCGGCTGCACGCCGGCAAGTTCTACGCGCTGCCGCAGGCCCCGCAGCAGTTCAAGCAGCTGCTGATGATCGCGGGCTTCGACCGCTACTTCCAGATCGCGCCGTGCTTCCGCGACGAGGACGCCCGCGCCGACCGCTCGCCGGGCGAGTTCTACCAGCTCGACGTCGAGATGAGCTTCGTCGAGCAGGAGGACGTCTTCGTCGTCATCGAGAAGGTGATGACGGAGCTGTTCGAGGAGTTCGGCAACGGCAAGCACGTCACCTCGCCGTTCCCGCGCATCCCGTTCCGGGAGGCCATGGAGAAGTACGGCTCGGACAAGCCCGACCTGCGCGCCCAGCTCGAACTGGTCGACGTCACCGACGTGTTCGCCGGTTCGGAGTTCAAGGCGTTCGCCGGCAAGCACGTTCGCGCCCTCGCGGTGCCGGACACCGGCGACCAGCCGCGGAAGTTCTTCGACCAGATGGGCGAGTTCGCCGTCGAGCAGGGCGCCAAGGGCCTGGCCTGGGTCCGCGTCGGGGAGGGCAACGCCCTGACCGGCCCGATCGCCAAGTTCCTCACCGAGGAGAACACCACCGCACTGGTGGAGCGGCTCGGCGCGAAGGCCGGCACCGCGATCTTCTTCGGCGCCGGCGAGTACGACGAGGTCTCGAAGATCATGGGCGCGGTCCGCGTCGAGGCCGCCCGCCGCACCGGCCACTTCGAGGAGGGCGTCTTCCGGTTCTGCTGGATCGTCGACTTCCCGATGTTCGAGAAGAACGAGGACACCGGGGAGATCGAGTTCTCCCACAACCCGTTCTCGATGCCGCAGGGTGGGCTGGAGGCCCTCAACAGCAAGGACCCGCTGGACATCCTGGCGTGGCAGTACGACATCGTCTGCAACGGCACCGAGCTGTCCTCCGGCGCGATCCGGAACCACGAGCCCGAGATCATGTACCGCGCGTTCGAGATCGCCGGCTACTCCAACGAGGACGTCGAGCGTGAGTTCGGCGGCATGCTGCGCGCCTTCACCTTCGGCGCCCCGCCGCACGGCGGCATCGCCCCCGGTGTGGACCGCATCGTGATGCTGCTGGCCGACGAGCCGAACATCCGCGAGACCATCGCGTTCCCGCTCAACGGCAACGCGCAGGACCTGCTGATGGGCGCGCCCTCCACCGTGGACGAGTCGCGGCTCAAGGAGCTGCACCTCTCGCTGCGGCCCTCCGCGCAGCAGGCCCTCAAGGCCGCCGCCGAGGCGAAGGACGCCGCCGAGGCCAAGAGCGGCTCCGAGGCGAAGGACGGCGACGCGGCGGAGTAGTCGCGACGTGCGCAGCCGACGGCCCCGGCCGCCACTCCCCTGCGGGGTGGCGGCCGGGGCCGTTCCCGTGACCTGCCGTGTCCCGCCGTGTCCTTCTGCCGCCGAGGCCGTTGCTCCCGGCGGCGGAAGCGCGGCGGGGTCGGCTGCAGGAACGGGGACGCGAAGGCTGCTCGGCGCGAAGGCGGCTCGGCGCGAAAAGATATCCACAGGCTGGGGACGACGGATCGCCGTCGCCACCGGGGCGCGCCGTAAACCGGTGGGCAGGCCCGGTGGGGCGCGGTACAGTCGAGACGTCCTGTTGTCTCCGATAGAGGTGGACGTTGCGCATCTGAGGTACGCGAACATCGCGCGGTACGGCTCGGCCGTACGGCGTCACGCGCCCGTGCAGGCCCTTCGCTGCGGCCGCCGCCCGTGACGTCCCGCGTGGACGCGACCTCGGTGCACCCGCCGTCCCTCCCGCCGACGGGCGATCCCGGAGCCCTCCCCGGCCCTCGTGCCGCGGACGGCCCGACCGCCCCAGGCTCCCCGACACCGGCCGCCCTGCGGTCGGCCGCACGGTCGGGAACGGAGCAGGACGACTCCCCGCACCTGATCCGCCGCTCCCCGAGCCGGCCCGGTCGTCGCCGCACGGTGCTCGCAGACGAGTCCCCCGACCAGCGTCGACGACTGCGAGTGACCCATGTCCCACACCACCCCGGCGGGCGCGGCCCTGACCTGCTCCGCCCTGAGCTTCCGCTACGCCGACGGCACACCGGTGCTGGAGGAGCTGTCGATGACCGTGCCGCGCGGCCGCACCGGCCTCGTCGGCGCCAACGGCAGCGGCAAGTCGACCCTGCTGAGGCTGTTCGCCGGCCTGCTGCGGCCGGAGAGCGGCTCGGTCGGCGTCACCGGCAGCCTGGCGCTGCTGCCGCAGACCCTCACCCTCGACACCGGGCTCCGCGTGGAGCAGGCGCTCGGCATCGCCGACCAGCGGGCCGCGGTCCGCGCCATCGAGTCGGGCGACGTGGACCCGGCCCACTTCGAGACGGTCGGTGAGGACTGGGACGTCGAGGAGCGCGCGCTGGCGACGCTCGGCTCCCTCGGCCTGGACCACCTCGGTCTGGACCGCCGGGTCGGCGAGATGTCCGGCGGCGAGACGGTGCTGCTCCGACTGGCCGCGCTGCTGCTGGGCCGGCCGGACGTGCTGCTCCTGGACGAGCCCACCAACAACCTCGACCTGTTCGCACGCCGCCGGCTCTACGAGGCCGTCGACACCTGGCGCAGCGGCGTCCTCGTCGTGGTGAGCCACGACCGGGAGCTGCTGGAGCGCGTCGACCGGATCGCGGAGCTGCGGTCCGGCGAGGTCGCCTGGTACGGCGGCGGCTGGTCCGCCTACGAGGAGGCGGTCGCCGCGCAGCAGGAGACCGCGGAGCGGCTGCTGCGGGTGGCCGACGCCGACGTGCGGCGCCAGAAGAAGGAACTGGAGGAGTCCCGCATCAAGATCGCCCGACGGGAGCGGAACAGCCGCCGCATGCAGGCCGAGCGGCGGGCGCCCCGCATCGTGGCGGGCAACCGCAAGCGCGCCGCGCAGGAGTCGGCGGGCAAGCTGCGCGGGCTCCACGAGGACCGGCTGGACGAGGCGCGGGAGCGCCGCGAGGAGGCCGCCGACGCGGTGCGCGCGGACGCCGCGATCCGGGTGGACCTGCCGCGGACCGAGGTACCCGCCGGCCGGACCGTGTTGACCGTCGAGGGGCTGCGGCTGCCCCACGGGCGGCTGCGCCACGGCGATCTCCGCATCCACGGCCCGGAGCGGGTCGCGCTGGTCGGCCGCAACGGCGCCGGCAAGACCTCGCTGCTGCGGACCGTCGCCGGGGCGCTGGCCCCCGCGTCGGGCGAGGTCCGCGCGCACGTGCCGCTGCGGTTCCTGCCGCAGCGACTCGACGTGCTGGACGACGGGGCGAGCGTCGCCGCCAACGTGGCCGCCGTCGCCCCGGGGGTGCCGGAGAACGAGATCCGGCGGCAGCTCGCCCGGTTCCTGTTCCGGGGGGCCCGCGCCGAGCAGCCGGCCGGCACGCTGTCCGGCGGGGAGCGGTTCCGCGCGGCGCTCGCCGCCATGCTGCTGGCCTCCCCCGCGCCGCAGCTGCTGATGCTGGACGAGCCGACCAACAACCTCGACCTGGCGAGCGTCCGGCGGCTCACGGAGGCGCTCGCCTCCTACCGGGGAGCGCTGTTGATCGCCGGCCACGACCTGGCGTTCCTGGAGGCGGTGGGGGTCACCCGCTGGGTGCTGCTCGACGAGGCCCTCGTGGAGAGCGGCCCCGACGAGATCCGGGCGCTGCTCGCCGACGGCGGGCGGACGGACGGGGTCGGCGCCGGGGCCGGGGCCGGCGGGGTGGGAGGTGCCGAGGACGACGGGGAGCGGTGACCGGCCGGTGCGGAGGACGGGGAGGCGGTGGCCGCAGCGCTGGAGGCGACGCGGCTGACCGGGCTGTCGCACCGGTTGGTCGAC
>NZ_JAAVJD010000065.1 GCF_012033735.1 Streptomyces lonarensis | reverse complement strand
GCGGAAAGCGACTCGGTGGGCGGCGGGTCGCTGGGCGGCGGTTGGGTGAGCGCCTGTTGGGCTGCGCGGGGCTCGGCTGCGGGTAGGGCGCCGTCGGCCGAGGCGGCACCCGCGGACGCCGGCGGCGCGGGGGCCGTGTCGGGGGCGGTGCCGGACGCCGGTGTCGGCGGCGGGAGGAGACCGAGCTGTTCGAGGGCTGCGCGGGCGGCGAGGTCGGCGCGGGCGTTGACGGCGAGCGCCCCGGGGTCGGTCGGCGCCACGCTCAGGGCGGCGCCGAGTCGTTCCTCGACGACGGTGAGAAGGCGCTCCCGGGCGGCAGGGCTGAGGGTGTCGAATCCCCCGCGCAGCGACGGCAGCCGGTCGAGGAAGTCGCGGTCCGGCAGGTCGGTGACGCGTGCGAGCAGCGGGTCGAGGGCGTGCGGGACGGCCTCCAGCAGGGGGCCGGCGGCGGTCAGCAGCCCGGTGAGCCGGGCGGTGAGGGCGGCCCGCCGCTCGGGGTCGGTGGCCGCGTCGACCCACGCGGCGGCGCGCTCCCCCAGCACGGCGGGGTCCTCATGGCCGAGCAGGACGAGGACGGCGCCGGCCGCGCCCCGCATCAGCGGGGTGCCCTCGGTGGCGAGGCGGTCCAGCGCGGCGGTGAGGCGGACGCCGCCGAAGAGGTCGGCGCGGTGGGCGAGTTCGACGAGCGCGCGGGCGTCGTCGGGTTCCTCGGAGCCGGTCAGCCCGTCGAGCTGCCGCACCCCGGCGGTGGTCAGCGTCTCGCTGGTGGCCGCGCACCGCCCGGCGCGTTCCTCGTCCGCGGGGAGGCCGGGGATGTGGCCGGAGCGGACCCGGTCGACCAGCGAGAGCGCGGACAGCAGTTCGGGGAGGGTGGCGCAGCCCGGGAGCAGGTCGGCGGTCTCGGTGAGGCGTTCGTCGGCGAGGGCCGTCGTGCCGCAGGCGGCTGCGTCGTGGAGTCCGGTGAGGATCTGGGCGGCTGTCGGGCCGCCTTCGTCCCGCTCGGCGCGGTGTCGCTCACGGAGCACGCCCTCGGCGGCCTGTGCCGCGGTGACGCCGCGCACCGTGGCAGCGGTGAGCACGGCGGCGGTGGCCGGGGTCCAGCGGAGCTCCCAGCGGACGGTGAGGGCGTCGGCGCCTCCGGTGCCGGCGACATCGCGCGGTTCGGCGTAGGGGACGCCGCAGACGGTGAGGCGGCGCAGCAGCAGTTCGCGGCGGCGGTCGAGGTCGGAGCGGAGCGGGTCGAGGCGGAGCTCCCGGCTGGGCCGGGCGGGGTCGTGCGGTCCGGGCAGCCCGAGTTCGGCCAGCTCCCGTTCCACGGCCGGGGCGAGCCCGGCGCGGGGGGCTCGGGGCGTCACGGCGCCGGTGCGGCTGCCGACGAGGACCTCGTCGAGAGCGCGCGCGACGGCGCGGCCACGGCCGTGCAACTCGCCTTGGGCCAGGACGGTCTGGACAGCTTCGGCGAGTTCGCCCCGGCCGGGCGCGGGGAGGCCGCGGAGTCGGGCGAGGTCGCCGGCGAGCCGGGTGATCTCCCGGGCGTCGGCGGGCCCCGACGGGTGGCCGAGCCGCCGCAGGGCGGCGCTGATGCGGACGGCGGTGGCGGTGAGGGCGTCGGCGACGGCCCCCGGGTCCCCGCCCGCGGTGAGCACGCGGTGCTGCCACTCGGGGTCGCGGATGCCGGCGGGGTAGCCGGAGCGTTCGTCGAGCAGCGCGTAGGTGTAGGGGATCAGCGAGACGGACCACGCGTCGGCGGGGGCCGGGCCCGGGGCCGATCGCTCGCCCCGGCCGACGGTGGCGGCGGTTGCGGGGCCGGGCTCCGCGGTGTCCTCGGGAGGGTCGCCGACGGCGGTGCGGACGACGGCCTCGGGGTGGGGCCAGGGCAGGGCCTCACCCGCTCGCGGGCCGGCCCCGGCCTGCGCGGCGGTGGCCGTGCCGCCGCCCTGGCCCGTCCCGCTGTGCGGGCCCGGCAGCAGGGCGGGGGCGTGGAAGGCGCCGATGACGGCGGCGACGCGTCGGCCGTCGGCGCGGGCGGCGGCGAGGCAGCCCCGCATGTGCTGCTCCCGGGCGAGGTCCTTGGCGGGGACGGCCGTCCCGGCGTCCTGCCGGAGGGCCCAGCCGGCGAGCAGCGCCGCCCGCCGGACGGCCTCGGGGGTGGAGCCGGGCGCGGTGGCCTCGACGAGGCGGTCCCAGAGGTCGTCCCCGGCGCGGCCGGTCGCCCGGTCGCGCATGGCCTGCCAGAGCCCGCCGGCCCCGGGCACCCCGTCGGTCGGGGCCGTGTCGGTCGGGGCCGTGTCGGTCGGCTCGGCGGTGGGCGGGTCCGCGGCGGACCACGCGCGGTCGGCCAGCGGCAGGTCGCAGGCGACCACGGGCACCCCGGCCGCGGCGGCCCAGCGCACGGCGGCGAACTCCGGGGAGAACTCGGCGAACGGGTAGAACGCGGTGCCCGCGCCGCCGCTCGCGGCGGCGCGGGAGGGGACCGCCGCGAGGGCCACCGGGGCGGTGGTGGCCGGGTCGGCCAGCCACCGCAGCCAGGGCTGCGTCTCGGCCGGCAGCTCCACCAGGAGCACCTGCGGGTCCGCCGCCGTCAGCAGGGCGGGCACGGCGGCGGCGAGCGCGGGCGAGTGGTGCCGGACGCCGATGAGGTACGGGGCGTCGGGGGCGGTCAGGGTCGCCAGCGCTGCGCGGGCCGGGGCGTCGGGCACGGTGCTCAGTCCTCCAGCTCGGTCCGGAGGTCCCACAGGGCGCGCCAGGTGGCGGAGCCCTCCTCGGCGCGGCGCCGGACCGGGCCGTCCCAGTAGCCCCGCAGCCGGGCGGCGTCGGTCGGGTCGTCCTTGCGGACGACGCCGAGGAGGTGCCCGGGGAGGAGGCCGAGGACGTCGCGGTCGCCGGGGAAGTAGGCCGCGGCCAGACCGAGGGCGCCCGCGACGGCGACCGCTTCCGCGGTGCTCATCACCGTGGACGGGCGTTCGACCTCCCAGCCTTCCGCCGAGCGTCCGTCGCGGAGGTCGCGGAAGGCGGTGACGAGTGCTTCCAGCACCGCGTCGTCGACCTGGAACGCGGCGCCGGAGCGTTCCAGGGCTGCGCGGGCCTGGCGGCGGACCAGGGCCGTCTCGGCGTCGAGGTCGCCGATGGGGCCGACGGTCTCGAAGTTGAAACGCCGCTTGAGCGCGGCGGACATCTCCGAGACGCCGCGGTCGCGGAGGTTGGCGGTGGCGATGAGGTTGAAGCCGGGCGCGGCGTGGGCGGTGGCGTCGGGCCCGCCGGCGAGTTCCGGAACGGCGATCCGTCGCTCGGAGAGCAGCGAGACCAGGGCGTCCTGGACCTCGGGGAGGCAGCGGGTGACCTCCTCGACGCGGCCGACGGCGCCGCGCCGCATCGCGGTGAGGATCGGCGAGGGGACGAGCGCGTCGGGGCTGGGGCCGCCGGCCAGCAGCTGTGCGTAGTTCCAGCCGTACTTGAGTTGGTCCTCGGTGGTGCCGGCGGTGCCCTGGACGGTGAGTTGGCTGCTGCCGCAGACAGCGGCGGCGAGGAGCTCGGAGAGCATCGACTTGGCGGTGCCCGGCTCGCCGGTGAGCAGCAGGGCGCGCTCACCGGCGAGGGTGACGACGCACCGCTCGACGAGGGCGCGGTCGCCGACGAACTTGCCCTCGACGACGAGCCGCCGGGGGACGCCGGCGGGCGGCGCGGTGTCGTCGGGGAGGGTGAGCGCGACGCCGCGGGAGCCCATGACGAAGGTGACGACCGCGCGGGGCGTGAGCCGCCAGCCCGGAGGGCGGGAGCCGGTGTCGTGGGCGGCGAGGAACGCCAGCTCGGTGGCGTGGAGTTCCTCGGGCGGGACGACCTGGCGGGCGGGCGCCGGGGCGTCCGGTGCGGACGCGGTGCCGTGCGGTCCGGTCCCTGCGGGGGTGGTCATCGGCGGCCCTTCCGGGTGGTGCGGGTGGTGAGTTCCTCGTAGGCGGGGCCGTCGCCGGAGCGGACGCGTTCCCAGGCGAGGGCGAACAGGTCGGGGACGGGGAGGTGCGGGGCGGCGCGCTCGCGCCCGGTCAGCGGGTAGAGCGCTTCCTTCCAGGTCTCGACCGGCAGGGCGGGCGCCTTCAGGTCGAGCCAGCCGCAGGGCAGGAAGAGGCTGCGCCCGGCGCGGGCGCGCTTGGCCTCGACGACGAGGTCGGTGGCGGCGAGTTCGGCGCGGGCCCGCTTGGCGCGGGCGGGCTTCCAGCCGGTCCAGCGGACGCAGTTGCGGTCGGTGGGGTCGGGCAGCGCGAGCAGCTGGAGGTAGAGGACGGCCGCGTCCTCGCCGATGCCGAGTGCAGCGGCGGCCTCCGCCACGAGTTCGGGTGCGCTGCGGGAGGGGTCCTGGGCGGGTCCGGGCGGCCCGTCCGCGGCGAGCGCCCGGGCGAACCCCGCGTCGTGGAGGGTGCGCAGCACGGCCGCGCCGTGGGTGCGGCTGCCGACGAGCCCGTCGACGAGGTCGTGGGCGGGGTCGTCCGCGCCGCTCAGTCCGGCGGGGCGGACGAGGACGGCCTCGCTGCTGCCGTACCAGGGCGAGAGGACGAACACCTCGCCGACGGGGGTCAGGCCGGTGGGTGACGCCCCGGCGGGAGGCAGGTGGTGGGCGGTGCGGAGCGCGGCGGAGGTGGGCTTCCCGGTGCTGGTCCAGTTGATCTGGAGGTCGACCAGGAGCCCGGGGTCGTCGAGGCGCCGCCGCAGCGCGGCGAGGCCTTCGGGGAGGCGGGCGCGCAGCGGGTCGCCGTACGGCAGGTGGTAGGCGAGGGAGGCGAGTGCGTCGACGGCGCCGGCCAGTTGCCGCCCGTTCGGGAGCGCCTCGGGGTCGGCGGCCGCGAGGTGGCCGTGGTCGTTGACGCGCTGGACGGTGGTCCGGGTGAGCCAGGGGGTCGCGGCCGGGTTGAGCACGGGCTCCGGATCGCCGGTGATCACGCCGAGCAGGGCGAGTTCCTCGGGTATCCGGAGGCGGCCGCCGCGGAGTTCGGTCCAGCGGCGGGCCGCGGCGGCGGTGTCGGGCCCGATCGACCACAGCTGGGCGGGGTCGTCGGGGAGGAGGGCGCCGATCAGCTCGGAGGTGGTGCCCTCGCCGAGGGCGGTGAGCCGGGCATAGCCGGTCTTCCACTGCTGGGTCCTGAGCCCGGTCGGGGCGAGGACCGCGGCGTCGGGGCTGTCGGGCAGCGCGGCGAGGAGCACGGCGGCCTCCAGGGGGCCGGTCGCTCCGTCACCGATGGCGTCGGCGAGGGCGGCGGGCGCGTCGGGGTTCCATGGAGCCGGGCCCTTGTCGGTGACCAGCCAGGCGACGGGGGCAAGGCGTTCGCCGGTCCAGGGCGCGGTGCAGACCGCCGCGTTGTCGAGGGCGAAGTCGGCGACGGCGCCGAAGCGGCCGGCGGGGTCGTGGTCGAGCGCTTCCCAGTCGATCCGTCCGGTCTCGCGGTCCCAGCCACCGCCGGAGATGATGACGACGGTGCGGTCGCCGTGGCGCAGGACCTGCCCGATGCGCTCCTGTCGGTGGTGGTCGCGTGCCGGTTCGCTGATGCGGATGTGGCGGATCACCCCTGCCGCGCGGGCGAGGGGGCCTTCGCTGATCGCCTGGAAGAGCAGCAGCAGCGCGGTGCGTTCGTGGGAGGCGAGAGCGGGCGAGGCGGCGCGGTAGGCGAGGGGGCGCAGCCGTTCCAGGAGCGGCGCCCAGTCGACGGAGGAGCGGGGGACGGTGCGGTCCTCGGAGCTCCAGCCGCCGGTGAGCGGGGGCAGTGCCCGGGCGCGGGACAGCGGCTTCCCGGTGGCGGGGTTCCCGGAGAGGACGTGGTTGACGGAGCGGATCTGTCGCAGCGCGGTCCACTGGCCGCTGCCGCCCCACCATCCGCCGCCGCCACCGATGCGGCTGACGGCCTGCCGGAGGGTGCCGTCGTCGCCGTGCTCCGGCTTGTGGTCGGCGAACATCTCCTGGTTCTTGGCCGGTTGGGGGGCGGCGGGCGGGGCGGCGAACGCCACCGCGGCCTCGGTGTGGCGGAGGGTGACGCGCACCAGCCCGAGGACGCCGGTCAGCACCCGGGAGTCGTGCACGGCCGGGAGCGCGGCGGAGACGGCGGCGCGGAGCGCCTGGTCGAGGTCGTTCCCGGCGACGGCGCGCCGCTTCGCGGCGGCGGCGTCGGTGTCCGCGTCGCTGTCGGCGGCGTCGGGTTCCGCGGAGCGGGCGGCGCTGTGCTCGGCGGTGATGGTCGCGGCGGTGTCGAGGAGTTCGGTGACCTGCGCGTCGGTGAGGGTGCGCAGGGCGAGGGAGGCGGCCTCGTCGCGGGGGCGGAGTGCGTGCCAGTACTCCAGCGGCGGCACCAGGCGGGTACCGGAGGCGTATTCGCCGCCGCGTTCGCCGGTGACGACGTGGCCGAGGGCGCCGGTGGGGCTGGTGTCGTCCGTGGCGTACAGGTCGACGCGGCCGCGGCTGCGGGCGGCGACGGGTGCGGCGCCGCCCGGGAGGGCGAGGCTGCCGAGCGGGACGGGCAGGTGGGGCGGGGCGTGGCCGGTGAGGGTGACGGTGCGGCCGTCGGGGGTGCCGGCGGTGCGGTCGCCGGTGGTGCGGTCACTGCGGACCCACCGGCCCAGCACGGTGCCGTCGGTGCCGAAGGGGGTGTTCTCCAGACCGGGCTGCAGCGGGAGGACCCGGCACTCCTCGTGGAGCAGGTCGGTGTCGTCGCTGACGGCTGCGCGGAGCAGCGCGGGGAGGGACACGCGGCCGTGGGAGCCGGTGGCGGGGTCGTACTCCAGCCAGACCTGTTGCAGGCCCTGGCGGCCCTGGCGCCAGAGGGTGGTGCCGTCGCCGATGACGGGGCGGTCGGGCGGCAGGGTGGTGTCCCCGGCGTGGAGGGTGCGGCCGCCGGTCGCGCGGCCACCGCCGGGCAGCGGCACGGAGACGGTGTCGCCCGTCCCGGACCACCAGCGGGGGACGCTCTCGCCGTCGGGGGTGAACACCTCGGTGGGGCGGTGGGACCAGTAGGCGTGGAGCTTGTTCTCCTGCCACCACAGCACGAGCAGTTCGCCGTCGACGTAGCGGAAGTGGGGGCGGGCGTAGTGGTCGCGGCCGGGCGGGATGCGCAGGTCGTGGTCGAGGAGGATGCCGTCGGGGCCGACGACGAGCGCCTTGTGGCCGCGGGCGAGGATCAGCGCGGGCCAGGCGTCGGCGACGACCAGTTCGTCGGAGCCGCGGTGCTGCCGCGAGGGGGCGCGGGTCTCGGTGTCGAGGCGGCCGAGCGCCTGGTCGAGGGCGGGCCAGCCGAGTTCGTCGTAGATACCGGCCCGCAGGGTGCGGGCGAGCAGCGGGGCGGTGGGGTGGGCGGTGATCCGTGCGACGGCCTCGGGGTTGTTGGCGGCGGCGACCGGTCGGAACGGCCGGAGGTCGGTGAGGGCGAGCCGGGCGGCCGGCAGGCCGGTGGCCGCGAGGTAGCGGTCGGCGGCCTCGCCCAGCCAGGTGTGGAGCACGCGGCTGAGCACGGGGTGGGCGGCGAGGCGTTCGAGGGTCTCGCGCGAGGTGCGGTGGTCGCCGAGGGAGCCGACGGCGCGGTGGAGCAGCGGCATCAGTCGGGGGTCGGCCGCGGTGGCGGTCAGGTCGCGGCGGTCGGGGTGGTCCTGCCGCAGCCAGCGGTCCAGGTCGAGGTGGACCTCGGTCTCCGCGGGCGGCAGCGCCAGCGGGATGCGCTCGGCGGCGGCCAGGTCGAGCAGGTCGAGGTCGGCGCCCTTGCGCCAGCGGGCGGCGAAGAGGTCGACGGGGCGGCCGAGGGCCCGCAGCTGCGGCGCCATGCGGCGGACGAGGTCGAGCGTGGCGGGTGAGCGGTCGGAGGTGGCGCCGCCGTGCTTGCGGTGGGCGGCCCAGCGGGAGAGCCAGTCGGCGGGGCAGGGGGTGGCCTTGCCGTCGGATGCTCCTTCGGCGTCGGTGCCGCCGGTGAGGAGGTCGGCGGCGCCGCTGTCGCTCAGCAGTGACAGCCAGGACTCGTCGTCCGCGACGCTGCTGCCGAGTTCGGTCGGCAGGATCTCCAGGAGCCGGGCGCGGACGGCCGGTTCGCGGCGGGCGAGGTCGACGAGGCCGGAGCGGTACGCCTTCCAGAAGGAGGCGGGGGCGCGCACCACCGACGGGGAGGCGATCAGGTCGGCGAGGAAGGCCTCCTCGGCGGCCTGCCGGTCGATCCCCGCCGTCTTGATGAGGCCGCGGGCGTCCTGCGGGAGGGAGGCGTAGGGCGGCAGCCCCGCCGCGCAGCGTTCGACGGCGAGCTGCCGGTACTGCTGCCATGCCGCGGCCGGGTCGAGCCGGCGGGAGAGGTCGCGGACGTACTCCTTGAGCGCCTTGACGGTGAGGGCGCCGGCGAAGGCGAACTCCAGGAAGACGGCGCGCTGCCGGTCCTCGTCGACGGTGAGGCCGTGGACGCGTTCGGCTTCGCGGGCCTTGCCGAAGAAGGTGGCGGCGTAGGTGGTGTTCTCGTGCCGCAGGAAGATCCGGGCTGCCTGCTCGTGGAAGGTGGGGAGGAAGTGGGGGACGGCGCGGCCGAGGCGGTCGGCGAGTGCCTCGAACCCCTCCTTGGCGGCGCCGGCGCGGGACTTGGCCTGCCGGGCGAGGCGTTCGATGTCCTTGACCAGCGCGAGGGCGTGGTGGCCGTTGGCGGGGTCGTTGACCAGCGCCCAGGCGGGGAAGCCGAGGGTCTCGCGCCGCACCTGGCCGACGACGGGTGGCTCCGCCTGGCGGGTGAGGCCGAGGAAGTCCAGCGCGAGGTCCTCCGCCTCGCCGAGGGTCCCGGGGACGAGCCGGACGACGGGGCGGTCGTCGAGGGCGGGGTGGGTGTAGGTGCGCGCGGTGAGGACGTCGGCGTCCTCACGGTCAGTGGTGCCCGTCGGCAGCACGGCGCCGGCGTCGAGCATCAGCGCGGTGGTGGTGTCCTGACCGGTCATGCTGCCTTCTCCTCGTCCTCGGTGTCGCGTCCCGCATGCAGGGCGGCGGCCATCCGCATGCCCTCG
Source organism: Streptomyces lonarensis (assembly GCF_012033735.1). Lineage (GTDB taxonomy): Bacteria > Actinomycetota > Actinomycetes > Streptomycetales > Streptomycetaceae > Streptomyces > Streptomyces lonarensis. The sequence continues at coordinate 15,015 of NZ_JAAVJD010000065.1, read as the reverse complement.
GACCAGGCGACCGGCCCGATGTCCCCGGCGCGCAGGGCGCGTCCGGCGGTGTCCGACCAGCCGAGCGTGCCGGTCTCGGTCTCGCCGTAGGTGTCGTAGTCGCCGATCCAGACGCGGCATTCGACGGCCAGGCCGTTCTCGACGACGGGGCAGACGGCGTAGCCGCCGCGGACGCGGTAGCCGAGCTGGACGGTGCGGCCCTGGAGGAAGCGGAGTTCCTTGTAGACGCCGCCGGCGTAGGTGTCGACGTGGCCGGTGTCCGGCGCCAGCCCGGGGGGCTTGGGCCAGACTTCGCGGAAGAGCTGGCCGGCGCGCTGGTCCACGCCGAGTTCGACGGCGAACTCCCGCAGCTCGTCGAGGTCCTCCAGCAGCACGGGGTGCGGGATGCGGACGAGCGCCGGGGAGATGCGCACGGTGTCGCCGTCGAGGTCGACCAGACCGAGACCGCGCTCGGGGTCGGCGTCCCGCAGGAATCCCGCGACGGTGCCGTCGTCGCCGGTGACGACGAGGTCCCGGAGCACCGCCTGCCAGGCCGGGTCCGGCCAGACCGTGGCGAGGGCGGCGAGCGGCACCGGTAGCGACCGCACCATCCAGCGCTCGACGTCGGCGAGGCATTCGCGTTCGTGGCGTTCCAGCCACTCGGCGAGCTGCTTGAGCCCGAGGACCGCAGGGTCCTCGCCGATCTTCGGCGGCACGCTCTTCAGCCGCCTGCCCGACGCGTTGCGGCAGACGACCTTCCCCGCTTCGAGGGCTACCTCGTAACCGCCCGCTTCGACCCACCCCATTGCGTGCCTCCCACGCCACACGAACAACTGACGGACGACCGGAAACAGATGCCCCGGTCACGTGCTCCGAACGCTACGACCGACCACTGACACACGACCCCGATCCGGGGGTCACGGTGGCGACACGACGGTGTCGACGGCCCCCGGATCACGACGAGACGGCGCGCGACGGTACGGCGAACTGCCTGGTGAGGCGGCTCGTTCTCTACGGACGCCGGATCGGGCGCTGCGGTTCGCTCCCGTGCGCCCCCTCCGCTGTCCCGGCGGCGAGGGAACGGCGGCGAGGCCTGGACGCCGGCGGCAACAGCAGCGAGCGGGCGCACACTTCCCGCCGCGGCTCGACGCACGCCGGGTCGCACGCACCGCGCGGTGCGACCGGATGCGCACGCGGCAGACGCGGCACGCACGCGTCCGGAGTGCCCCTGTGTCTGCCCCGCCGGACGTGCCGCGCGCGCCGTCTCCCCGGCCATACTGGGCGGGTCGCTGTCGGTCTCGGAGGGAGCAAGTGGTGCGCGCACACGGGTCGGGGAGCCGGCAGCCCTCGGACAGGCAGGCGTCGCGTCCCGGCGCTCGGCGGGGCGGGCCGGTCCACCAGATGCTGCGGCTGCAGCAGGCGGCGGGCAACGCCGCGGTGGCGCGAGCCGTCGAGGAGGCGCGGCACGAGCACGGCCCCGGTTGCGGCCACGGCCAGGCGGACGCCGCACCGGCCGGGCAGCTCGACCTCATCAACGAGGCGATGGCGACGCCGAGCACCCAGCTTCCGGGTGCGTTCCTCTCCAAGGCGCAGTCGTTCTACCAGAACGACCGGCTCTCGGCGGGGCGGGTGCACAGCAACCCGACGGCGCAGCGGGCGACCGAGGCGATGGGCGCGCGGGCCATGACGATCGAGAACCACATCTTCCTCGGCGCCTCCGCCATCGGGGACACCGAGACGCTCGCGCACGAGGCGAGCCATCTCAACGCCAATCTCAGCGGCGTGAAGGAGACGGGACGCGACAACGGCGCGGGGGTCACGGTCACCGACCCGGGGCAGTCCTCGGAGGTGGCCGCGACCGCCGACGGCGCCGCGTTCGCCGCGGGCGCGGAGTTCGCCCCCTCCGTGGTCGCGCAGCGGTCCGCCACCGACGCCCACGCCGAGGACGCCACGGCCTGAGCGGCTGCGCGGAGGCAGGCGGCGCCGGCTGCCGCACCGGGCGGCCGACTATCCTGCTGGCGTGGCACCACCAGGCGAACAGCAGCCCCCGCGGCTCCGTGCGGACGCCGCGCGCAACCGTGCGCGGGTGCTGCGCGCAGCCCGCGAGCAGTTGGCGGCCGGCGACGACTCGTTGCAGCTCAACACCATCGCGCGACTGGCGGGGGTGGGCGTGGGCACGGTCTACCGCCACTTCCCCGACCGGCAGGCTCTGGTGGCGGCGCTCTCCGTCGAGCGGTTCCAGGAGCTGGCGGAGGCGGTCCGCGCGGCGGTTGCCGAGGGCGGGGCGGCGATGGCCGTCCTGCACCGGGTGGCCCGCCTGGCGCTGGCGTTCATGCTGGAGGACTCGCGACTGGCGGCCGTGCTGGAGGCCGGTGACGGCGACCCGCAGGTGGCCGAGTCCACGGCGGAGGTCGACGCGGTCCTCGGCTCCCTGCTGGGCCAGGCGCAGCGTGACGGGGACGTGAAGGACACCGTCACCGCCGAGGACCTGCGGCTGCTGCTGTGCGGCGTCGCCGCGGCGGTGCGCGCCGGCGGCCCGGACCGCGCCGAGCCGTACCTCGCCGTGCTGCTGGACGGGCTGCGGCCGCTGCCCTGACGGCTCGGTACCGCAGTTCTGCGGTGCGGCACCACTGACCGGCGGTGCGGTCGAGCCGCGTCGACCAGCCAGTTTCTCGACGGACGCCCTCTCCGGGAGCGGCCCGCGACCGTCGCCGGCCTGCTTCACCACACCCACAAGCGGATACCCATCCGCTTGCTCTGCTAGCCTGCCCGGAGATAAACGGATGCCCATCCGTTTTGATGACAGGGCACGACGGAGGAGTGAGTCGGAGATGACACGACGAGCAGTGGTGACGGGCGGGACCGGCGGCATCGGCTTGCAGACGGCCCTGGGACTGGCGGCCGCCGGTCACGCGGTGACCGTGGTCGGCCGGAGCGCCGAGCGCGGCGCACGGGCGGTGGAGCGGATCGAGGCGGTCGCGACGGCGGAACCGCCACGCTTCCTCGCCGCCGACCTCGCCTCGCTCGGCGCGGTACGGGAGCTGGCCGGCCGACTGGCCGACGACGGACCGCTGAGCGTCCTCGTCAACAACGTGGGCACCTTTGCCACGGAGCGACGCCTCACGACGGACGGCGTCGAGGCGAACTTCGCGGTCAACCACCTGTCGCCCTACCTCCTCACGGAGTTGCTGGTCGACACCGTCGCCGCCTCCGAGCGCGGCCGGGTGGTCAACGTCAGTTCGGCGTCGGTGCGAGCGGCGAGCCGGCAGGGCTTCGACACCGTCGAACCGCGCGGCGGCTACTACGCGTTCCACTGGTACGGCCGCGCGAAGCTGGCCAACCTGGCGTGGACACTGGAGTTGGCCAACCGGCTGCGGGACCGCGGGGTCGGTGTCCTCGCCGCGGACCCGGGCGGGGCGGCGACGGAGATGACCGACTCCACGATGACCAGGCCGGCGATCGTCCACCCGGCGATGCGGACGCTGTGGCCCGTGCTGCGCCGGGTCTTCGCACGGTCCACCGCCGGACCGGCCGACCTCGCGGCCCGGTCCTCGATCGCCGCCGCGATCGACCCCGCATTCGACGGGCGGACCGGGCTGCTGCTCGGCCCGGACTGCACGCCGACCACTCCCCACCGCCGCAGCACCGACCCGGCGACAGTGCGCGCGGTCCTGGAGCTGAGCCGGCGACTGGCCCCGCTCTCCGAGCCGAGCACCTCGGCGCCGGCCTGAGCGGCAGCCGCCCCCGGCGCCGCCACCCGAGCGCGGCGCCTCGAAACCCCGGCCCCGCACGGGATCGATTGACTTTCGATAGATATCTATCGATACTCGATACATGAACCAGCTCTTCATTGGCACGCTCCGCTTCGGTATCGCAGCGGCGATCGCGTTCGGGCTCTTCGGCCAGCTCGTGGTCATCCCGACGACGGCCGCCCACGAGGTCGACCGCTTCCCGCCCTACGAGCCCTTCGCCGTGCCGTACGTGACCGTGGCGATCATCGGCGTCGCCTGCATCCAGGTCGCGCTCGTCGCCACGTGGCTGCTGCTCGACATGGTCAGCCAGGACGCGATCTTCACACCGCGTGCCTTCCGCTGGGTCGACGTCATCATCGGGTCCTCGCTCGTGGCGACCCTGCTGGCGCTCGGGGTCACCGGGCATCTGGCCCTGGCCGACATCCCCACGCCGTACGACGACGACATGCAGTCGATCGGCGCCCTGGTCGCGGCTGCCGTGTGCGTCGGCATGGGTGCGGCGTTCGCGATGCTGGTCGTCGTCATGCGGGGCCTGCTGCGCAAGGCGACGGATCTGCAGACCGAGATCGCCGAGGTGGTCTGATGGCGATCATCATCGACCTCGACGTCCTGCTCGCCGAACGCAACCTCTCGGTGGGCGAGTTCGCCGCCGCCGTCGGTATCACGCCCGCGAACATCGCCGTGTTGAAGAACGGCCGCGCCAAGGCCGTGCGGTTCACGACGCTCGACGCGATCTGCCGCACGCTCGACTGCCAGCCCGGCGACGTGCTGCGCTGGGTGCCCGACAGCGAGACGCCCGAAGGGGATTGACCGAGGGCCCGCCACGCGGTGGGTGCGCACGCCGGGTGAGTCGGTGAACAGCTCTGCTCTCCATGCCTGTTGCTCAATCGAGTCGCCCCCGGAGCAGGCGCCGAGGCCGGCCGCTCCACCAGGAAAGCGGAGGGTGGTTGCCGCATCCGCGGCAGCGCGCACAGGCTCCACCCCCGTGATCCGCGTAGCCGAGGAGACAGCCCTGGCCTGGCAGGCAGTGCCCCGGCCTCGGGAGGGTTGAGACCGGGGCACCGGAGCGCCGGCCACTGCCACCCTGCGCCGTTCGGCTCGTGGCGCCGGCGCGCAGTGGATACCGCTCGGGCGTGACTCAGCGGCGCGAGGAGGCGGGTGGAGGCGGGTGGAGGCGCGAGGCAAGCATGTCGGGAGGTTGCGGCCCGGCGGCGGGGCGAAGATCTCGTCGCCAGAGGAGGTCACGGCTCAAGACCGCGTGACGGTGGACAGCGCGTGGCCTTGGGGTCAGCGCACCCAGGAGGCGCGCACCGGCCGCGCGGGCCGTGCGCGGCGAGCGGGGCGGACAGGCCGGATCACCGTCACGTCGCGGTCCGACGGCAGGTGCAGCCGGACGTTCCGGTCGAGCTCCAGCCAGGTGGTGCCGCCTCGGTGGGCGGCTGCGGTGACGCGTAGGCATGAGCCGGCCAGCGTCATGAAGTCGCTGGCTCGTATCTCGACGGCGGGGAAGGACATCGCTGCGGCGCGCAGGTCATCGACGATCGGCACGGCTGCTCCCGAAAGGGGCGAGGACGGGACGGAGGATAGGCCGAGCGGCCAACGAGTAGAGGACTTCGACGTCGGCGGACCCGCAGACGCGGTCCGGGCCCCGGGCGTTGGCACTGATCGGCTGCCCGTCCGCCAAGGCGGCGCACTGCACCGAACGGAACGCTTCGTCGGCCGCCCACTCCCGGAAGACGGCTGACACCGGGCTTGCGTACCCGCTCTGGCCGCTCTGCTCCGACTCGAACGACTCCAGGACGGCTGCGAGCCGTTCCGCTTCGCCGTGCAGCCAGTCCACGGCGGCAGAAGCGGTGTCGAACCAGGCACCTGCCAGGTGCCACTCCCCGCCTGCGTCCGGCGATCGCACCGTGGCGTCGGCCCAGTAGCCGTCGACAGCACGGTCGGCTGTCACGACCAGGTCTCCACGGGTCGCGGGCGAGTGCGCAGCGTCGCCGGCCGAGCGCCGGGGCGTCACTTGCCCAGCTCCTTGAAGTGGGCATCGACGGAGGCCCCCAACTTGGCAAGTATCAGCCTCAGTTCATTCAGGGACAGCCGTTCGATCGCAGCGCCCGACGCCGGCGGCTCGGGCCGCTCCGAGGCCTGAACAGGGCGATCCGCGTCATCGGGGTCAACCTCAGCACCCACGCCTGCTTCCTCTCCGTAGCTTATCCACTACCAAGCGGGCTCAGCGTGGCCTACTGTCGGCCATCCCATCAACTTGCGCATTCTGATTGGCAAGGCCCAGGGAGACGGCGTGAACCGACGTGACATTGACCCGACCACCTCAGCAGCAGCCGCCTTCGGCGCGCGTCTCCGCAGCCTGCGAGACGAACGAGGGTGGACACAGGAGGATCTGGCGTCTCGCATCGGTTGCACGGGCAGCCACATCTCGGCCGTGGAAACAGGTCGCAGGTCCCCAACTCAACGCTTCGCAGCAGGCGCTGACCGGGCTCTCGGGACCAGCGGGCGGCTCGAACGTCAGAGCCGCTCGGTGCGCGAGACGTCTCTGCTGGAGGGGTTCCCGGAGTTCGTGGCACTGGAGGCATCCGCTGCTGAAATTCGACTGTTCGAAGTCGGCATCATCCCGGGGCTGCTCCAAACGCCCGACTACGCGGAGGCGATCACGCGCGGCGCGGTGCGCCGGGGAGCCATCACCGAACAGCAGGCGGAGGAACGTCTCACCCTGTTGGCCAAGCGGCAGGACTCGCTTCTGCGGTCCCCCGCACCTTTGGTTTATGCCGTTCTCGACGAGGGCTGCATCAGGCGCACTGTAGGCGGACCACAGACCATGGCGGCGCAGCTCGACCACCTCCTGCTCCTCGCCGAGCGCTCCTCCGTGGTAGTCCAGCTGACTCCGTTCGACCTCGGTGAACGACGTGCTTTCGACCTTCCGGTGACACTCCTTACGCTGCGCGACCGATCGCAGATCGCGTACTCGGAGTCCGCGCAGTCCGGCCGTCTTGAGCGCGAAACGCGCTACGTTCAGCCCTTGGTGACCGCCTACCATCATCTCCAGGTCGAAGCGTCACCGCAGGAGCAGTCGCTCGCCGCTATCGAGCAGCTACGAAAGGGCACACCGTGACCGAGTCCCCCCGTTGGTTCAAGTCCTCCTACAGCAGCAACGGCGGCCAGTGCATCGAGATTGCAACCAACCTCGTCGCGACGCACGGCACGATCCCTGTCCGCGACTCCAAGAACCCCACCGGCCCGGTGCTCTCGATACAGCCGAACGCCTTTGCCTCCTTCGTGGGGAGTGTCAAGAGGTCTACTTTCGGTAACTGATCTCACCGCCGCACGTGGCTTGCTCGCCGTCGCCGTGCAGCGGTACCGCTGGGGATGTAGCTGAGCCGAACCTGGCAGTAGTGCTCCGGGGCGCGAGTCCTGTGTGTACGCCCCACGAAGTGCCGGAGTCGATCGCGAACGATCAGGAAGGCAGTTCTCATGCTCCACGCGTCGGTTGACTGGTTCAGCTCCTCCTACAGCGGCAACGGCGGCAACTGCATCGAGGTCGCCACCAACCTCGTCGCGACGCACGGCACGATCCCTGTCCGCGACTCCAAGAACCCTGACGGCCCGGTGCTCGAACTGTCGGCCACCGCCTTCGCGGCCTTCATCAATGGCGTCAAGCCGAGCGCCGTCATCGGCTGACCGCGCTACCAGCGCGCACTCCCCCGCTGCGCCCCACGCAGCGGGGGAATCGCGGGGCAACGAGACGGCCCCCGATCTTGCCGGTGGCGATGCCGGCAGTGAGCCCTGTGCGGCAGCGAAGCGCATGCGCGCCTCCCCGGAGTGCCGGGGTCGATCGCGAACGATCAGGAAGGTAGCCCCGTGTTCCATACTTCGCTTGACTGGTTCAGCTCCTCCTACAGCGGGAACGGCGGCGACTGTGTCGAGGTGACCGCCGACCGCGTCGCAACCCACGGCACGGTCCCTGTCCGCGACTCCAAGAGACCAACAGGTCCCGCCCTCGCAGTGCCCGCCGCCGCCTTCGCCACCTTCGTGACCGGCATCAAGTCCAACTCCATCCAGGACTGACCGGCACCGCCTTGCGGCTGAAGCGCCGCCACGCCATCGGCGTGGCGCCGCTTCGCGCGACGGCGGTCTCCCGATCGTTCATCAAGGCTGAAAGGCACCTCCATGACCGCCAGTGCGACCCGCTTCCTCTACCTCGCCCGTCACGCCGAGGCAGCCCCGGAGGGGGCCGGGCTGACGGATGTCGGCCGCCGCCAAGCCGTGCTCCTCGGGCGGCGCCTCCGCGAGACGCCACTGACGGCGATCCACCACGGACCACTACCCCGAGCGGAGGAGACCGCCGAGCTGGTCGGCGAACAACTCGGCGCACTCCCCCGGTACCGATCCGAAGCGGCTGGCGACTACATACCTGACACGCCAGCCCACGAGGAGCTGCCGCCCACGGTGGCCGGCCCATGGACCGAATTCCTGAACCGCTTCTCCGTGGAGGAGCGCGAGACCGGATCAGCACTCGCGGCGTCAGCGGTCGAGACGTTCACCGGCCCAGTATCCGGGGACGAGCCCCGACACGAACTCGTCGTCACCCACACCTTCCTCATCAGCTGGCTCGTGCGAGCCGCCATGGACGCGCCCAACTGGCGCTGGATGGGCATGAACCACGCCAACGCGGGCCTCACCGTCATCCGTTACGCCCCGGACCGCCCCGCCACCGTGCTCCTCTTCAACGACACCGGCCACCTCCCTGCCGACATCCGCTGGACCGGCCTCCCGCCGGAACTGCGCGTCTGAGGGGCCGCGGCTGGCCCCGCACCCAGGTCGGCGGGCCATCCGTCATGGGCGGCAACTCGCACATCTACCGCAAGCTGCCGAGACCTCGCACGTCGATCTTCAGGTAGTCCCCTTCTCCGCCGGCGCGGCGGCGTCTCAAGTACTCCCGTTCACTCTGCTTACCTTCGAGGCTTCGCCGACCGTCCTCTACTCAGACGATCCGGAAGGAGGCAGGCTCTATGACAGAGCGGCCAGCGTCGCAGCCGCCCTCCAGAGCTATGAGCGGCTGAGGGCGCACGCGATGGCCCCCGATGAATCGGTTGCCCTGATCCAGCGGTTGCACAAGGAGTACACGCATGAGTAACGGCCTCGACGGCGCCCCAGTGTGGCTCACGTCGTCCTACAGCGGTTCCAACGGCGGCCAGTGCATCGAGGTCGCCACCAACGTCGCCACCTCACACGGCCAGGTCCCCGTCCGCGACTCCAAGAACCCCGCCGGACCCAGCCTGGCGATCCCTACCAACGCTTTCGCCGCGTTCGTGGACAGACTCAAAGCGGGTTCGACCCTCACCTGAGCACTCGCGCCACCCGGAGCCCCGCCGCGCACATCGCGCACGACGGGGCTCCGCCGCACCAAAAGGGGTCACGGATACCCCCGCGCGTGCGGGGAGCAGTCCGCCTCGTGCATCAGCGGGTCGCTGATCCAGGGAACACCCCCGCGTGTGCGGGGAGCAGGAGGGCGCCACCGTCGTGTTCGCCGCGCCGGCGGGAACACCCCCGCGTGTGCGGGGAGCAGCGTACCCACGTGTGCTCGCCGTACCGCTTGGTGGGAACACCCCCGCGTGTGCGGGGAGCAGAAGACCGACCAGGCCGCCCGCGGCGAGGAGACGGGAACACCCCCGCGTGTGCGGGGAGCAGAGCAGCCCGCGCGTCTTCCGCGGCGTGTTGTTGGGAACACCCCCGCGTGTGCGGGGAGCAGTCGGGCCCGGCCCCCGGGTGTGGGGGCGGGCCGTGGAACACCCCCGCGTGTGCGGGGAGCAGATCCCCGACCTGGTCAACGGCATCATCGACTGGGGAACACCCCCGCGTGTGCGGGGAGCAGTCGCGCGACATGCCGAGCGCCTGCGCCAGCTCGGGAACACCCCCGCGTGTGCGGGGAGCAGGCACTCGAAGACCTCGGCGTCCTGAGCGCCGCGGGAACACCCCCGCGTGTGCGGGGAGCAGACAACCTCGACGTTCCGCACACTCCACGTGCCGGGAACACCCCCGCGTGTGCGGGGAGCAGAGTGCGTGACCTGGGGCGTTAACTGGTGAGTAACAGGATTTTACTTACTTTGCCAAACTCCGGCATTTCTCCCATTCCTCTCCCCCGCGCCAGCCAACCGCCACCGCCACCGCGCCGCCCCAGTGGGACTCGGTACCCGGTCCTGGGGCGGCGCGGTCGGGATGCGGCGCTGCGCGGGGTCAGTCGGTGGTGCGGCTGCGGGCGCGTTCGGCGGCGGCGCGGGCCTCCTTGGCCAGCGACTCGTCCGGGTGCAGGCGCCCCACGGCCTCCAGCACATCGGTGGTGGCCGGGTGGTCCACCTGCCAGGCGTGCTCGAAGAAGCTGCTGTGCTGCGCGGAGAGTCCGCTCACCAACTCACGCAGCCCGGCCGGGTCCTCGTTGTCGAGCTGGGCGGCGAGGGTGTCGACCGTGAGCCAGAAGATCAGCTCCTCGGACGGCGGCGGCACGTCGGCGGCCCCGCGTTCGGTGAGCCAGACGCGGGCCAGGCCGCCGAGGTGCCGGTCGTCCAGCACGCCGCGCAGCGCCGGCTCGCCCTCCGGGCCGAGCACCGACAGCGCCAGCTGCGCGGTGAGGCGGCGGCCCGGCGCGAGCGGGTCGTCGCCGCGTGCCGCGTCGAGGAGTTCCAGCGCGGCGTCCCGCGGCTCGCGGGCGGCGATCCACGCGGTGGCCTCGGCCTGGGCGGCCGGCTCGGGCAGGTCGGTGAGGGCCAGCAGCAGCACCTCGGCCTTCTCCCCCGACAGGTCACCGACGGTCGGCACCTGGAGCCCGGCGCCCAGCATGCGCTCCCGCACCCCGTACAGGCCGAGGGTGGTGAGGCGGACCTGCCCGTAGCGGGTGAGGTCCTCCTCCTCGTCGGGCAGCGGCGGCGCCTCGGGCTCGCCCTCCATGGTGATGAGCGCGTCGTCCACCGGGTCGTACTCCAGCAGGCCGGTCCCGGTCAGGACGCGGAACTGCTCGTCCAGCCGCATCATGACGGTCGAGACCTCTTCGAGGACCTCGTCCGTGGGCTCCCGCATGTCGTCAGGGACGACGAGGGAGGCGGCGACCACCGGCAGCGGCACCATCGCGCCCTCGGCCACGTCGGTGTCGCCCGCGGTCAGCATGTAGAGGTTGGCGAGGACGGTGTCGAGGAACTCGCCCTCCTCCTCCGGGTCCCAGTCCAGCGCGTCGAGGTCGATGGAGTTCGGGTCGATCTCCCCGGCGTCGTCCACCGCGCCCTCCATGCCGGAGAGCAGCGACTCGAAGCTGGGGGTCGCGGCGTCCGCGAGGACGGCGTCGAGGCCGCCGGCCCAGATCTCCAGCACGTCGGACGGGGTGCCGCCGTCGAGCAGCGCCAGTTCCTCACCGGCGCGGGCGGTGCCGACGGCGGTCTCGCCGTCGTCCGGCACGCCGTCGCTGTCGACGCCCTCGTCCTCCTCGATCTCCATCAGACCGGTGTCCACGGCGAAGCACCACGCCTCGGCGGTGGCCGCCGGGCCGTCCTCGTCGTCGGAGAGTCCCAGCTGGGCGACGGCACGCACGAGGTCGGCGTCGAGCAGTTCACCGCCGGCACCGACGCGCACTCCGGACTCGGCCCAGTGGGCGAGCTGCGCGGCGCGGGAGAGCAGCGGGGAGGTCAGCGCCTCCCGCGCCAGCTCGGCCTCGTCGGGCAGCCGCACGGGCGGCAGGATGGGACGGTCGGCACGGGTCATCGTGCGGGGCTCCTCGGTCGCGCTGGGCTTCGGCGGTGCCCCAGCCTAGTGTGGATTTGTCCACCCCGGGCCCGCTCCACGGACGCGATCGCGTGTCCAGCCGACACGCCGCCGACAGTGAGCCGAAAGGCCGGTACCGGCCCTGCCGGGCGGCCCTTGCCGCCCCTCCGCCGCGCCGGCTCCGGGCCGGGCGTGCGGACCCGCCACCGGAGACACGCGAGGGGCCCGGCGGGTTCGCCCGCCGGGCCCCTCGACCGACCGCATGCGGACCCCGCCGGTCCGCCCGACCGCCGCCCGCGCCCGGAAGCAGGGCGGACGGGCGGCGGAAGACGAAGCGGACTCGCGCCCGGGCCGCGTCAGTTGTGGCTGTGGAGCGCGGCGTTGAGGCCGCCCCAGGAGCCGGTGCGCTGGAGCGCCTCGACGGTGCCGGTGGTGGAGTTGCGGCGGTACAGCAGGTTGCTCGCGCCGGACAGCTCCACGGCCTTGACGGTCTCGCCGTCCGGCAGGGTCACGCGGGTGCCCGCGGTGACGTACAGCCCGGCCTCGACGACGCAGTCGTCGCCCAGCGAGATGCCGATGCCGGCCTCGGCGCCGAGCAGGCAGCGCTCGCCGAGCGAGATGGTCTGCTTGCCGCCGCCGGAGAGGGTGCCCATGATCGAGGCGCCGCCGCCGATGTCGGAGCCGTCGCCGACGACGACCCCGGCGCTGATGCGGCCTTCGACCATCGAGGTGCCGAGGGTGCCCGCGTTGAAGTTGACGAAGCCCTCGTGCATCACGGTGGTACCGGACGCCAGGTGGGCGCCGAGGCGGACGCGGTCGGCGTCGGCGATGCGGACCCCGGCGGGGACGACGTAGTCGGTCATCCGGGGGAACTTGTCGACGCTGGTCACCGCGAGGTGGGCGCCGGTGGCGCGGGCGGCGAGGCGGACCTCCTCGACACGGTCGACCTGGACGGGACCGAGGGAGGTCCAGGCGACGTTGGCGAGCAGACCGAAGACGCCGTCCAGGTTGGCGCCGTGCGGGGCGACCAGCCGGTGGCTGAGGAGGTGCAGGCGCAGGTAGGCGTCGTGCGCGTCGACCGGCTTGTCGGCGAGGGAGGCGATGACGGTGCGCACCGCGACGATCTCCACGCCGCGGACCGGGTCCGGGCCGAGGATCTGGGCGACGCTCTCCCCGAGGGCCTCGCCGGCGTGCACCGGGTTGAGGCGCTCGCTGCCGGCCGGGCCGGGCTCGGTGACGAGTTCGGGGGACGGGAACCAGGTGTCGAGGACGGTGCCGTCGGGGGTGACGGTGGCGAGGCCGGTGGCGACGGCGCCGGAGGCGGTGTGAGGTGCGGTCATGGTCCACACGCTAACCGGCGGTCCGAGCGCCGGGCCAACCGGTCCGGGGCGCGGACCGGCGCGTCGGCCGGCGACCGGATCGGCGGCGGCGACCGGATCGGCGGCGGCGGCAGCCCGGCGGCGGGGGCGGGACGCCGGCGGGTGTACAGCGCCCAGCCGGCGAGCAGCACCGCGGCGGCGAGCAGCACGAGCAGGACGTCGACGAGCGGGCCGCTCCAGCGGGTGACGCCGTTCTGCAGCCAGGCCAGGGTCGCGGTCGGTACCGGGTCCGGCGCGTTCAGCAGCCCGTCGGTGAGCCAGAAGAAGACGCCCAGGGCGGCGATCAGCCCGCCCGTGATCAGCGAGGTGGTGTGCAGGCGTCGGCCCCGCACCCGCAGCTCCCGGCCGCGCAGCCGGCGGCGACCGCGCTCGCCGAGCCGGTGCCAGAGCGCGGCGAGGGCCAGTAGCGGCACCACGGTTCCGGCCGCGTAGACGGCGAGCAGCAGACCGGCCGTGGCGGCGTCGCCGCGGGCGGCGGCCAGCGTCAGGACCGCGCCGAGGATCGGCCCGGCGCAGAACCCCGCCACTCCGCCGGTGGCGCCCAGCAGGAGGCTGCGGAGCAGGCCGGACCGCGCGGTGGCGGTGTGCCGCTGCAGCGCCCGGACGCCGGGCAGGACGCGTGCCGGGTCGAAGCCGAGGCCGACGGCGTGGAGCACGCCCAGCACCACCAGGGTGGCGGCGGTCACGAGGATCATCGTCCCCCGGTGGGCGACCAGGACCGATCCGGCGGCGCCGGCGCCCAGGCCCAGCGGCACGAGGGTGAGGCACAGCCCGGCGTAGAAGGCAGCGCCGTGGGCCGCGAGGCGGGGACCCGCTCCGACCGTGGTGGCGAAGAAGGCGGGGAGCAGCATCGCGCCGCAGGGGCTGAGCAGGGCGAGCGTGCCGCCCGCGAACGCCGCCGCCGGGCCGATGTCCGTCATCGGGCACCGTCCGCCGCCGCGAGCGCCTCGTCGATGGCGGCGGTGAAGACCTCGGGCGGCTGGGCGCCGACGACGGGTCGGCCGTCGAGCAGGAACGACGGGGTGGAGACGGCGCCGAGTGCCTCGGCCTCGGCGGCGTTGCGCGCGGTCATCGCGCGGGTGGCGTCCGCGGTGAGGTCCTCGGTGAACCGGTCGGCGTCCAGGCCCAGTTCCGCTGCGAGTTCGACCAGGGACTCCTGACCGAGCCCGTCGGCGCCGCGGGTCGCGCCGTCGGCGAACAGCGCGTCGTGGAACTCCTGGTGCCCGCCCTGGAGCCCCGCCGCGTAGGCGGCGCGCGCCGCACGGTCGGAGGGTTCGCCGAAGATGCTGATGTCGCGCCATTCGATGCGCAGTTGGCCGTCGGCCACGTACTCGCGCAGCGCGGGGAGGGTGTCGGTGGTCCAGGCGGCGCAGAAGGTGCACTGGTAGTCGGAGTAGACGATGAGGCCGACCGGGGCGTCGGGGGGCCCCTCCGCCAGGGGGTCGCCGCTCTCGCGTCGCTCCAGCCCCGTCAGGTCGGGCAGTTCCGAGCCCGCGGCTGTGCCGTCGCCGGCGGCGGCCGCGCCGTCGTCGGAGGAGCCGCGCTGCCCGAGGAGCAGCAGCGCGATCACCACGGCGGTGACGGCGACAACCGCGAGGGGGAAGAGCCGGCCGCGGCGGCTCGTGGTGGGGTGCGGGGCGGTCACGTGCTCCTCCAGATGCGCGGACGGCAGGCGGGAACACCCCCGGATTGACGGTGTGTCGCCCGGTGTTCCACTGAGCGTAGTCAATCACGGTCGGGGCGGTCGCCGGTCCCGCGGTGCGGGGGCGGGCGGCAGTCGCTCGCGGGGGCGGGCCTCAGCCGCCGTCCGGCAGGAGCCGCGGCCAGCGGGTGAGCTTCGCGGGGTTCTGCTGGATCCACACCTCGGTGACGCGTCCGTGGCGGCTGTCGAGCGTGACCACGCCGACCAGGGCGCCGTCGGCGACCAGGAGCAGGCCGGCGCCGTCGGCGGTCGCGGCCGGGGCGAGCCGCACGCGCGGGTTCTTGGCGAGGACGCCGACGAGGAACCTGCCGATGTCGCGTGCCCCGCGGACCGGTCGCCGTGCGGCGCGGACCACGCCCCCGCCGTCGGAGCGCAGCGCGGCACCGGGGTCCAGCAGCGCCACCAGCCGCTCGATGTCGCCGCCGCGGCAGGCGGCGGCGAAGGC
>NZ_JAAVJD010000064.1 GCF_012033735.1 Streptomyces lonarensis | reverse complement strand
TCAACGACACCGCCTCGCCCCCGTGCAGCGCCAGCGGCAGCGGGAACCCGCGGACGTCGGCCGGCGCGGTGTTGTCCAACGCCAACTCGGGCCGGAACCGCACCCGGGGCCGCCCGGGCGGAGCGTTGCCGGGCGCCGCCGCGCCTACGGTGACCTCGCCCCGGCCGGGTGTGCGACGGAGCGCGCCCGGCGCGTCCCGGTCGCAGCCGACCGCCCCCACGTGAGGAACGACATGATCACCGCAGAGATCCGCGCGGCACGCCAGCAGCTGGTGCTGGACCACTTCGAGGACGAGGTGCGGCAGGAGTGGGACGACGTGCTGTCGACCTTCCCCCACCCGCACTACGAGCTGATACCGACCATGACCGTCCATGACGGCGGTGACCAGGTGCGCGGCTACTACCACGAGACGCGGATCGCCTTCCCGGACCAGCGCCACGAGATCATCGCGCTCCGGCACGCCGACGACGCGGTGATCGTCGAGTTCTGGCTGATCGGCACCCATCTCGGTCCGCTCGGCGAGATTCCCGCGACGGGCGGCACCTTCCGGGTGCGGATGACGGCCTACTTCCTCTTCGACGAGGCGGAGAACCTCGTCTGCGAGCGCGTCTACTTCGACACGCTCTCCATGCTGCGGCAGCTCATCGGCGGGTTGAACATGCGGAACCCGAAGAACTGGCTGCTGACGGTCCGGTGCCTGCGCGGGCTGCTGCGGATGGCGGGCGGCGAGCCGCATCCCTCGCTGGTCGACACGGTGGAACCGGAGCTGGCCCGCCGCCCCGCGGCGACCGCCGCCACGGTGGAGGCGACCGCCGCCGAGGCGGGTGTCTCGGACGCGGCGTCGGCGGTCGCGGCCACCGACGCGACGGCCCCGGCCCCGGCGTCGGCGACGACCGACGGCACGGCGACGGCCGCCGAGAGCGTGACCGCGGCCGAGCCCGCCCCCGGGACGTCCGAGGCGGCCGGGCCCCCGGCCGAAGCCGACCGGGACGCCGATGTCGACGCCGACGCCACCGGGAGCCCCGCGCCGGAGCGGCCCGGTACCGCCCGCTGACACAACGGTGGCCCGGCACCGCCCGGTGCCGGGTCACCGCCGCCGACGCGGCGCCGTCGCGTCAGTGGTCGTGCCCGGAACCCTCGTCGGCGCCGCCGTGGCTGTCGTGGCCGCCGCCGTCACCGCCGCCGGCGTGGTGGTGCTCGTACTCGGGGATGGTGCCGTCCGGCCGCTTGACCAGCAGCAGCCCGGCCATGCCCATGTCGGAGTGGCTCTGCACGTGGCAGTGGTACATCCAGGCGCCTGGTCCGGCGCCCTCCCCCGCCACGATCTGGAAGCCGAACGAGTCACCCGGGCCGGTGATCTTGTTGTCGATGACCCGGCTGGAGTCGTCGGGGCCGCTGAGCAGGCCGGTGCGGTTGTCCGCCCAGCGGTGCCCGTGGATGTGGAAGGTGTGGTACAGCTCGCCGTGGGTGAGGTTGATGATCTCGACCCGGTCGCCCATGGTGACCTCGAAGTCGGGTCCCACGCGGTTGTTGTTGGTGAGCATGTCGTTGAAGACGATGGTCAGCGTGCGGTCGGGGAGGATGTCGCCGTCCCGCCTGACCACCAGGGCGCCGTAGAGCCCGTTGCGCACCCCGGCCGTGCCGTGGTCGGTCCCCACGACGTGGTCGTGGTACTGCCAGTAGCCGGCGCTGCCCTCGCGCCAGGTTCCGTCGGCGCGACGCCCGGGGATGTGGGAGCGCCAGGTGTAGGTGCGCTTGCCGCCCGGCGGGACGTGACTGTTCGACATCCGGGTGCCGTCGCTGGATATCTCGTAGTCGACGCCGTGGACGTGGAGGCTGGCGTCCACGTCCATGGTGTTCTCGACCTCGATGTGGAGGGTGTCGCCCTCGACCATCTCGATGAGCGGCCCCGGGATGCTGGCCTTGCCCTTCTCCAGGCCGTAGCCCATCCGCCCGTCGCTCAGCCGCTCGATGAAGAGTTTCATGCGGCGGGTCTCGTTGCGTGCCTTGGCGGTGCGGACCGACATCGGTGACGCACCGTCGGCGCGGCTCGGCGGGCTGACGGCAGTCAGGGACGCGGCACCCGCGAGGGCGGCGGCGCCCCAGAACAGCGACCTCCTGCCGAGCCCGCGGTCGCCCGTCGTGGTGCTCGCGTCGCGCCAGGCGCCCTCGGATCCGTTGCCACCGCCGTGGCCGCTGGTCGCGGCATTCATCAGCACAACTCCCTCTGATTCCGGCCAGTTGAGCGACGACGCGAGGAGCGTCACCTCTCGGGACCGGCACAACGTAGCCACCCGCGACGACTTTTTCCAGACCCAGGACAACTTTTGCCGTCTTTCGGCATAACCCCTTGGCGTGCACCTGTCGGGGGTCTACCTTGCTCGCTGACCCCGTAAGCAGTGAGGAGTGGGTGGCACATGCGGCCAACACCGCATCACAGTCCCATGAGTTCCGAGCCCGGGAACAGACCCGGCGCGGACGCGGGCGGCCGCATGCGCCGCTCTCGTCGCACGCGCGCCTGGGCCGCGGCTCTGCTCTCCGGCGTGATGGCAACCGGCGCGCTCTACGCGACGCCCGCCAGCGCCCAGCCGTCGGCGGAAAGCGTCGCCTCGGCTCTCAACCTGCCGTCCCCACCGGGCGGCGACGACGTCCGCGTCCTGGTCTTCCACGGCTCGGCCAACGAGGAATCCCCCACCGTCAACGCGGGTATCGCCGCGCTGGAGAGCATCGGCCGCTCCGGACCCGCCGCCCAGCGGTTCCGCATCGAGGCCACCGACGACGCCTCCGTCTTCACCGACGGCCGCAAGCTCGGCACGTTCAACTCCGTCGTCTTCCTCACCGGTGAGGGCGACGTCCTCAACCCCGAGGAGGAACTGGGCCTGCAGGCCTACCTGGGCGCCGGCGGCGGCTTCCTCGGCGTCCACGAGGCGGCCCGCACCGAGCCCTACTCCGACTGGTACCGCGACCTCATAGGCGCCCGCGCCACCGAGGACAGCGGCAGCGTCGCCCAGCGCGCCACCGTCGAGGTCGGGGACCGCGAGCACCCGGCCACCGCCGACCTCCCCCTGGAGTGGAACCGGCTGGACCGGTGGCTGAACTGGGAGGACAACCCTTCGGGCGACGTGCACACCGTCGCGCGCGTCCGGGAACTCGACTACGAGCCCGGCGAGTCGGCCAACGGGCCCGACCACCCGATCTCCTGGTGCCAGGACTACGCCGGCGGCCGGTCGTTCTACACAGCCATGGGCGGCACCGTCGGGTCCTGGGCCGAGGCCGACTTCCGCGACCACCTCCGCGGCGCCCTCACCTGGACCAACCGCGTCGCCCGCGCGGACTGCCAGGCCACCGTCACCGGCAACTACGTCGCCGAGCGGCTGACCGCGCCCAACCAGCCCGGCGAGCACGACCAGATCGGTGAGCCGCACGGTCTCGTCGCGGCACCCGACGGCCGCATCTTCTACATCAGCCGCGGTGGCCGCCCCTCCGGCGAACCCGTCGTCACCGACTGGAACAACCCGGACATCGGCAAGGGCGAGGGCGAGATCCACGTCTGGGACCCGAGGACCGAGGAGGTCTCGCTGGTCGGGTCCCTCACGATCTTCGGCAACAAGGGCGGCGGCGGCGAACTGGTCAAGACCGAGGAGGGCCTGCTCGGTATCGAGCTCGACCCCCGGTTCGCCACCAACGGGTGGATCTACCTGCACTGGACGCCGCACTCGGAGATCGACCGCGACAAGCGCGTCGCCGAGCGCCGGGTCTCCCGCTTCACGGTCAACCGCTCCACCGGCAGGCTGGACCTGTCCTCGGAGAAGGTGCTGCTGGACTGGGAGGTGCAGATCCACAGCTGCTGCCACGCCGGCGGCGGCATGGCGTGGGACAGCCACGACAACCTGTACATCGCCACCGGTGACACCAACTCCTCCGGCTTCACCAACGGTTACTCCGGCAACAACCCGGAGCCGGTCTACCAGGGCATCTCGTTCGCGGACGCCCGCCGGACCTCGGGCAACACCAACAACCTGAACGGCAAGATCCTCCGGATCCACCCCGAGCAGGACGGCACCTACACCCTCCCCGCGGGCAACCTGTTCACGGGACGCGAGACAGCCGAGGGCGGCGGCAAGACCAAGGGCGAGATCTACGCCATGGGCGTCCGCAACCCCTCGCGGATCTTCGTCGACAAGCAGACCGACGTGCTCTACGCCGGCTGGGTCGGCCCCGACGCCTCGGCTCCGAGTCCCACCTGGGGCCCGGCCAAGTACGAGTCGTACGCGGCCATCACCGAGCCCGGCAACTTCGGCTGGCCGTTCTGCATGGGCAACAACCAGCCCTACCGGGACCGCAACCTGCCCAACCCGGACCAGCCGCTGGGTTGGTACGACTGCGACGCCCCGCGCAACGAGTCGCCGCACAACGACGGCCTCGTCAAGATCCCGCCGATCACCCCGGTGTCGATCTGGTACGCCCCCAACGGCGGCGGCACCGACTACCCGCGCAACGCCGACGGCGTCCCCTCCTACGAGGCGGACGAGGAGTTCCAGCTCCTGCCGTGGGCCCGCGGCGGCGGCCAGGCCGCGATGACCGGCCCGGTCTACCGGTACGACGAGAACCGCGCCAGCGACGTCAAGTGGCCTTCCTACTGGGACGGCAAGTGGTTCGTCGGCGACTTCTACGACGGGGTGCAGCCGCGCCACGCCGTGATCCTCGACCCCGACAGCCTCGGGACCGGGGCGCTGCCCACGCACGGCGAGTCGCTGAAGGACATCATCCCGGTCGGTGAGGGCGGCATCCGCAACCTCATGGACTGGAAGTTCGCACCCGACGGGTCGCTGTACGTGCTGGACTACGGCCGCGGGTTCTTCACCTCCCATTCCGAGTCCGCCCTGTGGCGGGTGACCTACGACGGTGGCGCGCCGACCCCGGCCGCGGCCGACCTGGTCAGAAAGGGCGACTGATGAGACCGACAACCGTAGCGCCGCACCGCGTACGCCGCGGCGGCCTGTGGACCGCGCTGCTGGCCTCGGTGGTGCTGCTGCTGGGGCTGACCCCGGCGGTGGCGTTCGCCGGCGCCGACAGCCGGTCCGGTGAGGCCGAACCGCGGAACGACGCGGAGACCGCGCAGCAGCAGGTGCTCACCTGGACGGCCGACGACCGGGTCGACACCTACGCCTCCGCGCCGGAGACCGCCGTCGCCGGCCCGGCCACCATCGTGTTCGACAACAGCGAGGAGGCCGGCAACGACATCGCCATGCCGCACACGCTGACGTTCGACACCAGCGACCCGCAGTACAACAACGACGTCGACATCAACATCCTCGCCAACCCGACCGACAACAACGGCGGGGTGTACGAGGTCGAGGTCGACCTGACGCCAGGCACCTACCGGTACTACTGCGCCATCCCCGGCCACGGCGCAATGCAGGGCACCCTGGTGGTGACCGAGGACGACGGCGAGGACACCACCGCCCCCGAGGTGACCGCCTCCGTGGGCGGCGCCCAGGACGAGGACGGCAACTTCTTCGGCTCCGCCACGGTCACCCTGGAGGCGACCGACAGCGGTTCCGGCGTCGAGAGCGTCGAGTTCGCCGAGGGCGAGGACGGCGAGTGGCAGCCCTACACCGACCCGGTCGTGGTGGACCAGGTGGGCGACCACCTGGTCCGGTACCGCGCCACCGACGTGGCGGGCAACACCTCCGAGCCGGGCACGGTGGAGTTCACCGTCGTCGAGCCCAGTGACGACGAGGAGGCGCCGGAGACCTCGGCCACCGTCAGCGGCGAGCAGGACGGGGACGGCAACTTCCTCGGTTCGGCCACCGTGACGGTGACCGCCTCCGACGCGGGCTCGGGCGTCAACACCATCGAGTACGCGCTCGGTGCGGACGGCGACTGGCAGGAGTACGAGGGCCCGGTCGCGGTCCACGAACTCGGCACGCACGTGCTGCGCTACCGGGCGACCGACCGCGCCGGCAACACCTCCGAGGAGGCGAGCGTCGAGTTCACCGTGGTCGAGCTGGTCGAGGAGGACACCACTCCCCCGGACGTCTCCGCGACGGTCGCCGGGACCACCAACTCCGGCGGCGCCTACATCGGCCACGCCCGGGTGACGGTCGAGGCCACCGACGACGACTCCGGTGTGGAGCGCATCGAGTACTCGCTCGACGCGGGCCCGTACCTGGAGTACACCGACACCGTCATCGTCGACGGGGTGGGGCGGCACACCGTCTCCTACCGCGCGACGGACAACGCCGGCAACACCTCCGAGCCGGGCCAGGTCGTCTTCAGCGTGGCGCGCGGCGGCGGGGTCCCCGCCCCCAACTGCGCCGAGTTCGACGAGCGCCGCACGGTGATCGTCGGCGACGTGGACACCGGCGTGCCCAACCGCATCACCGACACCCGCTGCCGCATCAACGAGCGGATCGAGGACGAGAAGGACTGGTCCTCGCACGCCCTGTTCCTGCGGCACGTGGACGGCGTCGTGGACCAGCTCCTCGACGAGGGCGTCATCGACGAGCGCGAGGCCGGCCTGATCCGTGAGGCCGCGCGTGACTCCGGCGTCGGCACCCCCGGCAACACCGAGGGCTACCGGAGCCTCTTCGACGGCAGCGAGCGGAGCTTCGAGCGCTGGCAGCACGTCGGCGGCGGGGCGTTCAACCTGTCCGAGGACAACGCCATGACCAGCAGCACCGAGGTCAACGGCATGGGGATGCTGTGGTTCCCGGAGCGGCAGTACGAGAACTTCTCGCTGAAGCTCCAGTGGCGTGACGACGCGCCCGACGGGATCTTCACCAACGGCGGCGTCTTCGTGCGCTTCCCCGACGTCCACGGTCACCCGGAGGAGTCGCGGCCCGAGTGGGTGGCGATCAACTACGGGCACGAGATCCAGATCTACGACCGCCCCGACGGGGACATGTACAAGACCGGTTCGATCTACGGGTTCGACCGCGTCGGTCTCGGCGGCGCCGGGGTCACCCCCAAGGGGACCTGGAACGACTACGAGATCCGGGTGATCGGCCAGTCCTACGAGGTCTACCGCAACGGTGTCCTCATCAACGAGTTCGAGAACTCGCGCGGCCAGGTCTTCGAGCCGCCGCGCGGCGGCGACCCGGGCAGCAACGGCCGCCGCAACGCCTCCGGCTACCTGGGCCTGCAGGTCCACGGCGCCAGTGAGGTGGTCTCCTACCGCGACATCCGCATCAAGGAGCTCTGACCGGTAGCAGGCACGGCACGCCGACGGCGGGGCCCGGACTCCCTCTCCCCAGGGGGCCCGGGCCCCGCCCGCGCGTGCGCGCGGGGCTCGGGCCGCGGCGCGCGCGGGAGCGTTTCCCGGTGCGAGCACGCGCCCCGGGAGTACCCTGACTGATGGTGACGCCACGCACCTGCTCCGTGTGCGGAGCGCCTGGCGTCGCCCGTCGGCACCCCGGCCGGCGGCGACCGGCGCGCCCCGCTCGGGAGGGCGCGGCGCCCGCCGTGCGCCGCGCCCGGGCCGCCAGGGCCGTACCCGACCCGAACGGAGCAACGCGTGAGCGAAGACCGGACCCCGCGGGACCGCGACCAGATCATCTCCCGGATCGACACCTCCGTCCCCCACTCCGCCCGCGTGTGGAACTACTGCGCGGGCGGCAGCGACTGGTACGAGGTGGACAAGCAGCTGGTGGACCAGTTGCTGGCGGACTACCCGAGCGCCGCCGGCCTGGCGGTGGCCTCCCGCCAGTTCCTCGGCAGAGCCGTCCGCCACCTGGTGCGCGAGGCCGGCGTGCGGCAGTTCCTCGACATCGGCACCGGCCTGCCGACCGGTGACAACACGCACCAGGTGGCGCAGCGCCACGCCCCCGACGCCCGCATCGTCTACGTGGACAACGACCCGCTGGTGCTGCTCCACGCCGAGGCACTGCTGACCTCCACGCCCGAGGGTTCGACGGTCTACATCGAGGGGGACGTCCGGGACCCGGACACCGTCCTGGCGGCGGCCCGGGAGACGCTGGACTTCGAGCAGCCGATCGCACTGATGCTGCTGTCGATGCTGGGCCACATCGAGCCGGGCCCTGCGGCGGAGCTGGTGCAGGAGTACATGAGCCGGCTGCCCTCGGGCTCCTACCTGGTGACGTGCGACAGCATCGACTCCCCGGCGATGGTGGAGCTGAACGTCCACTACGCCGCGTCGGGGGCCGCGCCCTACTACGTGCGGTCGCGGGAGGAGCTGGCCGCCACCGCGAAGGGGCTGGAGATCCTGCCCCCGGGGGTCGGCCCCATCCCGGACTGGCACCCCGACACGGCGGCCCCGGCGCCGCTGGACCAGATGGACCAGTGGGGGCTGGTGGCCCGCAAACCCTGACGCGCCGGGTGGGGGCGGCTCCCGGCCGCCCCCACCCGTGCCGCTTCCCGTGGTCAGCGGGCAGCGGCCGCCTCGCGTCGGAGGAACTCGGCGGTGTGCGACTCGGCGCAGTCGAGCAGCGCCCGCGGCGTTCCTTCGAACAGCACGCGGCCGCCGCGGCTGCCGCCTTCCGGCCCCAGGTCGATGATCCAGTCGGCCTGCTTGATCACCTCCAGGTTGTGCTCGATCAGCAGCACGGTGTTCCCGGCGGTGACGAGCCGGTCCACGATGCCCAGCAGCCGGTCGACGTCGGCCATGTGCAGCCCGGTGGTGGGCTCGTCCAGCACGTAGACGCTGCCCTCGCGGTGCAGCACGGTGGCGAGCTTCAGCCGCTGGCACTCCCCGCCGGAGAGCGTGGACAGCGGCTGCCCGAGCCGCAGGTAGTCCAGGCCGACGTCCACCATCGCCCGGGCCGAGGCGTGCAGGGCCCGTTCGGTGAAGAACTCGGCCGCCTCCCGGGCGGTCATGGCGAGCACCTGGTCGATGGAGCGCCCGCGCAGTGTGTGGCGGCGCACCTCCTCGCGGAAGCGGCGGCCGCCGCACTCCTCGCAGGGCGTCCGGACGCCGTCCATGAACGCCAGGTCGGTCCAGACGACCCCCATGCCCTGGCAGCCCGGGCAGGCGCCGGCCGAGTTGAAGCTGAAGAGGGAGGCGCTCACGCCGCCGGCGCGTGCGAAGAGCCGGCGGATGCCGTCGAGCATCCCGGTGTAGGTGACGGGGCTGGACCGCCGGTTGGTGCCCACGGCGGACTGGTCGACGACGACCGCCTCCGGGTGCTGTTCCAGGAAGGCGCCCACCAGCGTGCTCTTGCCCGAGCCGGCGACCCCGGTGAGGGCAGTGACGACCCCGGTGGGAACGGCGACCGTCACGTCGCGGAGGTTGTGCCGGGCCGCGCCGCTGACCACCAGTCGGCCGGTGGGTGTCCGGGCCTCCTGCCGGACGGGGGCGCGGCGCCGCAGTTCGCGGCCGGTGACGGTGTCGGCTGCCGCCAGGGTCTGCGGGGTGCCCTGGTGGACGACCTGCCCGCCGTGCTCCCCGGCCCGCGGGCCCATGTCGACGACGTGGTCGGCGATGGCGATGACGTCGGGGTCGTGCTCGACCACCAGCACGGTGTTGCCCTTGTCGCGCAGCTTGCGGAGCAGGGCGTTGAGGCGGTGGACGTCGCGCGCGTGGAGCCCGATGCTCGGCTCGTCGAAGACGTAGAGCATGTCGGTGAGGCTGCTGCTGAGGTGGCGCACCATCTTGATGCGCTGCGACTCGCCCCCGGAGAGGCTGGTCGTCTCCCGGTCCAGCGAGAGGTAGCCGAGGCCGATGGCGACCAGGTCGCCCACCCGGTCGGCCAGACTCGCCACGACGGGTTCGGTGTCGGGCGCGGCGAGGGTCGGCAGCAGCGCGAGGAGTTCGGTGGCCTCCATGGCGGAGAGGTCGGCGATGGAGTGGCCGCCCACGCGGCTGGCCAGCACGCCGTCGTTGTACCGGCTCCCGGCGCAGCGGCCGCAGGTGGCCGCGGTGACGAACCGGAGGAAGACCTTGCGGTTGCGCTCCGCCATCTCGGCGGTGTCCTTGCGGACGTAGACGCGGGTGAACCTCTCCAGCAGCCCCTCGTACCCCTTGGGGGTCGGCCCGAGCGCGTCCCCGCCGTGCAGCAGGGTGGCCCGTTCGGCGTCGGTCCAGTCGCGGAGCGGCTTGTCGTTGTCGAAGAGCCCGGAGCCGGCGAGGCTCTCCCAGAACCACTTGCCGACCCCGAAGTCGGGGTGCCGGATGGCGCCGCCGTTCAGGGAGAGGGACTGGTCGACCAGGGCGTCGAGGTC
Source organism: Streptomyces lonarensis (assembly GCF_012033735.1). Classification (GTDB taxonomy): domain Bacteria; phylum Actinomycetota; class Actinomycetes; order Streptomycetales; family Streptomycetaceae; genus Streptomyces; species Streptomyces lonarensis. The sequence continues at coordinate 13,885 of NZ_JAAVJD010000064.1, read as the reverse complement.
GATCTCGGTGGTGCGGCCGATGCCCTCGCAGGCGGGGCACATGCCGAGCGGGTCGTTGAAGGAGTAGGCGTGGGCGGCGCCGTGGTGCGGGGTGCCGCCCCGGGAGAGCAGCAGCCGCAGCAGCGGCGCGATGTCGGTGATGGTGCCGACGGTCGAGCGGGAGTTGCCGCCGAGCCGCTTCTGGTCGACCACGATCGCCGCTGAGAGGTTCTCCAGGGCGTCGGCGTCCGGGCGGCCGTACTGCGGCAGGAAGCCGCGCTGGAAGGCGGTGAAGGTCTCGTTGAGCTGGCGCTGGGCCTCGGCGGCGATGGTGTCGAAGACCAGCGAGGACTTGCCGGAGCCGGAGACGCCGGTGAAGACGGTGATCCCCCGCTTCGGTATGCGCAGCGACACCTCGCGCAGGTTGTTCTCCCGCGCTCTGACCACGTTGATCTCGCCCTCGGTCGACATGCGGCACTACCTCTCTACGCTGTACGGAGATAGACACTCTACACCGTACGGAGTAACCTCGGGGCGTGGCCGCGGCAGCCTCGCCGCGGACGGACCACCCGACGAGCCCTGTTCCACGAAGGAGCCCCCCATGGACACCGACGACCAGAACCACGACCCCGGCCGCGCCCCCGACCCGACCGAACAGCCCGGCACGACCGGCCACGCCGACGGCGGGGACGCGGCGGGGCAGCCCGAGGCCACGGCGACCATCGGCGCCGGCGACCCGCGCGCCACCATGGAACTCCTCTGGGGCGCCCGGCCCCGCCCCTCTCGCGGGCCGCGGCCGCGCCTGGACGCGGAGGCGGTGGCGCGCGAGGCGATCGCCCTCGCCGACGAGGAGGGGCTGGCCGCGCTCTCGATGCGGCGACTGGCGGCGCGGCTCGGCGTGACCGTGATGTCCCTCTACACCTACGTCCCCGGCAAGGCGGAGCTGGTGGACCTGATGCTGGACCGGGTCCTCGCCGGGCCCGACGGCCCCGAGCCGGCCCGCACCGCGCCGCTCCACTCCGACGCCGGGGCCGCCCCGGACTCCGGCTGGCGGGAGAGGCTGGCAGCGGTGGCGCGGCACGAGTGGGAGCTGAACCTGCGCCACCCCTGGCTGCTGCAGGTGACCACCGCCCGCCCGTCGCTCGGCCCGCACGTGCTGGACTGGTACGAACGCGCGCTGCACGCGGTGGACGGCGTGGGCCTGACGGAGGTCGAGATGGACAGCGTGGTCGACCTGGTGACCAACTACGTGCACGGTGCGTCCCGTTCGGCAATCGCGGCCGCCGACGTCGACGACCGCACCGGAATGACGGACGACCAGTGGTGGCAGGCGGTGGAGCCGCTGCTCAACGAGGTCTGGCCGGTCGGCCGGTACCCGGTCGCCGACCGGGTCGGCCCCGTCGTCGGCGAGCTGTACGGCGCCCGCATCCCCCCGGAGCAGTCGTTCGCCTTCGGGTTGGAGCGGCTGCTCGACGGGGTGGCCGCGCTGATCGAGGGGCAGGGTCGGGAGGGTGCCGCCCGGGGGTGAACCGGGCGCGCGTCGCAGACGCGGCCGGATCAGGGGCGTGAGCCGGCGTGGCCGGGCAGGATGGTGGACATGGGATTCCACGTCGACTCCGAGGTCGGCCGACTGCGCCGCGTCGTGCTCCACCGTCCGGGTCTGGAGCTGAAGCGGCTGACACCGTCCAACAAGGACGACCTGCTCTTCGACGACGTGCTGTGGGTGCGCCGGGCCCAGCAGGAGCACGACACCTTCGCCGCGGTCCTGCGCGAGCGGGGCGTCGCCGTCCACCTGTTCCAGGACCTGCTCTCCGAGAGCCTGTCGATCCCGGCGGCGCGCGAGCTGGTACTGGACCGGGTCTTCGACGAGAAGGAGTACGGGCCGCTGGCCACGGACCACCTCCGGGAGGCGTTCGAGGAGCTGCCGGGGGCGGAACTGGCCGGCGCGCTGGTCGGCGGCATGACGAAGCGGGAGTTCCTGGAGCGCCATGCCGAGCCGACGTCGGTCCGGTTCCACGCGATGGAGCCGGACGACTTCCTGCTCCAGCCGCTGCCCAACCACCTCTTCACCCGCGACACCTCGGCGTGGGTGTACGACGGGGTGTCGATCAACGCGATGCGGTGGCCCGCGCGCCGGCGCGAGGTGGTGCACTTCGAGGCGATCTACCACCACCACCCGCTCTTCACCTCCGCCGCGGCGCGCCCCTTCCGGCTGTGGTCGGAGGGCCAGGCCGCCTACCCGTCCACCATCGAGGGCGGCGACGTGCTGGTGCTGGGGTCGGGGGCGGTCCTGATCGGTATGAGCGAGCGCACCACCCCGCAGGCGGTGGAGATGCTCGCCCGGGGGCTGTTCGCCGCTGGGTCCGCGCGGACCATCGTGGCACTGGACATGCCGAAGACCCGGGCGTTCATGCATCTGGACACGGTGCTGACCATGGTCGACGGGGAGACCTTCGTCCAGTACGCGGGGCTGGGGATGCTGCGCTCCTACACCATCGAGCCGGGCGCCGCCGAGCACGAGCTGAAGGTGACCGACCACCCGCCGGAGCACATGCACCGCGCCATAGCGGCGGCGCTCGGCCTGGACGCGCTGCGGGTGCTCACCGCCACTCAGGACACCCACTCCGCGGAGCGCGAGCAGTGGGACGACGGCTGCAACGTGCTGGCCGTCGAACCGGGCGTCGTCCTCACCTACGAGCGGAACACCACCACCAACGCGCACCTGCGGCGCAGCGGGGTCGAGGTGCTGGAGATCCCCGGCGGCGAGCTGGGGCGCGGCCGGGGCGGCCCGCGCTGCATGAGCTGCCCGGTCGAGCGGGACGCGGCGCCGTGAAGGGGCGGTCGGCGCGGCGGGCCGACCGCCTCCGGAGAGCAGGGGACCACCCCGGCCCGCATAGCGATACCGAGCGATGCATATACTTCCAGCTCCCGGCATCCATCGCGCCGACGCAACGACCCAGGAGCCACCATGGCGACAGACCTCACGGGGCGCCACTTCCTCAAGGAACTGGACTTCTCCGCCGCGGAGTTCCGCCAGCTGATCGAGCTGGCGGCCGAACTGAAGGCCGCCCGCCGGGCGGGCACCGAGGTCAGGCGCCTGACCGGCCGCTCCATCGCGCTGATCTTCGAGAAGACCTCGACGCGCACCCGCTGCGCCTTCGAGGTGGCCGCCGCCGAACAGGGCGCCACCACCACCTACCTCGACCCGGCCGGCTCGCAGATCGGCCACAAGGAGTCGGCGAAGGACACCGCGCGGGTACTGGGCCGGATGTTCCACGCGGTGCAGTACCGGGGCAGCGCCCAGCAGACCGTGGAGGAGCTGGCCGACCACGCCGGGGTCCCCGTCTACAACGGCCTGACCGACGACTGGCACCCGACGCAGATGCTCGCCGACGTCCTCACGATGACCGAGCACCACCCGGGGCCGCTGGAGGAGATCTCCTTCGCCTACCTGGGGGACGCCCGCTTCAACATGGGCAACTCCTACCTGGTCACCGGGGCACTGCTCGGCATGGACGTGCGGATCGTGGCGCCGGAGCGGTACTGGCCCGCGGCCGAGGTGGTCGCCGAGGCCCGCCGGCTCGCCGCAGTCAGCGGAGCGCGCATCACCCTCACCGAGGACGTGACCGAAGGGGTCGGCGGCGCCGACTTCGTCGCCACGGACGTCTGGGTGTCGATGGGGGAGCCGGCGCAGGTCTGGGAGGAGCGCATCGTCGACCTGGCGCCCTACGCGGTCACCATGGACGTGCTGCGGGCCACGGGGAACCCGGACGTGAAGTTCCTGCACTGCCTGCCGGCCTTCCACGACCTCGGCACGGCGCTCGGCCGGGAGATCCACGAGCGGTTCGGGCTGGAGTCGCTGGAGGTCACCGACGAGGTCTTCGAGTCCGAGCACTCCGTGGTGTTCGACGAGGCGGAGAACCGGCTGCACACCATCAAGGCCGTACTGGTCGCCACCCTCGGCTGAGGGGCGGCGCACCGGACCGTCCCCGCGGTGGCACCGGCCGGGTGGCCTGCCCGGCGGCCGGACGGTCCGGCGCCGGGCGGTCCCCGCGCCCGTACGGCCCGACGGTGCCCGTCAGGCGGGCGCCCCGAGACGCCGGACGGCCGCGGCGACCGGGGCGAGCCGGTCGGGGCCGACCCGGCAGAGCAGCCGCCGATCAGCCGGGCGCCGGCCTCGTACCACGCGGCGACCGAGCCGGCGGTCCGCGCGGCCGGGCCGTGCCAGCCGCGCCCGGCGTCCCACGCCTCCCCGCTGTTGGGGTAGGCGACCCCCGGCAGACCGGTCACGGCGGCCGCGACGCGCAGCGCCGGGGCGACCTCCGCCGGATGGCAGCAGTTGACGCCGACCGCGATCACGCGGGGGTCTCCCGTGGCCACCGCGAACGCCTCGGTGAGCGACTGGCCGGCGCGCGTCCTTCCGCCGGCGACGGTGTAGGACAGCCACACCGGTATGTCGACGGCGGCCGCGGCGGTCAGCATCGCCCGCGCCTCCACGGCGTCGGGGACGGTCTCCAGGGCGAGGAGGTCGGGGACTCCCGCGGCGGCGGCCTCGATGCGCGGGCGGTGGAAGCGGACCAGCTCCGCCTCGGTCAGCTCGTAGCGGCCCCGGTACTCGCTCCCGTCGGCCCGCACCGCGCCCAGCGGCCCGACCGACGCCGCCACCCACACCCGCTCGCGCTGCCGATCCACCGCCGCCCGGGCGACCGCCGTGGCGCGTGCGGCCACCGCGGCGGCCTCGCCGGGGGCCAGCCCGCGCCGGGCCAGCCCGGCCGGGGAGAGCTGGTAGCCCGCGGTGGTCAGCACCCGCGCGCCCGCGGCGAGAAAGGCGGAGTGGGCGGCGGTCACCGCTTCGGGGTCGTCCAGCAGCAGCCGGGCCGTCCAGAGCGGTCCGGAGACATCCGCCCCCGCGGCGGCCATCGCGTCGGAGAGGCCGCCGTCCAGCGGCAACGCACCGGCACGGAGGGCCTCCGCCGGCGACGGCTCCCGCCCGACGACCGGTCGGCGGGGCGTCTGCGGGACGGTCGGCCGCGGTTCCATGGGGCCATTGTCCCGCCGTCGCGCCCGACCGGCGCCCTCCGGCGGGGCCCGGGGCCGCGGGGCCGGCGGCCGGCTGAGGGGCAGCGGCGGCAGCAGGCGCCGGCTGCGGGAGCGGTCAGATCTGGACGGACGCGGCGTCCGGGTCGAACGGTTCCTCGCCGACCGGGGTCACCCGCAGCAGGCTCTCCTCCCGGCGGTTGAGGTCCTCCAGCAGCGCCTGGGCCTGCATGTCCTCGACCCGTGCCTCCTGCTCCCGGCCGAGCCCCCGCAGCGCGGTGGCGCGGCGGGTCCGCTGCTTCGCGACCATGAACGGGTCGAACGGCTGCTCGGCCGCGTGCCCGAGCGCGCGGTCCGCCCAGTGGACCGCCTCGCCCCAGTCCTTGGTGGCGAGGTGGTACTCGGCGAGGGCGCCGGCGCCGTAGGCCCGGAAGTACGGCACCCGGGCGGCCATCGCATAGCCCTCGGTGAGCATGCGGTGGGCGCGCGCGAGGTTGCCGATCAGCAGATGGCAGCGGCCCAGGTTGTGGCGGATGGTGATGGAGAGTTCCTCCAGCCCCGCCGCCCTCGCCTGCTCCAGCGCGGCCTCCGAGAGCTTCACCGCCTCGTCCAGGCGCCCCGCCGTGCCCAGGCACGGCACGACCACGCTCAGCGCGTACAGCGCTTCCTCCTCCTCCCCCACCGACCGGAACAGCTCCACCGCCCGCTCCAGCACCTCCACGCCGCGCGCGGGCTCCCGGCGCTGGCTGTGCACGCGCCCGAGCTGGGTCAGCGCCACGGCCTCCGCCGTGACGTCGCCCCGCCGCTGGGCGACCCGCAGTGCGATCTCCGCGATGCGGCGCTGCACCCGCCAGGTGAGTCGGATGCGGAAGTAGCTCTCCATCGCGTGCAGGACCTCGAGCGCGAAGTCGCTCAGCGGCCGGCCGGCCAGCGGGTCGCCGCCGTCGTCGTACTCCGGGGCGGACAACTGGTGCGCCAGGGCCAGCACTTCCTGTCGGGCATGGTCGGCCCAGCCCAACGACTCGTCGGCGGAGGTGAAGAGCCGGCCGTGCGGGAACCGGTCCGCGCCGTCCTGGTAGCGGCGGCGGTGGCGTTCCTGCAGCGACAGCGGCGAGTTGACCCGGTAGAGCGAGCCCAGGTACCAGCACGCGAGCCCCGCGAGGTGCGCCCGGCGGCGCGCCTCGGGCAGCGCGGCGGCCTGCCGGGAGGCCACGGCGCGCTCCTCCGTGCCCAGCGCGTACAGCCCGGCGACCGGGCCGCGCGCCAAGCCGGCGGCGGTCAGCCGCTCCAGCGCCTGGGACGCCTCCCGCGGCGTGCACCCCGCGAGCGCGGAGACCGCGCCGGAGCTGTACTGGCGGACATCGGCGATGCCGAGCAGCGGGAAGACGGAGGCGGCGAGACGACCGCTCATCTCGGGCGAGGTGGCGAGGCGGTCCAGACGCTCCGCGAGACCGGTCGGGAGCATCGCGTCCTCCGCGCGCAACCCGGCCTCCACCAACCGCAGCTCGGCGGAACCGTCACCGAGCCGCTGGTACGCGAGGCGCAGTTCGGCCGCGGCGTCGGAGACCCGGCCCACCCGGTGCAGCGCCTGCACCAGTTGGCCCGCCAGCCGCACCCGCAGCGGATGGTCGCGGACCAGCGTGATCAGCTCCGGCAGCAGTTCCTCGTGCCGCCCGAGCGAGAGCCGCAGCTCGGCGCGCTCCTCCAGCGCCGTCAGCCGCAGGTCGGCCAGGCGCGGCAGCTCGCGCTCGCGCAGCGAGGTGGAGCTTAACCGCCCCAGGGGAGTGCCGCGCCACAGCTCCAGCGCCGCGTCCAGCAGCCGCACCGCCTCCCCGGGCGAGGCGGGGGCCACCTCGCGCGCCTGCACGAGCGCCGCGCGGAAGCGGCCGAGGTCGGTCTCCTCGCGCGATATTCGCAGCAGATGCCCGCCGGGCACCTCTGGCAGTCGGCCGGCGGGCAGCAGCTCCCGAAGCGCTCGGACGTGGCGGCGCAGCGCGGTCCGGGGCTCCGCCGGCGGGTCGGCGCCCCACAGCTGGTGGATCAACTCGTCCTCGGGCACGGTCCGGTCCGCACGCAGCGCCAGGGCGGCGAGGACCGACCGCTGGAGCGGGCCCCTCACCACGAGCGGCGATCCGTCGTCCGCCGACACCTCCAGCGGACCGAGCAGCCGGATGTCCAAGTGAACTCCCCAACCGACGGGACAACGGCATGAGTTGCCCGGATCGGTGATCTTCGCACGGCCTTTCGCAGACCTCAAACCAGTCTGCGCCACATTGTGTCGCGAATCGAGTCCGTGCACCCGGCCTCACCCGTGCAGGGGCCGAACGGCCCGGCGGCGGTCACCGAACGGCCCCGAACGGGCGCACCGCCCCCGCCTGCGGGGAGGCGGCACGCAGGCGGCGGCCTCCCGGTCAGGGCGTCAGCAGCTCCGTCTCCGCGGGCGCGATGTCCGGCCGCAGTACGTGCGCCCCATCCGGCCGGAACAGCGCGATCTCGCCGTCCCCCAGCCGCTCGGTGAACCGGCGGGCGTCGGCTCCGAGTACGCGTCCCGCGGCCTCCCCGAACGGCGCGCCGAGCGCCAGGACGACGTCCGCGGCGGACCAGAAGGCGGAGCGCGCGGGCGCGGAGCGGGTGACGTGGAGGACGGTGCGCCACTGACCGTCCGCCGCGGCCGCCGACGGTGCCCGGCGCTGGTCGGTCACGAGGACCTGCGGGCCGTCCCCGACGGTGGGCGGTTCGGGCTCGGACGACGGCCACCCCGCCGCAGAGGCCGCCAGCAGCAGCCGGTCACCGGCCGCCTCCCGTAGCAGGGCCCACTTGTCCGGCACCCGGCTGACCGCGGTCACCCGGGCGCCGAGGCCCAGCAGCCGCAGCGCGAACAGCCGCCCGAACAGCGATTCGCCCAGCACCCCGACCCGGGTGCCGGACGGCCCCGGCGCGGCGAGCGAGACGGCGTCGCCCTGCCGGTCGGTCCCCAGGTGCAGGCCGGCGCCGGCCGGGGTCAGCCGGCAGCCGGTGCCCGGCGGCGCCTCCCGCCAGTCGAACGCCGGCAGGGCGCCGAGGTCGGGCGGTCCGCTGGGTGCTGCGCGGTCGGCCGTGGTGCCGCTCATGAGCGCTCCGTTCCGGTGAGGGGGCAAGGAAGGCGGGTCGGGCGTCCTGCCGCGGCGCGGGCCCGGCCAGCGGGTCACCGCCGGTGACATCGCGGCGCTGCACTCCGTCGCCGACCTGTTCCGCAAGCTCGACAACGCCTACGGCGGCGGCCACGCCCGCCAGGCGCTGATCCGCTACCTCGAACACGAGCTGGAGCCGCTGCTGCGCGGCAGCTACAGCGAGCAGACCGGCCGCCGCATCTTCGCCGCGGCGGCGGACCTGACGCGCCTGGCCGGGTGGACGGCGTACGACATCGCCGCTCACGGCCTGGCGCAGCGCTACTTCGTCCAGGCGCTCCGGCTGGCGCAGGCGGCGGGCGACCGCGGCTACGGCAGCTACGTCCTGGTCTCGATGTCGCGCCAGGCGGTCTACCTCGGGCACGGCCGGGAGGCGGTCCAGCTTGCTCGCGTCGCGCAGCAGGGGACCGCCGCCTCCGCGCCGCCCGCCGTGCAGGCACTGCTGCACGCGGCCGAGGCCCGCGGCCACGGACTGCTCGGCGAGGTGCGCGCCTGCACCGCGTCGCTGGCGCGCGCCGAGCGGGCCCTGGAGGCGTCCCGGCCGGGCGACGAGGTCCCGCACTGGGCGCGCTTCTTCGACGAGGCGCAGCTGGCCGACGAGTGCGGCCACTGCCACCGGGACCTCCAGCAGCACCGGGCAGCGGCCCGGCACGCGGAGCGCTCGCTCCAGCTGCGGGGCCCGGCGTACGCGCGCAGCAGGCTGTTCTGCCGCGTCGTGCTGGCCACCGCGCGGCTGGGGCTGGGCGAGCTGGAGCAGGCGTGCGCGCTGGCCTCCGAGGCGGCACAGCAGGCGTCGGAGATGCGCTCCGTGCGGGCGCACGAGTACATCCACGACTTCGAGCGACGGCTGGAGCCCTACCGGGACGCGGCGGTCGTCCGCAGTTACCGGGAACGGGCCGCGGCGTCGCGCTGAGCCGCTCGGGGGAGCGGAGCGGCGAACGAGTGGGAAGGCCGTGCCGGAGGGGCGGCGCGGCGCCGGGCGGGTGGGCCCGGCATCCGGGGTGGGGTGGAGCATCCGGGGTGGTCGTCGACGAGGTCGACATGACGGGTGGCGGGCGCGGGGGCGCCCGCCGCGCCCGTCGGGCCGTGGTCGGCCGGGGTGGGCCGGCCACGCGCCCCGCCGCTCCGTCCTGCGGCGGGGCGTGGGCTCTCAGGCTGCCGCGCTCTTCAGCGTCTCGGCGGGCCGGAGGCCGGAGTCCCAGAGCACGGCCTCGGCGGCGCGGCGGGCGGAGGAGAGCTCGCCGGTGATCCCCGGGGTCGCGCGGTGGTCGCCGCAGACGTACATGCCGTCCAGCAGCCGGACCCGCCGCTGCGGGGCGAAGGGCGGCGGCAGCGCGGGGATCGCCTCGGCGTCGTGATGGGCGGCGAGCAGCTCCCAGTCGTGGGCGGACGTGCCGTACAGGGTGCCCAGCTGCGTCCGGGCGGCCTTGTCCAGCACGTCGGCGGGTTCGCCCGCCTCCGCGCCGAGGACCACCGAGGTCACCAGCGTGCGGCCCTCGGGTGCCCGGGAGGGGTCGGCGGCCGAGACGGCGAGGGTGTGGGTGACCGGGCCGCGGCGCGCGGCGTCCACCAGCAGCTCCGGTCCCGCCTCCAGCGGCGCGGGCGTGGCGTGGTGGAGGACGGTCACCGGGTGGTGGTCGGGGACGCGGATGCCGGGGACCAGGCGCGCCGCCTCCCGGGCGCCGGTCGCCAGCAGCACGGCGCGGCAGCCGACGGTGTCGCCGTCCTCGGTGGTGACGGCGGTGGTGGCGACCGACGCAGCGCGTGCGCCGGTGCGTACCGTGCCGGGCGGCAGCGCAGCGAGGAGCAGTCGGGGCAGCGCGTCGGCGCCGCCGGCGGTGATACCGAGCCCGGACCGGGCGAACGCCCGCAGTGTGAGGTCGCTCAGCCGCCGGGAGGCGGTGAGGTCGGGGTCGCCGAGGAGCGCGGTCAGCAGCGGGCGCAGCGACCCCTCGCTGATGCGGGAGGGGATCGGGCGGGAGGCGAGGGCGGCGTGGGCGGTCAGCTCCGGGCGGGAGTGGAGGCGGGACTCGGAGAGGGTGCCGAGCCGGCCGAGGTTGGCCCGCAGCCAGGCCTGGTCGAAGGTGCCCGTCAGGGTCCGCTGGTGGCGCGGGCCGGGGTGACCCACCGCGGCGCCGATCCGATGCGCGCGGTCGGTGCCGTGCAGCACCACACCGCCGGTGAGCCGCCGCACCGGGAGCGGGCCGGGCAGCCGCCGCAGCTCGGGGGTGCCCGGCACCGGGAGCCAGCTGCTGCGGTCCAGCAGGAAGCCGTCCCGGCGGACGGTGGCGAGGCGGCCGCCGGGTCTGGCGGCGGCTTCGAGCACGGTCACGGAGAGGCCGGCGCCGGTGAGGTGGTAGGCGGCCGCCAGGCCGGCGGGTGAGGCGCCGATGACGACGACGTCGGTCTCGCTGCGGTGCTTTCGGCTGCTGGGCACGTGCCCTCCCCTGGAGGTGGTCGGTGCGTCGGGCCGGGGTGCGGGTGGATCGGGTTCCGGCCTCCTGGCGCCTCCTGCCCGCCGGTGGCCCGGTGATACGTAAGACGCAGGCCGACAATAGGACGAACGTACGGGTGCGTCGCACGCGCACGAACCGGGCATCGTCGCACGCGGGCCGCGCACGACGGGCGGTACGCGCCCCCCGTCGACGGCGGCCGCGCCCCGCACGATGCGGACGCCCCGCCATGGTCCCCGAGGACGGGCCGAGCGGCACCTCGGGAGCGGCCCGGCGGGGCCGAACCGCCCGCCCGGGCCCGGCCGCACCGCCCGGCTCAGGGCGCGTCGCCCTCCCACGCCGCCCGCACTGCGTCCTCGACGCCCGGATGGACGAAGGTGAAACCGGCGTCCAGCAGCCGCCGCGGGACCACGCGCTGGCTCCCCAGCACGTCGGTGGCGAACTCGCCCAGCGCCAGCCGCAGCGCCGGCGCGGGGGCCGGGAAGAGGGTGGGACGGCCGAGCACCTGCCCCATCACACGCGTCACCTCCCGGTTGGTGACCGGCTCGGGCGCGGTGAGGTTCACCGGGCCGCCCGGGGCCGAGGCGCCCTCGGCCAGCAGGAACCGCAGTGCGGCGATGTGGTCGTGGAGCGAGATGTGGCTCCAGTACTGCCGGCCGTCCCCGAGACGGCCGCCGAGCCCGGCCCGGAAGATCGGGAACAGGCGCCCCCAGGCGCCGCCGCCCCGCGCCACGACCAGTCCGGTGCGCGGATGCACCACCCGGACGCCGGCCGCCGCCGCGGGCAGCGCCGCCGCCTCCCACTCCTGGCAGACGTCGGCGAGAAAGCCCTCACCGGGCGGGGCGGTCTCGTCCACGGGCCGGTCGCCGGTGTCGCCGTAGTAGCCCACGGCCGAGCCGCACAGCCAGGTGCGCGGCGGGTCGTCCATGGTGGACAGCGCCTCGGCCAGCGCCGCTGTACCGAAGACGCGGCTGTCGCGGATCTCCTGCTTGTAGGCGTCCGTCCAGCGGTGGTCGCCGACGCCGGCGCCCGCGAGGTGCACCAGGGCGTCGCAGCCGAGCAGCGCCGTGGCGTTCTGCGCGACGTCCTGGCCCGTCGGGTCCCACTGCACCTCGTCCGGGTTGGACGCCTCGTGCCGGACCAGCGGCACGACGTGGTACCCGTCGGCGCGCAGCGAGCGGACGAGGGCGGAGCCGATCAGCCCGGTCGACCCCGTCACCGCGACCCGGCCCCGCAGCGGCGTCTCCTCGGGCGCCCCTTCCCCGGCGACGATGAGCGGGGCCGCGGCCGACGCGGCCGGCGCGGCCGTGCCATCGGCCTCCCCGGGGGGCGCCGCGCCGTCCCGCGCGGTCGGCTCGCCGGAGGCGGCGGGAGGCGGGGAGGGGGCGGGGACGACGGGATCGCGCGGAGAGTCAGCCATGGCGCTCAGGCTAGGCCCTGACCGCCCGACTGCCGGGGAGCGTCGCCGGTGCCGGTGCGGAACCTCGCCCACAGGCGCGGGTAGGCCACCGCCAGTGCGCGGTCGTCCTCGAAGTCCACGGGCACGCCCAGGGGTTCGCTCGGCGCCTCCGGCAGCCCCAGCTCCGGGAGCTCGCCCCCGGTCAGCTGTTCGTAGGCGTCGAAAGCGGCGAAGCCGACATCCTCGGCCTCGCCGTCGGCCTCCTCGTCGAACCGGGGCAGCAGCAGGGCCAGTGCGTCGGGGTCGTGGAGCGCGCCCTCGAAGACGCGGCGGCCCTGGGCGATCAGCCAGCAGCGGAAGTTCTCGAAGCAGTCGTCGCTGGCGCCGTCCAGCAGCACCCAGGCGGCGCCCCACAGGTCCCAGCGGTACGCCCGCTGGAACCGCGACTCGAAGTGGCGGGCGAAATCCGTCACCGCCACCGGGTCCAGCGCGGACAACCGCTCGACCAGCAGGTCGGCGTGGTCGTCCGGGTCCTCCCCGGCCGCCTCCCGCGTGCTGTCGACGATCTCCCAGAACTCCGTCTCTTCCACGCCCCCAGCATCGGCCCGACCGCGCCGGAGCGCACGCCGGACGCGTTCGCGCGCCGGGGTGGTGCGGACGGGCCGCCACCCGCACGGCTCACGGCAGCCGGGTGGTCGGCGGCGGCTGTCCGGGCGACCGGAGCGAGGCACCCGCCCGAGGGCCGGGCGCCAGGGGGTACCGCTGACCCCACCGTGCCGGGGCCGGCCCGACATCTGCCGGGAAACCCGACAGCGGATGTCAGGTATCGCTGGCAGCGTGCGACGCGGACGGGGACGGACCGAGGAGAGGAACACTGCCGTGAACCAGCAGGAGCGACCGCTGACCGGCACAGTGGCGCTGGTCGCCGGCGCCACGCGCGGCGCCGGCCGGGCGATCGCCGTCGAACTGGGCCGTGCCGGTGCGACGGTCTACGCCACCGGCCGCACCACCCGCACCCGGGTCAGCGAGGTCGGCCGTTCGACCGAGACGATCGAGGGCACGGCGGAGCTGATCGACGAGGCCGGCGGCCGGGGTGTCGCCGTCCCCACCGACCACCTGGTCCCCGACCAGGTGCGGGCGCTGGTCGAGCGGATCGACGCCGACCACGGCCGGCTCGACGTCCTGGTCAACGACGTCTGGGGCGGCGACCACCTGCTGGCCTTCAACCAGAAGGTGTGGGAGGCCGACCTGGAGAGCGGCCTGCGGATGTTGCGCCTCGGCGTCGAGACCCACGTGATCACCACCCACTTCGCCGTGCCGCTGCTCGTGCGGCGCCCCGGCGGGCTGCTGATCGAGATGACGGACGGCACCACCGCGTACAACGGCCCGCGCTACCGCGAGCACTTCCACTACGACCTGGCCAAGTGCGCCCCGCTGCGCATGGCGTTCACCCTCGGGGAGGAACTGAAGGAGAAGGGCTGCACCGCTGTCGCGCTGACCCCCGGCTTCCTGCGCTCGGAGCAGATGCTGGACCACTTCGGGGTGAGTGAGGAGAACTGGCGGGACGCGATCGCCGCCGAGCCCTCCTTCGCCATCGCCGAGTCGCCGCTGCTGGTGGGCCGGGCCGCCGCCGCGCTCGCCGGCGACCCCGAGGTCCACCGCTTCAACGGCAGCTCGCTCTCCAGCGGCGGGCTGGCCCGGGAGTACGGCTTCACCGACGCCGACGGCTCCCAGCCGGACGCCTGGCGCTACATCCCCGCCTTCACGGCGGACCCCGGCGTGGACGCCGCCGACTACCGCTGATGATCGACGGCGGGCGCCGGGCCGCGGCCGGCGCCCGCCCACCCCGC
>NZ_JAAVJD010000063.1 GCF_012033735.1 Streptomyces lonarensis | reverse complement strand
CCGCTCCGGGGCGCGGGCGGCGGCGTGTCCGCGCCCCGCGCCGCCGCGACGCCCCCCGCGGCGGTGAGCGCGGCGGCGCGACCTATGCTGGTCCGGGCAATCGGTACGGAACGGGAGCGGCCGGATGGGACACGGCGATCACGGTGGCGCGGACCTGCCACCGTTCAGCTACGGACGGGCTTTCGAGATCAGCCCGGACCCGGTCTTCCTGATCGGGTGCCTCGCGGTCCTGGCGCTCTACCTCTGGGGCGTCGCCCGACTGGTGTCGCGCGGCGACCGCTGGCAGGCCGGACGGACGGCCTCGTTCGTGCTCGGCATCGCCTCGGTGCTGCTGGTCACCTGCACGGCGCTCAACGACTACGGCATGGTGCTGTTCAGCGTCCACATGACGCAGCACATGGTCATCAGCATGCTCTCGCCCATCCTGCTGCTGCTGGGCGCGCCGGTGACGCTCGCCCTGCGGGCGCTGCCCGCCGCCCCGCGCGGGCGGACCGGGCCGCGCGAGCTGCTGCGGTCGTTCCTGCACAGCGGCTACGTGCGCGTGATCTCCAGCCCGCTGTTCACCATCCCGATGTTCATCGCCAGCCTCTACGGGCTCTACTTCACCCCGCTCTTCGACTTCCTGATGGAGAGCGCCGCCGGGCATCTGGCGATGATGCTGCACTTCCTCGCGATCGGCCTGGTGTTCTTCTGGCCGATCATGGGCGTCGACCCCGGCCCGCACCGGCCCGGCCACGTCATGCGCATGCTGGAGCTGTTCGCCACCATGCCGTTCCACGCCTTCTTCGGCATCGCGCTGATGATGGGCACCTCGCCGATGATCGCGACCTACGCGGACCCGCCGGCCTCGCTGGGCGTGGACCCGCTCGCCGACCAGACGGCGGCGGGCGGCATCGCCTGGGCCTTCAGCGAGATCCCCACCGTCATCGTGCTGATCGCCCTCGTCATCCAGTGGCACGCCTCCGAGCAGCGCCGGGCCCGCCGCAGCGACCGGGCCGCCGACCGCAACGGCGACCGCGAACTGGAGGCGTACAACGCCTACCTCGCCTCGCTGCGCACCGGCCCCAGCACGGCGGGCCGGCCGCGGGCCGACCTCCCCGGCACCGACCGCGCCCGGCCGCTCGGCCAACGCGCCGAACAACGCGGCGCCGGCCACCTCGGCTAGCGGCTGCCTGCCCGCCTGCCGGGCGCCCTCCCGGCGCCGTGCCCGGCCCCGCCGGCATGGCGCTTCCGGACGTGACAACGGCGCTGCACCTCGGGACGTGACAATGGCGCGGCGCCTCGGCACAAGACAACGGCGCGGCGGCACCGTGCCGCGACGGACCGGCCGAGGGCGACGGCGGCGCAGCAGTGAAGTCAGGTGCAGCCGGCCGCTGTGAATCCAGACGTCGGAGTACTCCACCGGCCGGTCGTCGGCGAGGTAGGTGACCTGCTGCAGGTACTGCACCGGTGCCCCCTCGGCGAGCTCCAGCGCCGTCGCCACCTCCGCGGCGGCCGGCTCGGCGCTGAACGTCCGCCGCGCCGCGCCGATCTTCAGCCCGTAGCTGCCCTCCAGCACCCCGAAGAGGCTGGAGCGCTCGAAGTCGACCTCCTCGATCCCCGGCGTGAAGTCGGTGCGGACGTAGTTGAAGAGCAGCGCCACCGGGCCGCTCTCGGTGCTGCGCAACCGCACGAGTTTCAGCACCCGGCCGCCGGGGGCGAGGTCGAGCAGGGCGGCGACCGGGCGCGGCGGCGACAGTGTCGTCGCCTCCAGTACCCGGGTGTCGGTGACCACTCCCTGGCTGGCGAAGTCCTCGGAGAGCGTGCTGAGTTTCTGCGCGATGGCCGGTTCGATGGTGGTGGAGGTCACGAAGGTGCCGCGCCCCCGCACCTGCCGCAGCAGCCCCTCGGCGATCAGGGTGGCCAGCGCCCGCCGCACGGTGCCGCGGCTGACGCCGAACTCCTGGGCCAGCTCGGGCTCGCTCTTCAACCGGTAGTGGGCGGGCCACTCGCCGGCCGCGATGCGGGTACGGATGTGCTCCGAGATCTGGACGTGGATGGCCGTGGGGACATCGCGTTTGATGCCCGCCGGCTCCTCGTCGTCCGCCGTCACCCTCACCGTGCTCCTTCCGGGAGTCACCCGCGTGGGCCGTGCCCGGTCGGGCACGGCCCTTCACCTGCTTCAGTAGCTCTTGGTCCCGGCGTCCGCCGAGGAGGTCACCAGGGCGATCCCGGCGCTGGTGCCGAGCAGCACCGCCCCGGCCCGCAGCAGGTCGACCGCCTGCCGGTAACCGGTGATCGAGCCGGACGCCTTGACCTGGACCCCCTCGCGCGCCCGCTCCACAAGGTACCGAACGCTCGTCGGGTTCGCGGTCTCGATCTGCCCGCTGCTGGCGTTCTTCAGGAACGCGGCGCCGGCGTCCTGCGCCAGCTCGACGGCGATCTCCTTCTCCTCGTCGGTGAGCAGCGGCAGTTCGAGCATCACCTTGACCGGGCCGCCGAACGCCCGGACCACCCCGGCGATGTCGTCGCGGAACTCCTGGTGGCGTCCGCTCTTGAGCCAGCCGACCTGGACGCCGATGTCGAGCTGGGTGGCGCCCAGCCGTGCGATCTCGGCGGCCTCGGCGGCCTTTCCGGCGCTGGTCATCACGCCGACGGTCGGGAAGTCCAGCGCGGAGGCCACCTCCACGCCGGTGCCGGCGAGTTCGGAGCTGACCACGGGCACCCACGAGGCGGGGACCATGGCGGCATTGAAGCCGTACTGCGCGGCCTCCCGGGCGTGGGCGACCATGTCCTCACGGGTGGCCCGGGAGTCGATGCGGGTGTGCTGGATGTACCGCGCCAGTTCGGCGGCGGCGAGGTCCGGCTCGGCGGGCGCGGTGGTCGAGGTCTCGGACATGTCTGGTTCTCTCTCCATCTGTCGGTGGCCGGCGGGGCGGGGCCGCGTCGGCCCCTGCCCGGCGGCCCGGGTGGGGGTGCGGGGTGTCAGAGCTTGTCGGCGTAGTACGCGGGGGCGACGACGCCCTCACCGCCGAACCAGCGGGGCACGTCGACGCCGCAGAACAGGCCGATGTTGCCCCAGGGTTCGAACGCTCCGGTGCGGACGACGACCTTGGCGGCGCGGGCGACCTCGCCGAGCATGTCGGCGTGGGTGCGGGTGGTGAACTCGGCGCCGGTGAACCGCTCGTGCAGCCAGGAGTCCAGCAGCGGGTTGTTGGAGGGCACCTCCTCGGCCCGGACGACGCCCTCGACGACGAGCTCGTCGGCGACCAGGCCCAGCACGGTCCGCAGGTCGGGCAGGTTCTCGCTGATCGCGAGGTCCACCCGGTGCGCGTCGCGGGGGATCGGGAAGCCGGCGTCCACCACCAGCAGGAGGTCGGTGTGGCCCAGGGTGGCGAGGGCGGCGCTGAGCCGGTCGTTGAGGATGCCTCGGCGCTTCATGGTGCGGTTCCTTCCGGTGCGGTGGGTCCGGCGCTCCGGTGCTCGCCGTCCGCGTCCGCGGGGGCGGAGGCGGGGGTGGCGCCGGTGGCCAGGGTCATGATCGATTCCTCGGTGGCCGTGGCGGTCTCCACGGTCGCCACCAGGCGGCCCTCGCTGAGCACGGCGATCCGGTCGGTGACGGCGAGGAGTTCGGGCAGGTCGGAGGAGGAGCAGAGGATCGCCAGCCCGCGGTCGGCGAGGGCGAACAGCTCCTCGTAGATCTCCGCCTTGGCGCCGACGTCGACGCCGCGCGTCGGCTCGTCGAGGATCAGCACGCCGGGGTTGATCGACAGCCATCGGGCCAGGACGGCCTTCTGCTGGTTGCCGCCCGAGAGGTTGGTGATGGGCTGGTCCAGCGACGCGGTCTTCACCCGCAGCTTCTTCGCCTGGTCGGCGGCGTTGCGGTCGAACGCCCGCCGCCGCACCAGACCGAACCGGGAGAACACGCGCGTGGTCAGGGCGCCGACGTTGCGGCCGACGCTCATGGTGGTCAGCAGCCCCTGGGCGCGCCGTTCGCCGGGGACGAAGGCCAGCCGCCGGCCGACGCTGGCGATGGGGTCGCGCCGCTCGTAGGGGCTGCCGAGCACCTCGACCTCGCCGCCGGTGCCGCGGTCGCCGCCGAAGATGTTGTGCAGCAGCTCGACCCGCCCGGAGTCGGGCAGCCCGGCGACACCGAGGATCTCGCCCGGCCGCACGGCGAAGCTGATCCCCCGGTGCCGCCGTCCGCTGAGGTCGCGGACGACGAGGGCGGGCGGGCCCTCGGGGGCGCCCTGGTGACCGGCGCGGGCGGTCACCTCCGCCAGGTCCCGGCCGACCATCGCGGCGACGGCGCGGTCGGGGCTGGTCTCCTCCCGCCCCCAGCCGGCGACGTGGGTGCCGTCGCGCAGCACCTGGATGTGGTCGGCGAGCCGGAACACCTCGGGCATGCGGTGCGAGACGTACAGCATGGTGACGCCCTGGCTCTTGAGGCGGTCCATGAGCACGAACAGCCGCTCCGCCTCCGCCGGGGTCAGCATGGCGGTGGGCTCGTCGAGGATCAGCACCCGGCAGCCGCGGGCCACCGAGCGGGCGACGACGATCAGCTGCTGGGTGGCGAGGTCCAGCGACCCGACCGACGCGGCGGGGTCGAGGTCCAGGTCGAGCTCGGCCAGCAGTTCCCGGGTCCGGCGCAGCATGGCCCGCCGGGAGGGGAACCAGCGACCGCCCGGCTCCACTCCGGAGAGCACGTTCTCCGCGACGGTCCGGTCCTGCAGCAGGCTGAGCTCCTGCGGGACGATGGCGACGCCGTGCCGGGCGAGGACGGTGGCGGGGTCGTGGGAGGTGACCTCCTCCCCGAACACCGTCACGGTGCCGGCGCTGGGCGGCTGGAGACCGGCGAGGATCTTCAGCAGGGTGGACTTGCCGGCGCCGTTCTCGCCGAGGAGGGCGGTCACCTCGCCGGCGGGCACGTCGAAGGAGACGTCGTGCAGGGCGCGGACCGGGCCGAAGTTGCGGCCCAGGCCGGCGATCCGCACCGCCGGCCCGGTGTGCGGGCCGGCCGCGGCCACGGTGGTCATCAGTCCTCCACCGGGGTGTCGTCCAGGTTGTCCTTGGTCACGAACTCCGAGCCGGTGTCGACACCGCTGATCTCGGTGCCGTCCACGGCGAAGTCGTGCAGGACCTTGACGGCCTGGTACCCCTGCTCCGCGGGGTTCTGGCTGATGGTGAAGTCGACGACGCCGCTGTCGATGTACTGGGCGGTGGCGGTGAGGACGTCGAACCCGACGACGGCGATCCCGTCGGCGTTGCCCGACTCCGCGGTCCACTTGGCGGCGGCGGTGGTGGAGCAGCAGTCGAGGCCCGCGATGGCGGTGACGCCGGTCTGGCCGGCCATGGTGGACTCGACGGTGTTGTAGGCGGCGTTGGGCTCGTTGCCCACGTTCACCGGTCCGACGATCTCCAGCCCGCTGCCCTCCAGCCCGTCGCGGAAGCCGCCGAACCGGTCGTGGGACCAGCCCGCGCCGGTGTCGACGGAGAAGACCACGACCTTGCCGGTCGCGTCCTCGCCGAGGACGTCGAGCAGTTCCGCCGCCTGGGACTCGCCGGAGCCCCGCAGGTCCTGGCCGACGAAGCCCATCTGGCGGGAGTCGGGGTTGTCGGTGTTGAAGGAGATCACCGGGATGCCGGCGTCGTGGGCCTGGGCGATGACCGGGCGGAGGGCGTCGCTGGAGGCGGAGGAGACGGCCAGGCCGTCGACCGCCTTCTGCTGGATGAGGGTCTGCAGCTCGGAGACCTGCTGTCCGGCGTCGCCGCCGGTGGGCCCGATCAGCTGCACCTCGGCGCCGAACTCCTCGCCGGCGCGGTTCATGCCCTGGCTGATGGGGGTGGCGAAGGCGAGGGACGGGTCGTGGTAGCTCAGCTTGATCCGCAGCGGCTCGCCGTTGTCGACGCGCTCCTGGATGTAGGAGGCCAGCTCGAAGCCGTCCTCGGAGCCGCCGGTGTCGGCGGCGGTGACGGCGCCGCAGCCGGCGGCGAGGGCGGCGGTGGCGGTGACGGCGGCGGCCGTCATGACGGCTCTGACAGTGGTGCGGAAGGACATTGCGGCTCCTGTGTCACATGCGCGGGTTTCCGGGGGCGCGGGGACGCGTGAGCGACCGGGCGCGGTGTGGGGGAGGAGAGGGAAGGGGGCGGTGCGGCCGTCAGGCGCGGGTCTTGCGTCTGCGCTGCCAGGTGTCGGCGGCGACGGCGGCGACGATGACCAGGCCGGTGACGACGGTCTGCCAGAAGGACGAGATGCCCTTGATGTTGAGGATGTTCTGCAGCAGTCCGATGAAGGTGACGCCGATGACGGTGCCCCAGACCGTGCCGGAGCCGCCGAAGAGGGCGGCGCCGCCGATGATCACCGCGGAGATGACGGTCAGTTCCAGCCCGCTGCCGGTGACGCCCTGGACGTAGGAGAGGAACGACAGCCCCAGCACGCCGGCGAGGGCGGCGGTGAAGCCGGAGAGCACGAAGGCGCTCAGCTTGACCCGCTTGACGTTGATGCCGACCAGCCGGGCCGCTTCCTGGTTACCGCCGACCGCGTAGCTGTTGAAGCCGAGTCGGGAGCGGGAGAGCAGTACGACGCCGATGGCGGCCACCACCGCGAAGATGACGAACTGCATGGGCACCACGCCGAACAGCCGGCCCTGGCCGAGCAGGCTGAACTCGGCGACCCCCGGCATGCCGTTGTTGAGGGAGATCGGGGCGCCGTCGGAGATGAGGAGCGCCACGCCCCGGTAGACGCTCAGCGTGCCCAGCGTGACGATGAAGGAGGGCACCCCCAGCAGGACGACGGCGAGACCGTTCAGCAGACCGGCCAGCGACCCGACGGCCAGTCCGATGAGTGCGGCGAGCGGCCAGGCGAGCCCGTCCGAGATGGCCATGCCGGTGCAGATCGCCGACAGCGCGTAGACGGAGCCGACCGAGAGGTCGATCTCGCCGTTGACGATGACGAACGTGGCACCGACCGCCATGATCCCGATCTGGGATATCTGCTGTCCGACGGAGAGCAGGTTGTCGGAGGAGGCGAACCCGGGGGAGAGCACCACGCCGAGGAGGAAGAGCAGCACCAGGGCGGCGAACACCCCCGCCTCCCGCGCGTGCAGCAGTCTGCGCAGGTCGGGGACGAACCCCCGCGCCGGCGCGGTGGTGGTGGTCATGCGGCGTCGTTCCTCTCGGGGTGGGTGCGGTCCGTGCCGGGGGTCGGCGCGGCCGTGAGCTGTTCCGGTGTCGGCAGGGCGGGGATCACGCCGGCGACGGTGACCGCGTGGGCCCCGGCCGCTGCGGCACGGGCGACGGCGGTGGTGGTGTCGTCGCCGCCGGCCAGTGCGACCGCCAGCGCGGCGGTGAAGGCGTCACCGGCTCCGGTGGTGTCCACCACCCGCTCGACGGGCAGGGCGGGCACCTCCCGCACGCCGCAGCCGTCGTCGACCAGGGCGCCGTGGCCGCCGCGGGTGAGGACGGCGGTGCCGCCGGTGCGTTCCCGGAGCCGGGCGACCAGGTCGCCGTCGCTCGGGGCGGCGTCCTCGGCGAGGCCGAGGAGGACGGGCGCCTCCGTCTGGTTGGGGGTGATCACGTCGACCAGCGGCCAGACCTCGTCGGCCAGCGGTTGGGCGGGGGCGGGGTTGAGCAGGGTCCGGGTGCCGCACTCGCGCGCCGTGCGCAGCGCGGCGAGGACGACGTCGGCCGGGATCTCCATGGAGACGACGAGGACGTCGGCGTCGGCGATCGCCGCGCGGAACGGCTCGACGTGGGCCGGGGTCAGCAGCTCCAGGGCGCCGGGGGCGATCGCGATGCGGTTCTCCCCGTCCGGCTCGACCAGGATGAAGCCGACCATGGTGGCGGCGTCCGCGGTGACGACGTGGGTGGCGTCCACCCCCTCCTCGTCCCAGAGGGCGCGGGCGGCGCGGCCGTACGCGTCGTCCCCGACGGCGGTGAGCAGCGAGACCCGCGCACCGAGGCGGGCGGCCCCGATCGCCTGGTTCGAGCCCTTGCCTCCGGGGCCCTCGGCGAACTCCCCGCCGGAGACGGTCTCACCCGCCGCGGGGGACCGTGGCACCCGCATGGTGAGGCCCGCTCCGTAACTCCCGACCACTGCGATCCGCATCGAACGCACACCCCGCTTTGTATGGGGACAACCATGAACAAGCGCAGCGTATGTACAGGCATGTCCCTGGTCAATAGGTCGGTCGCGACGGAGTTTCCCGGGCGGGCGCGGCGGCCTCACGGCAGGTGTGCGGCCCCGGAGCTGCCGGCTGCGCGGCCCGCCCGGGTGCGCGCGGCGGTGCGCGCGGGGGCGGGTGCGCCGGGACGTCGGGAGCGAGGCGCCGGTGCCGCGTCAACGTGCCTGCTTCGCACGCGACATGACGGGGCGTCGGCCGGGACGCCGACCGGTGCGCACCGGTCGGCGGGCGGTTTTCGGTCGTCCTCCACCGTGCGCCCGGCTGCGCCTTCCGACAGGTGGCGGCGGTGCGGCCGGGTCCGTGCAGGTGGCGGCGGCCGGCCCGCCGGTCGTGGTCGGAACGGCAGCGGCCGGGTTCCGGGCGCGCAGGTGTGGGGCGCCGCCGCCCGGGTACAGGAGGGGCGATCAGCTCGGCGGGCGGAGTCGACTGGTCAGGGCGGAGTTCAGCACACGTGTGACCACCCCCCGACCGGAAGGACCCTCCCCCATGTCTGTCCAGCCTGCCCCTCCGCCTACGATGGCGGTCCCGCGCGAGAAGCGCGACGAGGGCACCGCGGCCCCCGAGCCGCACACCGTCCCGGCCCGGGTGCTCGCGGTCCTCCGCATCGCCCTCGGCCTGGTCTTCCTGTGGGCCTTCCTCGACAAGACGCTCGGCCTCGGCTACGCCACCTCCGGCGAGTCGGCCTGGGTCAACGGCGGCGCCCCGGCCGCCGGTTACCTCGGCGGGGTCTCGGCCGGCCCGTTGCAGAGCACCTTCAACGGCTGGGCCGGGGCGGTGTGGGTCGACTTCGCCTACATGGCCGGGATGCTCGGCCTCGGCGTCGCCCTGGTCGCCGGGGTCGGTCTCCGCCTCGCCGCCGCGGGCGGCACGGTGATGATGCTGATGCTCTGGACGGCGGAGTGGCCGGTCGCTCGGGAGCTCGCGGACGGCTCGCCCACCATGTCGACCAACCCGGTGGTGGACATGCACCTCGTCTACGCCCTGGTCATGGTGGCGCTCGCGGTGTGCGCAGCCGGCCGCACCTGGGGTCTGGGACGCGCCTGGGAGCGGGCGCCGGTGGTGCGCCACCACGCCTGGTTGCGCTGAGCGGACGGCCGGACGGTCCTGACCTGACCTCACGACGGCGGGGCGGCTCCCGATGCCGGGAGTCCCCCCGCCTCTTGCCGTGCCGCCCCCGAACCGCGATGGTGGTCCAGACCTTTACTCCGGTTGGAAGGTACGACCGTGACACGGACCCCCCACGCCGCCGTGCTCGCCCTCACCCTGCTGCTGGGCCTCGCCCTCACTGCCTGCGGAGGCGACGCCGCCGGCCAGGACCGCCCGCCCGCCCCCTCCGGGGTGACCGCCCAGGCCACCAGCTCCTCCACCGTCCACGTCATGTGGCACCGCGCCGACCCCGCCGCCGGCGTCACCGGGTACACGGTGCACCGCGACGGTGCGGAGGCGGAGAGCGTCGGGGCCGAGACCTACATGGTCGACATCGCCGGGCTCGACCCCGCCACCGCCTACGACTTCACGGTCCGCGCCACCGGGCCCGCCGGCCGCTCCGGTGAGAGCCGCGCGGTGACCGCCACCACCTTCGGCGCCGAGACCGACGACGACGAACCGCCGACCGCCCCCGGCGCGCTGACCGGCGCGGCGGACGGGCCGCGGGCCGCCGAGCTCAGCTGGGAGGCCGCCGAGGACAACGTGGCGGTGACCGGCTACGAGATCCACCAGAGCGGCACCGCGATCCACAGCGTCCCCGCCGAGGAGACCACCACACTGGTGACGGGGCTGCGCCCCGGGACCGACTACGTCTTCACCGTGGTCGCCCGAGACGCCGGCGAC
This sequence comes from Streptomyces lonarensis, assembly GCF_012033735.1. Classification (GTDB taxonomy): domain Bacteria; phylum Actinomycetota; class Actinomycetes; order Streptomycetales; family Streptomycetaceae; genus Streptomyces; species Streptomyces lonarensis. Next base: position 14,257 of record NZ_JAAVJD010000063.1, on the reverse strand, counting down.
AACACCTCCGAGCCCGGCCCGGAACTGCGTCTGACCACCCCCGGCGCCGGCGACGCGGAGGAGAGCGGTACCGCGACGGCACCCGCCGGGCTCACCGCCCGTCCCGGCGAGGAGCCCGCGACCCTGGAGCTGAGCTGGACCCCGCCCCGCACCGGCGCCGCGGTGCTGGAGTACCAGATCCACCTCGACGGCGAGTTCACGACGACACTGCTGTGGGGCGCCGAGGCGCCGGACGGCGAGATCACCCACCTGCTCACCGTGGACGAGCCCGGCGCCGGCCACGCGGTGACCGTCCGCGCCAAGCTGCCGGACGGCCACTGGGGCGCCTTCACCGAACCCGTCGAGGCCACCGCCGCGCCGTGACACCCGGCCCGGACCGCACCGCTCCCGGTGCGGCCGGGCACCGGGCGCGGACCGGCTCAGGCGTCGGGATCGGACCGGCGGGCGACGAACACCCACTCGCCGCCCGGCCGGTCGGGCGCGTCGCGGACCTCCCCCACCGAGAACCCCGCCGCCGCGAGGTCCGCCTCGACCTCGTCGCGCTCCCGGAACCGCAGCGTGGAGTCGGACGTCAGCGTCGCGCCGTCCGCCCCGAAGACGTAGTGCCACCGGAAGGAGACGAGCGGGCCGTCGACCGCCGTCACCGCCACCCAGTTCTCGACCGGGCCGACCCCCGGAAGCTGCGACACGCGGTGCGTCCGCTCGCGCGTCCACCGCTCCCACACCCGGCGGGCGGGCACCCGTGTCTCGAACACCAGCCGACCGCCCGGGCGCAGCGCCGCGCGGGCACCGCGCAGCGTGTCGGCCCACCGGTCCGGCGCGACGATCGCCTGCGCCACGTTGGCGGTCATCGTCGCCAGGTCCACCCGCAGCGGCGGCAGCCCCGTGGCGTCCCCGTCGATCCACCGCACCCGGTCGGCGCCGGGTTTCGCACGGGCGACCGCCAGCGAGGCCGCGGCCGGGTCCACCGCGGTCACCTCGACGCCGCGCTCCGCCAGCAGCAGGGCGAACACCCCCGTGCCGCAGCCGATGTCCAGCACCCGGCGTGCGGCGAACTCCTCCACCATCCCCAGGTAGGCGAGGAGGTCACCGCGGTCGGGATCGAGCGGGTCGTAGATCGCGGCGAGCCGCGGATGGGCGAAAATCGCGTCAGCCATGCCGCGCACCGTAGCGGGCACCGGCCCCCGCGGGGCCACGGAGTTGCGCGGGTGGCTCCGGCAGCCCGCGCCGGCCGCCGGAGCCCCCCCTGCCTCACCAGGCGAGCTGCGCCAGGTACGCCTCGGTCCGCTCCCGCTCCCAGGCGCCGTCGGCGATCACCACGCGGTAGCGCCGCTCCAGCGACTCGCCCGGCGCCAGGACCAGTTCGTCGAAGAACGCCCACGACGGCGCCACCGCGGCGAACGGGTCGCTGCGCACGAACCAGTGCGAGGGATGCTCGGAGCCGCCGCCGTCCTGCCCGTTCTCCGGGGCGTGCTCGAAGACGACCGTGGCGTGCCCGTCGATGCCGTCGAACTCGCCCGAGTAGGAGAGCCAGGACCCCTGGCTGCCCATCAGCTCCTGGCCCTCGCCGTGCGGGCCGAGTACCTTCCCGTTGCGGAACGCGCGCGGACCCCGCCAGAACAGCCCGGTGTAGCCGGCCATCTCCCGGCCCGCGGTCGTGGGCGAACCGAACCGCAGCTCCTCGCCGCGCACGTTGGTCATGGTCGAGGTCCAGGTCAGCGTCCAGGCCCCGGCGTCGGGGTCGACCCGGTGCGCCTCGATGCGCCGCCGCTCGTCGACCCAGCCGTCGCCGTCGTGGTTGCGCCACGTCAGCCGCTCGGCGATCACCGCGCCGTCGTCGGTCTCGGTCAGCGACTCGAACCCGTCGTGCTCCATCGAGCCCAGGCGCTCCGGGAACGGCTGGTACCCCACGGGGTGCACGTAGCAGCGGCCGCCCCAGATGTTCTGCCCGGACAGGTGCGAGGCGGTCAGCTGCAGGCCCTTGTGCCACCGGTGGTCGTTGGGGCGGTAGTCGGTGACGACCCCGCCGGAGAGCGTCCGCAGCGGGTGCAGGTACGGCTTCGGGGCCTCCCACGCCGCCTCCGGGCGGTAGACGTAGGAGAAGAGGGTGACGTCCTGGTGCCGCAGCTCGACGCGGTCGCCGGGGGTGTGGGTCAGCCGCAGGTCGGGCCGGGTCATGGGGGTGCCTTTCGTCGGGGAGTCGGGGAGTCGGGGAGTCGGGCGGGAGCGCGCGGGGCGGCCTGGCGGCCGCCGCTGGTGACGTGCCGGAGCCGCCGGCGGCCACCGCGACCCTGCGGGCCGCCGGCGGCCGTCGACGGCACCGGGGAGAGCTGCGGTCGGCGGCACCTGTTCCGGGTGCCGCCGCGGGTCACGCGCCGGCCGCCTCCGGCGCCATGCGCGTGCCGGAGTCCGTCAGCGTGACGGGGGCGCCGGAGCGGGCCGAACGGCTCGCGGCGGCACCGATCAGCACCGAACGGATACCGTCGCGGTAACCGGCCTGCCGCGCCAGCGGGTCGTTGCCCGGGCCGCGGAAGACGTCGTTCAGCAGCAGCTTGTCGCCGCCGCCGTGCGCGCCCTCCCCGTTGCGGATCGGCAGCTCCTCGGCCTGCTTCCAGTGCTCCTGCACGGTGAGGCGGTCGTAGGCGCCCTGGGCGTTGGCCTTGCCGGTGGCCGAGGGGTCCACCGCGTCCTGCGGCGGGGTCCAGGAGCGCTCGCAGACCTCCAGCTCCAGCCGGCCCTTGGTGCCGTTGACCGTCACCCGGTAGCCCTCGTGCGGGGCGTGCGCGTTCAGCGAGTAGGTCAGCAGGGCGCGGTTGTCGTAGCGCACCAGGACGGCCATGTTGTCGTCGATGGTCACGCCGGGCGCGAAGACGTCCTGGTCGCGGACGTAGCCGTCCTCGGCCTCGGCGTCCAGGTAGAGCCGCTTCAGCCGGTCGTCGGCGCCGATGTCCAGCAGGAACGGGTCGGTGCCCAGCTCCGGGGCGCCGTGGGAGCGCTCGGGGCGGGGGCCCTCGACGTTGCCGTCGCCGTAGAAGCGCAGGTCGGCCTGGGCGAACACCATCTCGGCACGGGCGTCCAGCCACCAGTTGACGAGGTCGAAGTGGTGGGTCGACTTGTGCACCAGCAGACCACCCGAGGACTCCCGGTCGCGGTGCCAGCGGCGGAAGTAGTCGGCGCCGTGGATCGTGTCGAGGGTCCACTCGAAGTTGACGCTGGTGACGTCGCCGATGCGCCCGGAGGCGATGGCCTCGCGCAGCGCGGTGTTGCGCGGCGAGTAGCGGTAGTTGAAGGTCACGACGATCTCGCCGCTGCTGCGCTCGGCGGCCGCCGCGATGGCCTCGCAGCCGGCGGCGTCGACGGTCAGCGGCTTCTCCACCACCACGTCGCGTCCGGCGTCGAGGGCGGCGACGACGTACTCGGCGTGGGTGTTGTCCACCGAGGTGACCACGACCGCGTCGCAGTGCTCCAGCATCTGCTGGAAACCGTCGGGCCGGAAGGTGGGCACGGCGGGCCGGCCGGTGGCCGCGATCCGCTCGTTGTAGAAGTCCATCCGGGTCTGGTTGGTGTCGAGGAGCGCGGTGATCTCCCCGGTGTCGCTCCAGTCACCGAGCAGCGCGTCGACGTACATCTGCGCGCGGTGGCCGAGGCCGACGAATGCGTAACGGCGGGTCACGGGTGGTCTCTCCTCGTGCGGTGGTTCGACAAGCTTCGGTGCTGCCCCGGGGGCGGTCAGCTGAGGGTGCTGTTCGCCTCGGAGACGAACTGCGCGGCGGCCTCCGCGGGCGTCATGCGACCGAAGTAGACCTCCTCGCTGTAACGGGTCAGCAGGTTGGGGATCTCACCGGCACCGCTGGGCAGCGCGGTGGGCGGCGTGTCGGTCTCGTCGCTGATGTCCTCCAGGAAGGACAGCGACTTCTGGTCCTCCTCGGGCAGCCCGTCGCGGACGGCGTCGAGCACGGAGGAGTTCATCGGCAGACCGCGGTCGGAGCCCTGGATGGCGCCGGCCTCGGGGTCGTTGACCAGGAAGTCGACCAGCTTGGCCGCGGCGTCCTGCTGCGCGGAGTTGCCGCTGACCGACCAGAACATGGTCGGCTGCAGGAACATGCCGCCGCTGCCGCCGTTGCCGGCGTTCGGCATGCGGAGCAGCTCGACGTTCTCACCGGAGCCGGAGGAGAGCGTGCCCAGCTGGTTGGTCCACCACATGCCCATGCCGCCGGTGTTGGTGGCGATGAGCGAGGTCTCGACGTTGGAGCCGATCTCGACGCTGCGCGGGCCGTCGGGGGAGGCGCCCTGGTCGATCTGGTCCAGCTGGTACTGGAACCAGTCGGTGACGGTCTCCTCGGTGATGCCGAGCTGGCCGTCGGTGTAGAACTCCTCGCCCTGCTGGGCGGAGAAGACGCGCAGCCAGGCGTCGTTGTTGCTGATCTGCGTGCCGTAGACGCCGCTGTCGCTGACCTCGGTGAGCTCGGCGCTCAGCTCGAGGTAGTCCTCCCAGGTCCAGGCGGTGTCGTCGGGGAGCTCCAGGCCCGCGTCCTCGAAGACCTTGGTGTTGGCCATGATGGCGAAGGCGTTGGCCCCGGTCGGGATGCCGTACTGGGTGCCGTCGATCGCGCCGGACTCCAGCAGCTCCTCGTTGAGGTCCCCGGTGTCGACCTTGCCGCCGAGGTCGGCCATCACGCCGCCGCGGGCCAGCTCGCCGAAGCGGCGGATCTCCACGGCGAAGACGTCGGGAGCGTCGTTGGAGGCGACCTGCGTGGTCAGCTGGTCGTAGTAGGAGTCGAAGGTGGAGTACTCGGGCTGGATCGTGATGCCCTCGTTCTGCTCCTCGAACTTGGCTATCGCCTCTTCGGTGATGCGCTGGCGGTGGTCGCTGCCCCACCAGGCCACGCGGAGGGTGATGTCGCCGTCCTCGCCGCCGCCGCCGCTGTCGCCGCCGCCGCAGGCCGTCAGGGTCATCGCGCCGACCACGGCGAGGGCCGGCAGCACTCTGCGGGTCAGGTGCTTGGTGTGAGTGGTCACTGAACTCTCCTTTGAATTCTCTAACTACTTCAGACCCGAGGTGGCGATACCGCGGACCAGGTATTTCTGGCCGGCCAGGAAGAACCCGAAGATCGGGCCCAGTGCGATGACCGACATGGCGAACATCGGTCCCCAGGAGGAATCCCCGCTGGAGTCCAGGAAGGTCCGCAGTGCGACCGGGACGGTGTGCATGTCCGGGTTGGTGAGGAAGATCAACTGGGACAGGAAGTCGTTCCAGGTCCAGATGAAGGTGAAGATCGCCGTGGTGGCGAGCGCCGGCGTGGAGAGCGGGATGATGATCCGGCTGAAGATCCGCCAGTGGCCGGCCCCGTCGATGAGGGCCGCCTCGTCGAGGTCACGGGGGAGCGTCCTGATGAACTGCACCATCAGGAAGATGAAGAACGCGTCCGTGGCCAGGAACTTCGGCACGATGAGCGGATAGAACGTGTTGATCCAGCCCAGTTCCGAGAACAGGATGTACTGCGGGACCAGGACGACGTGCAGCGGCAGCATGATCGTGCCGAGCATCACCGCGAACCAGAACTTCTTGAACGGGAACTCCAGCCGGGCGAACGCGTACGCCGCCAGCGAGCAGGCCAGGAGGTTGCCGATCACCGCGCCCGCGGTGATGATCGCGGAGTTGAACATGTAGTGGCTGAACGGGTGCCGCAGCGCGTTCCAGCCGGCGACGAAGTTGTCGAAGGTGATGCTCGTCGGGATGAGGCCCTGCTCGCGGAAGATGACGTCCTCGGGCTTGAGCGAGGAGGAGACCATCCACAGCAGCGGGTAGAGCATCACCAGGCCGAAGAGGATCAGCCCGATGTGGGTGAACACCCTCCGTCCACGGAACCACAGCAGCACGCGTGCCATGGCAGTGTCGTTGAGTCCCGCGCGGTCGGCGTCCTTGACCTTGAGCCCGCCGCGGTCGGTGTCGTGGTTACTTGTCACTGTAGAACACCCAATACTTCGACATCAGGAAGTTCACCGCGGTCAGGACGGCGATGATGAGTACGAGGACCCAGGCCATCGCCGAGGCGTAGCCCATCTCGAAGGAGTTGAAGCCCTTCTGATAGACGTACATCGTGTAGAAGAGCGTGGAGTCGGCCGGGCTGCCGTTGCCGCCGGAGACCACGTACGCCTGGGTGAAGGACTGGAAGGCGCCGATCAGCTGGAGCACCAGGTTGAAGAAGATGATCGGCGTCAGCAGCGGCAGCGTGATGGAGAAGAACTGCCGCATCGTGCCGGCGCCGTCGATGCTGGCGGCCTCGTAGTAGCTCGGCGGGATCTGCCGCAGGCCGGCGAGGAAGATGACCATCGGCGAACCGAAGGTCCACACGTTCAGCACGACCAGGGTGCCCAGCGCGGTGGAGGGGTCGCCCACCCAGCTGGTGCCCTCGTAGCCGAAGAAGCCGAGGAACTCGTTGAACAGGCCGTCCGCGCCGAAGACCTTCCGCCACAGGATGGCGATGGCGACGCTGGAACCCAGCAGCGACGGCAGGTAGTACACCGAGCGGTAGATCGACAGGCCCCGCACGCCGCGGTCCAGCACCAGTGCCAGCGCCAGCGCGAAGGTCAGCTGCAGCGGCACCGAGACGAGCACGTAGATCGAGGTGTTGACCAGCGCCTTGATGAACCGGGGGTCCTCGGTGAACATCACGCGGTAGTTGTCGAAACCGACCCATCCCCAGTCACGGATCAGGTGGTAGTCGGTGAACGACAGGTACAGCGACGCGAGCAGTGGAATGGACGTGATGGCGATCAGGCCCACGAACCACGGCGCGAGGAACAGGTGCGCGATCAACGCTTCCTTGCGGCGGCGCTTCTTGATCTGCGCGGTGTGATGGCCGGTCACGACGCCCGGCGGGGTGCCCGCGGCCGAGGCCTGGGCTGCCGCCGGGTCCGCCTGGGGCGGCCTCTCCTGGATGTCGGTCATGCGGCCCTCCCGGCCAGTGCGGCGAACCGCGGTAGTTCGGAGTAGAGAGCGAGCTGGTCGGCGGCCTCCACCACCACGTCGGTGATCCCGGGGATCACCCGGCGACGGGCACCCCCTTCTCCCGGCAGGTCCTCCGCGGGCAGCTGCCGGGGATCGGGCGCGGTGCGCACCGACTCCAGCACCCGCATGAACCCCTCGGTGGAGGCGAGCGGGACCAGCAGGGGGGCCGGGTCGGCCGCGCCGTCACGGGCGGCGGCCAGGTGGGAGAGGAGGTCGCGCAGCAGCACGGTACGACCGTGGGTGGTCTCCACCGGCTCCGAGCCCGGCCGCGTCAGGCGGACCCGGTCCTCGGTGTACCAGTAGGAGATGCTCCCGGCGTCGCCGTGGACGGTGATGACGGGGGGCTGCTGCTCCGCCGCCGCCAGCGTCGCGGCGACCACCAGCGGTCGGCCCTGGGCCAGCCCGCCGGAGGTGTGGACCCGCACGCACGAGGTGTCGTCGGTCTCGTTGTCGAAGGCCCGGTAGAGCTCGGTCTCGACCGACTCCACCGTGCCCCCGTCCAGCGCCAGCACGGTCGCCACCGCGTGCGCCAGAGGGTTGGTGAGCGCGCCGTCCACGACGTCGACGCCGTCCAGGCGTCGGCGGCCGGCCCAGGGCGCGCGCTGGTAGTAGGCGGTGTCGCGCGACCAGGCGGCGTGGGCGCCGATGCCGCGCACGGTGCCGACGGCACCCTCGCGCACCAGGGTGCGCACGTGCTCCGGGGCACCGGAGCCCAGGGACTGGAAGCCGACCTGGCAGACGAGGCCCAGCCGCTCCGCGGCCTCGCGCAGCGCGTCGAACTCCGCGAGCGAGACGGCGGGGGGCTTCTCCAGCTGGAGGTGGGCCCCCGCCTCCAGGGCTGCCAGCCCCAGGGCGGTGTGGGTGTGCAGCGGGGTGGCGATGACGGCGACGTCCGCGCCGGTCTCGCGCACCAGCGCACCGAGGTCCGGGCCGTGGACCGGGGTCCCGAGGCCCTCCAGCATCTCGGCGGGCACCGGGCGGAGGTCGCAGACCCCCACCAGGGTCGCGACGCCCTCCGCGGTCAGTTCACGGAGCACGGGCAGGTAGTTCCGCCCGTATCCGTGCACGCCCGCGAGGACGATGCGCTGCGGCTCTGGGGTGGTGTTCATGGCGTCGCGGGCTCCCACGGTGCGTCGGCGAAGTGCATCCCGTGCCCGGCGCCGCCGGACAGGTGCGCGGTGCCGCCCTCGATCCGCATCGGGTACGGCTCGCGCAGCAGTCCCAGTGCCGCGAAGGAGGCGTCCTCGATGTCCTCGACCATCGCCGGCAGCGGCAGCGCGCAGGCCAGCTGCGCCGACAGGTCGGGGAGCAGGTGCGGGTAGAGGGGGACGGAGAAGGTCCGTGCCAGTTCCGCGATGCGCAGGAAGGGGGTGATGCCCCCGACCCGGGTGATGTTGGGCTGCACCACGTCGCAGGCGCCGGCGACCAGGAGGTCGCGGAAGCCCTGCACGGTGCGCACGTTCTCCCCGATCGCGACCGGCACCCCGGTGTCGCCCCGCAGCCGGACGTGCGCCTGCACGTCGTCGGCCGGCAGCGGCTCCTCGATCCAGTGCAGGTCCAGCTTCTCCAGGGCGGAGAGCGCCCGCTTGGCCCGCGGCAGGTCCCAGCGCTGGTTGGCGTCCACCATCAGCAGGGCGTCCGGGCCGATGGTCTCCCGCACCGCGGTGACCCGCTCGACGTCGACCGCGACGTCCGGGCTGCCGACCTTGATCTTGACGGCCTTCAGGCCGCGGTCCGCCCACCGCTGCGCCTGGGCGACCAGGTCCGCGAGCGGGTAGTGCAGGTTGACGCCGCTGCCGTAGACCGGGACGGTCTCGCGCCGGCGACCGATGGTGTCGGCGAGGGAGAGGCCGGCCGCCCGGGACCGCAGGTCCCACAGCGCGATGTCGACCGCGGAGAGCGCGAGGGTGGTGATGCCGCCGGCGCCCGCCTCGTGGAGGTGCTTCCAGGCCGCGTCCCAGACGGTCTCCGGGTGGGCGGGCAGCCCGACCACGGCGTCACGGACGTCGGTGGTGAGCAGCGCCAGCACCGCGGCGGCGCCGATCTGCGGGGTCCAGCCGAAGCCGGTGCCGGTGCGGCCGTCGGAGAGGGAGACCTCGCAGACCACCACGTGGTTGGCGGGAACGTCCGCCCCCCAGGGGCGGCTCAGCGCCGCGCTGCTGATGCCGGCGCGCAGACCGGTGACGACGGGGAGCTGTCCGGCCGCGGTGGCGCCGGCCGGAGCGGCGGCGGGGGCGGTCATGACCCCTCCTTCACGCCGGCCGGGGCGAACCCGGCGTCCGCCGGGTTCGGCGGGGCGGAGGTGGCGGCGGCGCGGAGTCCGCGCCGGCGTGCCCCTCCCCAGGGCCCTGTGTGGTTCATGTGCTGGGGACCTCGTCCTTGGTGCGGATCACGTCGTGCTCGGGCAGTTCGGTCCGCCAGCTGCGCTTGGGGCGCCAGCCGATGAGCCGCTCCGCCTTGGCGGTGGAGAAGACCGGGTCGGTCCCGGAGACGGACTCCGCGAACTTCTCGGTGCCGGGGTGGAAGCGGGGGAGCAGCTCCGCGACGGGCTCGCGGGAGAGCGCGTCCGGGGCCCCGGCGAAGAAGACCTCGCCGTTGGGGATCTCCGGCAGCGCCCGCAGCAGCTGCTCCACCATCTCGGCGCCGTCGCGGGCGTCGAGGTAGTTGAAGAGCGCCTGGCCGGAGATCTCCGGCGAGTCCAGGCGTTCGGCGATGGTGTGCCCGGTCTGGGTGCTGGCGCCCGTCCACTCCTCCGGGGCGACCACGAAGCAGGGGCGGACCGCCGCGAAGCGGACCTTCCCGGCCGCGGCCAGGGTGAAGGAGCGCATCGCCTGCTCGGCCGCGGCCTTGGAGAGGCTGTAGGCGTTCCACGGGCGAACGGGGTGGTCCTCGTCCAGCGGGAGGTAGTCCGGCGTCCAGCCGCCGGGGGCCCCGTACCCGATGACGGTCGGGCTGGAGGCGATGATCACGCGCTCCACCCCGAGCTGCACCGCGGCCTCGCAGATGCCGAAGGCCGCCTGGGTGTTGACCCGGTAGGTGAGTCCACCGCTGTGGCTGAAGGGGGCGGCGATGGCGGCGAGGTGCACCACCGCCTGCGGGCGGTGGCGGGCCACGACCTGGAACGCCTCGCCCACGTCGGACACGTCCGCCGACTGGACCGCGGCGCAGGGGCCCGCGTCGCCGGGGCGCAGATCCACCCCGACCACCTCGTGTCCCGCGGCGGCCAGACCGGCCACGACACTGCGGCCGAATCGCCCGGCACTACCGGTGACAAGTACCTTCATCGGAACTGCTTCTCCCCTCGACGGCAAGCGGTTGCGGAACTCTCGCTCGGAAATCGGCCCGCGTCAAGACTTCGTGCAGCTATTGACTGCAACCGATTGCCGTCTATGGTGTGAGCCGTGACTGACGACGGCGTGAGAGAAGCTTTCGGCGTGGACGGCGGCGGTAACGCGGTCCATTGCCACACGCTCGCTGCCCCGGGTGTCCGGGCCCGCGTGCTGACCTACGGATGTGTACTCCAGTCCTTGGAAGTACCCGATTCCGACGGCACGTTCGGCAACGTGGTGATCGGCCTGGACACCATGGAGGACTACCTCACGCGCAGCCGGTACTTCGGTGCCGTCGTGGGCCGCTACGGAAACCGCATAGCCGGCGGGTCCTTCACCCTGGACGGCCGCGAGCACCGACTGCCGCGCAACAACGGCGACGCCAGCCTCCACGGCGGCCCCGGCGGGTTCAGCAACCGCGTCTGGTCGGTGGAGTCGGCGGGCCCCGCGACCCTCACGCTGACCCGGGTCAGCGAGGACGGCGAGGAGGGGTACCCGGGCCGGCTCACCGCGCGGGTCACCTACACCCTCGCCGGCGGCCCCGAGGGCGCCGAGATCCGCATCGACTACCACGCGGTCACCGAGGCGCCGACGCACGTCAACCTCACCAACCACAGCTACTTCAACCTCGACGGCGGACCCGACGTCCTGGACCACGAACTCACCCTGGACGCAGCGCACTTCCTCCCCGTCGACGAGGCGCAGATCCCCACCGGCGAGCTGGCGCCCACCGCCGGCACCCCCTTCGACTTCACCACCCCCCGCACCGTCGGCTCCCGCATCCACGACGGACACCCGCAGGTGAAGTCCGCGGGCGGGTACGACCACTGCATGGTCTTCAGCTCGCCCGCCGGTGAACTCCGCCCCGTCGGGCGGCTCCGCGGGCCCCGGTCCGGCCGCACCATGGAGGTGCTGACCACCGAGCCCGGCGTGCAGTTCTACTCCGGCAACAAGCTCGCGGACCACGTCTGGGGCCCCGGCAGCGGACTCTGCCTGGAGACGCAGCACTTCCCCGACTCGCCCAACCGGCCCGAGTTCCCCGGCACCGTGCTGCGCCCGGGCGAGGAGTACCGCTCCACCACCGTCTACCGCTTCACCGCGGAGGCGACGGCCGGTGAGCAGACCCGGGGAGAGGACACGGAATGGCGGTGACCATCCGCGACGTCGCCAAGGCCGCCGGCGTCCACGTCTCCACCGTCTCGCGCACCTTCTCCTCCCCCCACCTCGTCAACAGCGCCACCCGGGAACGGGTGCTGGCCGCCGCCCAGCGGCTGGACTACCGCCCCAACCGGGCCGCCAGCGCCCTGACCACGGGCCGCACCCACAACCTCGGGCTGATCGTCGCCGACATCGCCAACCCCTTCTTCCCGCCGCTGATCAAGGCGGCGCAGGCGTACGCCCGTGAGCGGGAGTACCACGTCTTCGTCGCCGACACCGACGAGGACCCGCAGGCCGAGGAGGAGCTGATCCAGACCCTCGCCAAGCAGGTGGACGGCGTCGTCCTGGTCGCCCCGCGGCTCAGCAACCTCGCCATCGAACGGCTCGGCATGGACCTGCCGTTCGTCGTCGTCAACCGGCGGGTCAAGGGCCTGTCCGCGGTGCTGATGGACATCGGGCACGGCACCTCCGAGGCGGTGGAGCACCTCGCGGGACTGGGGCACCGCCGGATCGTCCTGGTGCCGGGTCCCCGCGCCTCCTGGAGCAGCGAGCAGATGGGCCGGGCGGCCGCCACCGCCGCCGAGCGACTCGGCGTCGACCTCGTCGTCACCGGACCCAACGCGCCCACCGAACAAGGCGGGGTCGCGGCCGCGGCGGAGGTCCTCGACAGCGGGGCCACCGCCGCCATCGCCTACAACGACCTCGTCGCCATCGGCGTCATCGAGGGGCTCGACGACCGGGGCGTCGACGTCCCCGGCCAGGTGTCCGTCGTCGGTGTCGACGACACCGTCACCGGGCGGCTCAACCGCCCCAAGCTCACCACCATCGCCATGCCCACACCCGCGGCGGGACGCACCGCCGTGGACCTGCTGCTCCAGGCCGTCGCCGGCGGGCGCACCGCCGCCCAGGCCACCCTGGAGACCAGTCTCACCGTCCGGGACTCCACCGGACCCGCCCCGGGCTGACCGCGGGACGCCGACCGGGCCGACACCCGGGCGGCGCCCGCGGCGGCACGGCGGCAGCACCCCGGCGGCCGGGACGCCGACCGCCACAACACGAGGAGAGCACCATGACAGAGCCGGTGTGGAGCGTCGACCCCAGGAACGGGGAGCGCCACGGACAGGCCGCCACCGAGGCGGACGCCGCCGCGGTCGACAAGGCGGTGCGCGCCGCGCACGAGACCCGCGCCGCGCTGGCCGACCGCGCCACCCGCGTCGCGCTGCTGCGCGCCGTCGTCCGCGAACTCAACGCGGACTCCGACGAGATCATCCGTCTCGGCGACCGGGAGACCGCGCTCGGCGTGCCGCGGCTGACCGGCGAACTCGCCCGGGCAGCCGGTCAGTTCGAGGCGTTCGCCGCGGAGATCGAGGACGGCGGCTACCTCGGGATCGCCATCGACCACGCCGACCCCTCCCTCGCCCCGCCCCGCCCCGACCTGCGCCGCTACCGCGTGCCGCTGGGCGTCGTGGCCGTCTACGCGGCCTCCAACTTCCCGCTCGCCTTCTCCGTCCCCGGCGGTGACACCGCCAGCGCGCTCGCCGCCGGCTGCCCCGTCGTGGTCAAGGCGCACCCCGCGCACCCGGCCACCTCCGAGCGCTGCGCCGCCGCGATCCGCCGGGCGGCCGCCTCCGTCGGACTGCCCGAGGACGTCCTGTCGGTCGTCCACGGCTTCGACGCCGGCGTCGCCCTCATCGATCACCCGCTGGTCTCGGCGGCCGGCTTCACCGGCTCCGTCCGTGGTGGCCGCGCCCTCTTCGATCGCGCCTCGGCCCGTCCGGTGCCGGTGCCGTTCCACGGCGAGCTCGGCAGCCTCAACCCAGTCGTCGTCACCGGTGCCGCCGCGGGTGAGCGCCCCGAGGAGATCGCCACCGGCCTCGCCGGCTCGGTGACCCTGGGCACCGGCCAGTTCTGCGTCAAGCCCGGCCTGGTCTTCGTGCCCGAGGGCGAGGCGGGGGACCGCCTCGTCACCGCGCTGACCTCCGCCCTGGGCGAGGCCGCCGGCGGGGTGCTCCTCGACGAGCGCATCCGCGACGGGTTCGTCGCCGGGGTGGCCGAGCGCGCGGAACTCCCGGACGTCACCGTTCCGGTGACCGCCGGCGCCGGTGAGGGACGCACCGTCGTCCCCGGTTTCGTGTCGGTGCCCGCCGGCCACCTCGTGCGCCCCACGCACGAGACGCTGCTGGAGGAGTGCTTCGGCCCGCTCACCGTGGTGGCCCGCTACCGCGACACCGAGGACATCGCCGCCGTGCTGGCCGCGCTCTCCGGCAGCCTCACCGCCACCGTGCACATCGGTGCGGAGGAGGCGACCGAGGAAGCGGGCCACGCCGCGCAGTTGCTGGCGGCGCTCACCCCGCTCGCCGGCCGGCTGCTCGTCAACGGCTGGCCGACCGGCGTCGCGGTCGCGACCGCCCAGCACCACGGCGGCCCGTACCCCGCGACCACCACCCCGTTCACCTCGGTGGGCGCCTCCGCGATCGACCGCTGGCTGCGCCCGGTGGTCTACCAGGGGACCCCGGCCGCCCTGCTCCCCGCGGAACTGCGCGAGGAGAACCCGCTCGGCCTGCCCCGCCGCGTCGACGGGGTCCGCGAGAGCTGACCCCGCCCGTCGCCGCGGCCGCCGCGCCGCGCCGACCCCGCGTGCACCGACGTGCAGCTCTTCGTCCTCGTCGCGCTCCTGGCGGTGCAGGCGGTGTCGGTGGTGGTGGTCGGCCCGTACCCCGCGACCACCACCCCGTTCACCTCGGTGGGCGCCTCCGCG
>NZ_JAAVJD010000062.1:16716-24525 GCF_012033735.1 Streptomyces lonarensis | reverse complement strand
GCGACGGCCCGCGCAGCCGCGCCCAGGACCCGCGCACCCCGCCCGGCGGCCGGGGCCCCGCCCGTCCCGACCCCCGGTCGAGTACCGCCGGCGGGCCGAGCAGCGGGCAGCCCGCCGTCGCCGAACTGGTCGAGCAGGCGAAGCGGGAACTCAACGCCGGCCGCTCCGGCCCCGCGGCCGCGCTGCTCCGCCGCGCCCTGCCACCCGCGGTCGCCCGCTACGGGGCCGACTCCACCGTGGTGCGCACCCTGCGCAAGCAGTACGCGGCCGCACTGGTCGACGGCGGCGACTACACCACCGCGCTGCCGGAGCTGCGGGTGCTGCTGCACCAGTTCTCCACCACCGGTTCGGGGACCGACGACCCGGTCGTGCGGCAGCTGCGGGCGGACGAGGCGCTCTGCCTCCGGGAGCTGGGCACGGACTGAGCCGCCCCGCCCGCGGGGCGAGCCCGCTCGGCGGCGCAGGACGGAGCGCACCGCGCGGCGGACGGCACGGGCGGCTGCGGGAACCCGCGGCATCGCGCGACCGCACGGCTGCGGCGTGAACGGGAGGGACGCGGCCCCGGGGAGCGGCGGCGGTCCGCCGCGATGCCGACACGGAACGTGCCGCGCCGCGCACACGCGGGAGAGTGGCTCCGCCGGCTGGACTCGAACCAGCACTACGAGGATTCAAAGTCCTGCGGGCTACCGATTACCCCACGGCGGACGGCCGAGAAGACACTACCTGAGTCACCGCGCGGTGACCCACTCCCTCTCCCGACGGCGTCCCGACGGCAGGTGCGCCGGGCCCGGGGGCGCCGCGTGCAGCGGTGTCCGGTTCGCGTGATCCGCTCGGAAAACGTGTGGACCCCGCCCCGTAGTCTGGTCGCATGAACGATGCGGGGGCGGGGGCCGTGGAACGCAAGGGCGGAGCTGTGCTGTGGTGGCCGCGCCGCCGCTCCGTGGCCCTGGACGCCTGCCTCGCGCTGGTCTCCGCCCTGGAGTGCGTGCTGATGGCGCCGTCGTTCGCGGCGACCATCGGGCTGCCCGTCGCCCCGGTCGCGGTGGTCGCGGCCGTCGGTGGCTCGGTCCTGGTGCTGCGCCGGCGCTGGCCCATCGCGGTCGTCCTGGTCGCGGTGGCGCTGCTCCCCGCCCAGATGGGGCTGCTGCTCGTCGTCGTCGGCCTGTACACCCTGACCGTGACGGACGTGCCGCGGCGGGTCATCGCCCTGCTGACCGCCATGCTCAGCTTCGGCGGCTGCCTGGTGCTGTACCTGGCGGTCCTGGAGGAGCAGGCGCAGGTCGAGCAGCCCCTGCCGACGTGGTTCGCGCTGCTGATCGTGCTCACCTTCGGCGTGGTGCACGTCGTCGCCCCGGTGCTGGTCGGCATGTACGTCCGGGCCCGCCGCCGCCTCGTGGAGTCGCTGCGGGAACGCGCCGACGGCCTGGAACGCGAGTTGTCGCTGCTGGCGGAGCGGGCGGAGGAGCGCGCCGAGTGGGCGCGGCGCGAGGAGCGCACCCGCATCGCACGGGACATGCACGACGTCGTCGCGCACCGGGTCTCGCTGATGGTGGTCCACGCCGCCGCCATCCAGGCGGTCGCCCCGAAGGACCCCGAGAAGGCGGCGCGCAACGCGGCGCTCGTCGGCGACATGGGCCGGCAGGCGCTCACCGAGCTGCGGACCATGCTCGGGGTGCTGCGGACCGACGACCGCTCCGACGGCCGGACCGACGACCAGCGGCCCGACCCGGCGCTGCGGCTGGCGGAGATCGCCGCCACGGCGCGGTCCACCGCGCCGGCCGGTGACGCCGGCGGGCCGCAGCTGGCGGAGCTGGCCGACCTGGTGGGCCAGTCGCGCCAGACGGGGATGGCGGTCGAGTTCACCGAGGAGGGGGAGCGGCGCGGCTACGCCCCGCCGGTCGAGCGGACCGTCTACCGGGTGGTGCAGGAGGCGCTGACCAACGTCCACAAGCACGCGGGCGGCGCCACCACCGTGGTGCGGCTCGCCCGCCGCGAGGAGGAGGTCGCGGTGCTGGTGCAGAACGATCCGCCGCCGGGCGCCGAGCCCGGGCCCGGCGCCTCGCTGCCGAGCGGCGGCAACGGTCTGGTAGGGATGCGGGAGCGGGTCACGGCGCTGGGCGGCGGTTTCGTCTCCGGCCCCACCGACCGGGGCGGTTTCCGCGTCTCGGCGGTGATCCCGGACCGGGACGGGGAGCAGTGACCTCCGCCCCCGACGCGAGCGCAGCCGCCCCCGACGCGAGCGCAGCCGCCGACGCCGCCGGACCGGGGCGCTGCCCCGTCACCGGCGCCGGTCCGGCCCCCGCGCTCTTCGACCGCGCGTTCGCCGCCGACCCCTACCCCGCCTACGCCTGGCTGCGCGCCAACGCCCCGGTGCACCGGGCGGAGCTGCCCAGCGGTGTGGAGGCGTGGCTGGTGACCCGCCACGAGGACGCCCGTCAGGCCCTGGCCGACCAGCGGCTGAGCAAGAACCCGGAGCAGCACAGCCAGGCGGCGCACACCCGGGGCCGGGTCGGCATCCCGGGCGAACGCAGCGCCAACCTGATGACGCACCTGCTGAACATCGACCCGCCGGACCACACCCGGCTGCGGCGGCTGGTCTCCAAGGCGTTCACCCCCCGCCGCGTGGCCGCGTTCGCCCCGCAGGTGTCGGCGCTCACCGACCGGCTGATCGACGACTTCGCGGCAGCCGGGTCGGCCGACCTCATCGACGCCTTCGCCTTCCCGCTGCCGATCTACGCCATCTGCGACCTGCTGGGGGTCCCGGAGGAGGACCAGGCCGACTTCCACGGCTGGGCCGGAATGATGCTGCACACCTCGGGGCGGCGCGGCGGCGTCGGCCGGGCGGTCAAGCGGATGCGGGAGTACCTCGCGGAGCTGATCCACCGCAAGCGCGGTGCGCTCGGCGACGACCTCATCTCCGGCCTCATCCGGGCCTCGGACCACGGCGAGCACCTGACCGAGGAGGAGGCCGCCGCGATGGCCTTCATCCTGCTGTTCGCCGGGTTCGAGACCACGGTCAACCTGATCGGCAACGGCACGCTCTCCCTGCTGCGCCACCCCGAGCAGCTGGCGTACTTCCGGGAGCTGGTCGCCGCGGGGGACGAGGAGCGGCTCACCACCGCCGTGGAGGAACTGCTGCGCCACGACGGCCCGGTGGAGATGGCCACCTGGCGGTTCGCGCGGGAGCCGTTCACGCTCGGCGGCCGCAGCATCGGCCGCGGCGATCCCGTCCTGGTGGTGCTCGCCGCCGCCGACCGCGACCCGGACAAGTTCGACGACCCGGACCGGCTGGACCTGCGCCGCACCGACAACCAGCACCTCGGCTACGGCCACGGCGTCCACTACTGCCTGGGCGCGCCGCTGGCGCGGCTGGAGGCGCGCACGGCGCTCGCGACGCTGTTCCGGCGGCTGCCGGACGTGCGGCTCGCCGTGCCGCCGGAGGAGCTGCGCTGGCGCGGCGGGCTGATCATGCGGGGGCTGCGGACGCTGCCGGTGGAGTTCACGCCCGAGCGGGCGGGCCCCCGGCCGGCAGGGCCGACGGGCTGACCCGGCTCTGTCCCTCCCCGCCTCCTGCCGCACCGCTCCGGCAGGCCGCGGACCGGGCCCGCACGGTTCGCGTGGCCCCGCACCGAGGACGACGGCGCCCGCCACGACCTGCTCCGATTCGTCCCACGGCGGCACGCCGCGCCCGCGCCCTCCGGTCCGCGCTGCCCGCGCTGCGCTGTCTCGCCTCCTGGCGCCCCTGCGCGCCCGCCGCGGTCAGCTGTCGTCGGGCAGCCGCGTCGCCCGGGCGCGAGCCAGCAGCGCCGCGGCGTCCTCGGTCTCCCGGTCCGCCTCCCGGGTCCGCTCCGCCCGGAGCGCCACGCGGCGGCGGCTCTGCGCCACGAGGGCCTCCCCCTCAGCGATCGCACGCCGGAAGACCGCGGCCGGGTCGGACGCGTGGGCGGCCTCCTCGGCGGCCGTCTCCAGGAGCCGCTCGACGCGGGCCGCTGTGCCGTCGCGCCCGCTCTCGTCGGCCCACTGCTCGGCTGCCTTGGCGTGGAGTTCCATGATCCGTTCGTTGAGCGCGGCCACCTGGTGGCGCAGCCGGTCGATCTCCCGGTTCCGGTCGGTGACCTGGCGGTCCCGTGCGGCGATGGCCGAGCCCTGCTCGGCGAGGTAGCGGTCCACCTCCCGACGGCGGTAGCCGCGCCAGGAGGTGGCGAAGAAGGGGACGGCGGTCGGGGCGGAGCGGTCGGGTTCCATGCGTCTCCTCGGCGGCTCGGCGGGCTGCGGGTCCCGGCGGCGGGCGCGGGCCGGTGGGGCGGATCTTACGAGTCCGTCCCCGGAGCGGGGGGCAGGCGGTAGGCCGGGAGCCGGCGGGGGTAGGGAATGCGCCGGTCCGTCCGCCGTGTGGCGGTTCGCCGCGGCGGAGTGACCCATGTCTCAGTTCCGGACACCGTCCCGTCGGGCAACGGCGGCGCCGCTCCGCGCCCCGCACGCGGCGCCTCACTGCGGGGAGCGGGTGGTCGCTTTCCGTCACGGTGTCGGCCGGGGTGTCTCGGCGCATCGACCGTGGCCAGCGGGTCGCGCCGCGCCGCCGCCTGCGCGGCAACACCGGCTCCCACCTGCTGTTTCCCGCGCCAGGGGTGATGGATGGTCGCGGGTCGCGCGCCAGTTGTTCACCCGCTCCGGGCGCGGTGGCGGCGGCGGTGGCCCGTCCCTGTCGCCACCTGCGGTGACATGGCGTCAGGGATGTGACCGCAGTGTGACCCGCGCGGGACCGGCTTGTGATGCGCTGTGGCGGCACGTTAGGTTCTGGCCTCAACTTCACCCGCGCAAGCAAACGAGCAAGTGCACCGCATGAGGGGTCATCACCATGCTCTCTGGGAACGGACGTCACCGCCGCCCGAAACAGGCTCCGGCATTCCTGGTGACCGCCGGGGTCGCAGGCGCCTCCGCGGCGCTGCCTCTGCTGGGAGCAGGCGCCGCACACGCCGTCGGCGGTGAGACCTGGGACCGCGTCGCCGAGTGCGAGAGCGACGGCGACTGGAACGCCGACGCCGGCAACGGCTACTACGGCGGTCTCCAGCTGCCGCTGAGCATGTGGGCCGAGTACGGCGGCGAGGAGTTCGCCGACCGGCCCGACCTGGCCAGCCGCAGCCAGCAGATCACCGTCGCCGAGCGCATCCTGGAGGACCGCGGCCCGCGCGCCGCCTTCCCGACCTGCGCCCTCTCCAGCGGTCTCACCGCGGAGCACCGCGCCGAGCGCCTCGCCGGCTCCGCCTCCCCGGAGGCGGCCGACGACGCGACGGAGACCACCCGGGACGCGCTCGGCCGTTTCGAGGACGGCGAGCCGGCCGGTAGCCGGTCCGTCGCCCCGGACGCCACCGACAGCGACACCGACCGCGCGGACCGCAGCGGCACGAAGGGCGAGGTCGCCGGGGACTCCGGCGCCGACGAGGGCGCGTCCGCCGACTCCGAGGCCGCCTCCGACGCAGCCGAGGACGAGCGCGGCACCGGCGGCCGGCACCGCGGCTCGCCCGACCCCGACGAGTCCGAGCGCTCCGACGCGCGCAGCGGCGGCCGGCACGCGGCCGACGACCGCGCCGACGAGGACGCCTCCGCAGAGCAGGGCGGCGGGGACGGCGCCCAGGGCGAGCGCCCTGCCGCCGGCGACGCCGACGACGCCACGGGCGGCAACGCGCCCGGCCCGGACGAGGACGCCGCAGCCGACGGCGACGCCACCGGCGAGGGGTACGAGGTCCGGCCCGGCGACTCGCTGTCGGGCATCGCCGGCCAGCTCGGCGTGGACGGCGGCTGGACCGCGCTCTACGAGGCGAACTCCGGCACGGTCGGCGAGAACCCCGACCACATCCTCCCCGGGCAGCTGCTCGCCCTCACCCCGGCCGAGCAGGCCGAACAGGAGGCGGAGGAGGCCGAGGAGGCGGAGAAGGCCGCGAAGGCGACCTCGGGCTCCTCGAAGACGCCCGCCCCGTAGCGGCCGGCGGTGGCGGCCGCTGTGCCGTCCCGCCCGCAGCGCACCACGAGGCCCGGTGGCCTCCCCTTGGGGGCCTGGGTCCCGACGGTCCTCGCAACACCCGCGATCTGCGGGAGTTGCGAGGACCGTGGTCGTTGGACGGGATGATCTTGTGGGCGTGCGGGGCCGCCACCGGGCCTCATGCGTGGAACGCTCCCGACCGCCCCCGCCGCCACCACGCGCCCCCCGGCGCCGCCCGCACCGCACGAGGGCCGGGCCGGGCCGGTCGGCGGCCGACGCCGGGGCGGGCCGACCGGCACCGACCGCCACCCCGAGCCGCGGTCCCGGTCCGCCGCCCCTGCACCGTTCCGGCGGGGATATGCCTCCTCCCACTCGCCCGGCGCAGGCGCTGCGCCCATCCGGGGTGATCTGGCCGTGTCGGCGCGCGTCGTGGCGTCGCGCGGGGGCTCCGCCGCAGCTCCGCGGCGGTGCGGGCGGCCCCTCGCGAGGAGGCCGGGAGGCTCCCAACTCACCCCCGGCGGCGTTGATTCGACCGCATGCTGTGGTCGGTCTCACCTCGGGGCGCCCGCCCCGCCGCGACCTGCCGCGGCAGCGACCGCGCCGCCGCGGCGAACCGTCCTACGAGACGTCAGCACCGGCCGTATTGCTGGCTTTGACGGCGGTTTGACCGTTTTGTGGTCGGTGGTGTGACCATCATCTCGGATGACTTCGGGGTTGTATTGCCTGTTTCGGGGTGATCTCGCCCCTCTGACCTGCGAAGACGTTTCCCAACTCGCGTCAAGTCGGTCCCGGGGTGTGATCTTCATCGTTCTTGAATCGTGATCGTGGCTGTGCCTACTGTCGCCGGGCTCGCACACCGCGGGTGAACCGGGTCGTTCACGCCTAATCCTGCCGCCGACCCGGGGGTACGGCTCTGCGTAGCACCGCAGGCAGGAGCGGGGGACCCAAGGTAAGTGCCGGTCCGGATACGTCCGGAACGGCTTGGGGTGAAGACGGGGCGGCGCACGCCGCACCGGCCGGGCGACTCACTAGCCCGAACCCGACAGCTCACCTCGTAGGCGTCGGTGAGAAGGAACGACATGCTGTTCTCCGGCAAGGGTCGCCACCGCCGTCCCTCCAAGCCCGCCCGTGTGGCCGCCATCGCCGGCGCTGCCGGTGCCGCGGTCGCCCTCCCGCTGATGGGTGCCACCGGCGCCCAGGCCGCCTCCGTCGACACCTGGGACAAGGTCGCCCAGTGCGAGTCCACCGGTAACTGGTCCATCAACACCGGCAACGGCTACTACGGTGGCCTGCAGTTCTCCCAGTCCAGCTGGGAGGCGGCCGGCGGCACGCAGTACGCCTCGCGCGCCGACCTCGCGAGCAAGGACCAGCAGATCGCCACCGCGGAGAAGCTCCTCTCCATGCAGGGCCCCGGCGCGTGGCCGCACTGCAGCCAGGTCGCCGGCCTGACCTCCGGTGGCCCCGCCCCCGAGATCGGCGGCCAGCAGCAGGCCCCGCAGCAGGAGTCCGCGCCGCAGCAGCAGGCCCCGCAGCAGCAGGCCGAGCCGCAGCAGGAGCAGCGCACCGAGGCCCCCGCCTCCCGGTCCACCGAGCGCGCCGAGAAGCCGGCCTCCTCCGGCGAGCAGGGCGACTACACCGTCCGCTCCGGCGACACCCTCCACAAGATCGCCGAGGCGAACAACACCACCTGGCTGGACCTCTACGAGGCCAACAAGTCGGTCGTCGGCGACAACCCCAACCTGATCTTCCCGGGCCAGCAGCTCTCGCTCTGATCCGAGGCGCACCCCGGTTCCGGCCGGGGTGCCGCCGGTGGGGGGGGGGGGGGGGGG
>NZ_JAAVJD010000062.1:0-16706 GCF_012033735.1 Streptomyces lonarensis | reverse complement strand
CCGCCGGTGGGCGCACCCGTTCCACGGGTGCCCCCACCAGGTTTTCTTCCCCCGTTAAACAAAAAGATGACAGCGGCCCTCACCTGCGGTTTTCCCGCCGTCTCCGGCCCCGGGTGCCCGACAAACCGGACCGAACGGTGAGCTGATCGGCGCAGCATGCCCGGCAGCCGGATAGGCTCAGAGGGCTGAGACAGACTCACCCGAAGGAGAACCGCGTGCCGTCCATCGACGTCGTCGTAGCCCGGGAAATCCTCGATTCACGAGGCAACCCCACCGTCGAGGTCGAGGTCGGCCTCGACGACGGCTCCACCGGCCGTGCCGCCGTCCCGTCCGGAGCCTCCACCGGCGCCTTCGAGGCGCTCGAACTCCGTGACGGCGACCAGAACCGCTACGGCGGCAAGGGCGTGGAGAAGGCCGTCCTCGCCGTCATCGAGCAGATCGGCCCCGAGCTGGTCGGCTACGACGCCACCGAGCAGCGGCTGATCGACCAGGCCATGTTCGACCTGGACGCCACCGCCGACAAGTCCTCGCTCGGCGCCAACGCGATCCTCGGCGTCTCGCTCGCCGTCGCGCACGCCGCCTCGGAGTCCTCGGACCTGCCGCTCTTCCGCTACCTGGGCGGCCCCAACGCGCACCTGCTGCCGGTGCCGCTGATGAACATCCTCAACGGCGGCGCCCACGCCGACTCGAACGTGGACATCCAGGAGTTCATGATCGCGCCGATCGGCGCGGAGTCGTTCTCCGAGGCGCTGCGCTGGGGCGCGGAGGTCTACCACAAGCTGAAGTCGGTTCTGAAGGAGCGCGGCCTCTCCACCGGCCTCGGCGACGAGGGCGGCTTCGCCCCGAACCTCGACTCCAACCGCGCCGCCCTGGACCTCATCCTGGAGGCGATCAAGGCCGCCGGGTACACCCCGGGCCAGGACATCGCGCTCGCCCTGGACTGCGCCGCCTCCGAGTTCTACAAGGACGGCGTCTACACCTTCGAGGGCAAGGACCGCACCGCCGAGGAGATGACCGACTACTACGCCGGTCTCGTCGAGGACTACCCGCTGGTCTCCATCGAGGACCCGCTGTTCGAGGACGACTGGGCCGGCTGGAGCACCATCACCGCCCGCGTCGGCGACCGCGTCCAGCTCGTCGGCGACGACCTGTTCGTCACCAACTCCGAGCGCCTGCAGCGCGGCATCGACGAGAAGGCCGCCAACGCCCTCCTCGTCAAGGTCAACCAGATCGGCTCGCTCACCGAGACGCTGGACGCCGTCGAGCTGGCGCAGCGCAGCGGCCTGAAGTGCGTCATGTCCCACCGCTCCGGTGAGACCGAGGACGTCACCATCGCCGACCTGGCCGTCGCCACCAACTGCGGCCAGATCAAGACCGGCGCCCCGGCCCGCTCGGACCGCGTCGCCAAGTACAACCAGCTGCTGCGCATCGAGGAGATCCTGGACGACGCCGCCGTCTACGCCGGCCGTTCCGCGTTCCCCCGCTTCCAGGGCTGACACCCCCTCACGCCGTCGGCGTGCCCGCCGCTGCGGGCACCGCCGCCGCCACGACGCCGCACCGCCGCACCGCGTCCGGCGGACACGCCCGGCACGGCCGGGCCCAACGCACCCGCCGCCGGTGGCCGTCCCGTACGGTGGCCGGGGATTCACGGGTGACTGAGGAGGCGGTGTGTCCGCGGGCCGGAGCAGGTTCTCCACCACGACCAGGCTCAAGGTGCTCGGCGAGCAGGCCGCCGAGCGCGTGTACCGCGCGCAGAACCGGCGGCTGCGCCGCCCGCCCCGCCGCTCGCGCCTCACCGGCCGCGCCGCCGTGCTCGCGCTCGTCATCTGCTCGCTGATGGTCGCGCTCGCCTACCCGCTGCGGCAGTACATCTCCCAGCGCTCCGACATCGGCGACCAGCGGCGCCAGGCCGAGCAGGCGCAGCAGCGCGTCGAGGAGCTGCGCGACGAGAAGGCGCGCTGGCAGGACGAGGCCTACGTCGAGCAGCAGGCCCGCCGCCACCTGCACTACGTACGTCCCGGCGAGGTCGGCTTCACCCTGCCCGACGTGGGCAGCGCCGAGCCGGACGACCGGCGCCACCGTGACCGCAGCGGCGCCAACCGCCCCTGGTATGACAACCTCTGGGACGGCGTGGACCGGGCCGACGAGCCACGCTGAGGCCGCCTGCCGGGCGGTCGCGCCGTGCCCCTCCCGACCCTGGACTGAAGCAGATGGACACCCCACCCCCGCTCACCGAGCACACCGAGCCGACCGACGCCGACATCGAGGCGTTCCGGCAGCAGCTGGGCCGCCCGCCGCGCGGCCTGCGCGCCATCGCCCACCGCTGCCCCTGCGGCAACCCCGACGTGGTGGAGACCGCGCCCCGGCTGGAGGACGGCAGCCCGTTCCCCACCACCTACTACCTGACCTGCCCCCGCGCCGCCTCCGCCATCGGCACCCTGGAGTCCGACGGTGTGATGCGCGAGATGAACGAGCGGCTCGCGCAGGACGCGGAGCTCGCCGACGCCTACCGGGCGGCCCACGAGGACTACCTGCGGCGCCGGGACGCCATCGAGGTGCTGGAGGGGTTCCCCAGCGCCGGTGGGATGCCCGACCGCGTGAAGTGCCTGCACGTGCTCGTCGGCCACTCGCTGGTGGCCGGTCCGGGCGTCAACCCGCTCGGTGACGAGGCCATCAACATGCTGCCCGAGTGGTGGCGCAAGGGACCCTGCGTGCAGCCGTGCGCGGCCGCGGGCCAGGAGGAGGACCAGTGACCGGAGCCGAGACCACCGGAGCCGAGACCACCCGCGCGACCGCTCCCGCCGCGCCCGCCGACGGAGCGACCCGGGTCGCGGCCGTGGACTGCGGGACCAACTCGATCCGCCTGCTGGTCGCGGACGTCGCCGCCGACGGCTCGCGCCTGACCGACCTCGACCGCCGCATGGAGATCGTCCGGCTCGGTCAGGGCGTGGACCGCACCGGGCGGCTCGCCCCCGAGGCGCTGGAGCGGACCTTCGCCGCCTGCCGGCAGTACGCCGAGGCGATCTCCGCGCTGGGCGTCGACCCGGCCGCCGTCCGCTTCGTCGCCACCTCCGCCTCCCGCGACGCCGAGAACCGCGACGAGTTCACCGCGGGCGTGCGCGAGCTGCTCGGCGTCACCCCGGAGGTCATCACCGGCGACGAGGAGGCGCTGCTCTCCTTCACCGGCGCCACCCGCGGGCTGCCGGCGGACGGGCGCGGCGGCGACTCCCTCGTCGTCGACATCGGCGGGGGTTCCACCGAGTGCGTGCTGGGCGCCGACGCGGTCCGGGCCGCGCGCAGCGTCGACATCGGCTGCGTCCGCCTGACCGAGCGGCACCTCGCCGACGCCGCCGCGGGCGGCGTGCCCGCCGGGCCGCCGGCGCCGGAGCGGGTCGCCGCGATGCGCGCCGACATCGAGGCGGCGCTGGATCTCGCGGAGGAGCGGGTGGAGCTGCGCAGCGCGCAGCGGCTTGTCGGGCTGGCGGGTTCGGTCACCACGGTCGCCGCGCTGGCACTGGGGCTGGAGGCGTACGACTCCGCGGCCATCCACCGCTCGCGGGTCTCGCTGGAGCAGGTGCGCGAGATCTCGGAGATGCTGCTGACCACCACCCACGCCGAGCGCGCCGCCCACGCGGTGATCCACCCGGGCCGCGTCGACGTGCTGCCCGCCGGCGCCCTGGTGCTGCTCGCCGTGATGGAGCGCGCGGGGGTGCCGGAGGTGCTGGTCAGCGAGCACGACATCCTCGACGGCATCGCCTACTCGGCCGCCGGCGCGGTGCGCGCCACCGGCTGACCCCCCCCGGCCACGGCCCCCACGGTCGCAGCCGATCCGTCGCAGCGCGTCCGTCGCGGCACGGCGCGGCACAGCATGGTCGTGTGTCGGTGGTCACCGCGCCGCGCGGTCCGCGTCGGGGCCGTTCCCGGTGACGGCGTGTCAGGCAATTGTCACGGGGGCGTTCGGGACGGCGCCGGGCCGGTCGGCCCCGTGCGCCCGGCGGTGCCGTCGCGGCATGCTGGGGACCGGTCGGGGGACGGTCGGCGCGCCGCCCGCGAAAAGCTTCGTGAACTTCTTCACATGGATCGTCGGCCTTTCGGGCGGATCTTCGGCGTCGCGGGTCCACCAGGTGGGACGACCACGCGCCCCGGGGTGTTTCGGGGGCTCTTCGGCCGCATGTCCGGTGTATGAAACCTGTTGCCCGGACGTCGCCCGTGGCGGAGAACCTGCACGTCAGGGCGGTGTGCGTACCCCGGGAGGCGGAGTCGCGGCAGGGGAGTGGCCGGGAGTGTAACAGAGGTACCCCGGTAGCTTGTGAACCCCCTCACGAGCACCCCCCAGGGGGTGGGTGGATACTCGAAGCATGAGCACCACGGAGCGTCCGCGAATCCTCGTCGTGGGGGGCGGGTATGTCGGCCTGTATGCCGCGCGTCGCATCCTTCAGAAGATGCGTTACCGCGAGGCGACTGTCACGGTCGTCGACCCGCGCTCGTACATGACGTACCAGCCCTTCCTGCCGGAAGCAGCCGCCGGCAGTATCTCGCCGCGTCACGTTGTCGTGCCGCTGCGACGGGTCCTCCCCGGCGCCGAGGTGCTTACCGGGCGGGTCAGCACCATCGATCAGGACCGCCGGGTCGCCACTGTGGCCCCGCTGGTCGGACCCGCCTACGAAGTCCCCTTCGACTACCTCGTCGTCGCCATGGGCGCCGTCTCCCGCACCTTCCCGATCCCCGGCCTCGCCGAAGAGGGCATCGGCATGAAGGGCGTGGAGGAGGCCATCGGCCTCCGCAACCACGTGCTGGAGCAGTTCGACCGTGCCGACTCCACCACCGACGAGGAGATCCGCCGCAAGGCGCTCACCTTCGTCTTCGTCGGCGGCGGCTTCGCCGGCGCCGAGACCATCGGTGAGATCGAGGACCTCGCCCGCGACGCGGCGAAGTACTACCCCTCCATCAAGCGCGAGGACATGCGCTTCCTGCTGGTGGACGTCGCCGACAAGATCCTCCCCGAGGTCGGGCCCAAGCTCGGCGAGTGGGGGCGCGAGCACCTGGAGAAGCGCGGGGTGGAGATCCACCTCGGCACCTCCATGAAGTCCTGCGTCGACGGCCGCGTCGTCCTCAGCAACGGTGTGGAGGCGGACTCCGCCACCATCGTGTGGACCGCCGGCGTCAAGCCCAACCCGGTCCTCGCCGAGTTCGGCCTGCCGCTCGGCCCGCGCGGCCACGTCGACGTGGAGCCCAGCCTCCGCGTCCGCGGCTTCGGCCACGTCTGGGCCGCCGGCGACAACGCCCAGGTGCCCAACCTCGTCGAGGGCGAGGGCGACTGGTGCCCGCCGAACGCGCAGCACGCGCTCCGGCAGGCGAAGGTCCTCGGTGACAACGTCATCTCCGAGCTGCGCGGTTTCCCGCAGCAGGACTACAAGCACGCCAACAAGGGTGCCGTCGCCGGTCTCGGCCTCCGCAAGGGCGTCGCGATGATCAAGTTCGGCAAGTTCACCATCCGGCTGCGCGGTCGGCTGGCCTGGTACATGCACCGCACGTACCACGGCATGGCCGTCCCGACCTTCAACCGGAAGATCCGGGTCTTCGCCGACTGGACGCTCGGTCTCTTCCTCAAGCGCGAGGTCGTCTCCCTCGGCGCCATGGAGAACCCGCGCCACGAGTTCTCCACCGCCGCCCGCCCGGCCCCGGCCGTCGAGCGCCCCGCGCCCGTTGAGCCCGCCGCCGAGAGCGGCAAGAAGGAGAAGGCCGAGGCCGCCAGCGCCGGCTGACGCCCGCTCCGCAGTCCGTACACCGCCGCCGCTCCCCGCCCGGGGAGCGGCGGCGGTGTCGTGTGCGGCTTCCCCCGCCGGTCCCGGAGCCCGGGGGAACGCAGCCCCGAGCTTCTCCTCTCAGCTCCCGCCCGCCTGTCGGCGCCCCCTCCCGTGCCCCGTCACCCGCCCGCCGTGCCGCCGCCCCCGCCTCCGCCCGCCGCAGGGAGTGCGCCCGTGCGGGTGGCGGCCGCCCCGCGTGCGGAGCAGGTGAACGCGCGCCCGGGACCGCCCGGTGCTTCGCTGGGAGCATGATCGGCACACCCCCCGCAGCGGACCGGTTGGCACGCCTCGCCGAGGAGATCGTGGGCGAGCCCCCGACCGTCCGGCTCCGCGCCTGGGACGGCAGCGAGGCCGGCCCTGCGGACGCCCCGGTGGTCGAGGTCCGCCACCGCCGCGCGCTCCGCCGCCTGCTGTGGCGGCCGGACCGGATGGGCCTCGCCCGCGCCTGGGTCGCCGGTGAGATCACCGTTCCCGGCGACCTCTACGACGTCCTCGCCCGGCTGACGTTCCCCGCGGAGGGCCCCCACGACCGCGGTGCGGCCGTGCGCGACCTCCTCGCCCTCGGCCTGCCCGGCCCCCCGCCGCCCGTCCCGGCCGAGGAGGCCCGACGCCGCACCGGGGCCCGGCACGGCCGGGAACGCGACCGGCGGGCCGTCAGCCACCACTACGACGTCGGCAACGACTTCTACGACCTGGTCCTCGGTCCCTCGCTGGTCTACTCCTGCGCCTACTGGGACACCGCCCACCCCACCGCGGGCGGCTCCGACGCACCGGCCGGTCCGGGCGCCCGGACCGCTGTGACGCTGGAGGCGGCCCAGGAGGCCAAGCTGGAGCTGATCTGCCGGAAACTGGGCCTGCGCCCCGGCGACCGGCTGCTGGACGTCGGCTGCGGCTGGGGGTCGCTGGTCCTCCACGCCGCCCGGCACCACGGCGTCCACGCCGTCGGCGTCACCCTCTCCGCCGAGCAGGCGGCCCGCGCCACCGAGCGCGCCGCCGCCCAGGGGCTCGCCGACCGCGTCGAGATCCGGTTCCAGGACTACCGGGACGTCGGTGACGGCCCGTACGACGCGATCGCCTCCGTCGGCATGGCCGAGCACGTCGGCGCCGCCGAGTTCGGGCGCTACGCCGCCGTCGTCCACGCGCTGCTCCGCCCCGGCGGGCGGCTGCTCAACCACCAGATCGCCCGCCGGCCGGCCCCCGACGAGACCCGCTACCGGCTGGACCCCTTCATCGACTCCTACGTCTTCCCCGACGGGGAGCTGGCGCCGCTCGGCCACACCGTCTCCGGGCTGGAGACGGCCGGCCTGGAGGTCCGGGACGTCGAGTCCCTGCGGGAGCACTACGCCCTGACGCTGCGCCAGTGGGTGCGCAACCTGGAGGCGGCGTGGCCGCAGGCGGTCCGGCTCGCCGGTCCGGGCCGCGCCCGGATCTGGCGGCTCTACATGGCCGCCTCCGCGCTCGCGTTCGAACAGGGCAACCTCGGCATCAACCAGATCCTCGCCGTGCGCACCGGCGACCGCGGCTCCTCCGGGCTGCCGCTCCGCGCCCGCGACTGGACCGCCGGACCCCGCCCCTGACGCCGCCCCCGTCGCCCCCCTGCGGCGGGCACGCCCCGCGCCCCGCCCTCCAGGGGAGGGCGGGGCGCGGGCCTGCCCGGCGGCCGCCGGATTCGGGCCGGCGGCACGGGCCGTCAGGTGGCGTGGATCGCCGACAGCATGTCGGTGCGCGCCGCCCGCCGCGCCGGCCACAGCGCCGCGACCACACCGACCACCGCGGCCAGCAGCAGGAACAGGCCCAGCCGCTCGTACGGCAGCACCAGCTGGTAGGTCGACATCTGCTCGGCCAGCTTCAGCCCGCCGGCCCAGCCGATGAAGATGCCCAGCCCGATGCCCAGCACCCCGCCGAAGAGCGAGATGACGACCGACTCCAGCCGCACCATGCGCGCCACACCGCTGCGGTCCAGGCCGACCGCCCGCAGCATCCCGATCTCGCTGCGGCGCTCCATCACCGACATCGCCAGCGTGTTGACGACACCGAGCACCGCGATGACCACGGCCATGCCGAGCAGCGCGTAGACCAGGGTCAGCGCCGTGTCGGCCTCCGCCGAGACCTCGGCGATCATGGCCTCGCGGTCCAGCACCGACAGCGCCGGGGAGTCGCCGACCGCCGCGCGCAGCGCCTCGGTGGTCGCCGGGCTGACGCCGCCCTCGGTCATCGCCCAGACGAACCGATCCTCGGTGGAGATGCCGTTGCGCTCCAGCACCGAGACGTCGGTGACCATGCCGTACAGCGTGCGGTGGTCCTCGTAGACGCCGACGACGGTGAACTCCTCGACCTGCTCCGCCTCGCCCAGCCGCAGCGCCACGGTGTCCCCGGTGCCGAGCCCGCGCTCCGCGGCGGTGTCCGCGTCCAGCAGGATCTCGCCCTCGCCGAGCCGCGCGCTCTCGCCCTCGGCCAGCTCCAGCGCCATCAGCTCCGGCAGGTCCGCCCCGTTGACGCCGTGCAGGATCGCACCGCCGTCCCCGGCGCTGCCGGCGTCGAACTCGACGTACTCGGTGGCCAGGCCGGTCGAGGCGGTGACCTCGGGTGCCGCGGCGACCGCCTCGCGGACGTCCGACGACATCGACATGGTGGAGAACATGCGGACCTCGTAGTCCGCGGAGACGGTCTGCTCCAGCTCCTCCGCCATCGCCCGCTGCATCCCGGCGGCGCCGACGGTGAGGGCGGTGATGAGGGTCAGGCCGATCATCAGCGCGGAAGCGGTCGCCGCGGTGCGCCGCGAGTCGCGGAGCGCGTTGCGGCGCGCCAGGTCGCCGAGGAAGCCGAACGGGCGGAGCAGCGGACGGACCGCGGCGATGACCGGGCGGGAGAGCACGGGCGTCAACAGGATCACGCCCGTCAGCAGCACCATCGCGCCGAACGTCATGATCAGGAAGTTGGAGCTCATGTCGTCGGTGGCCCGCACCAGCGCCAGCGCCCCGCCGAGCACCGTCAGCACGGCGCCGACCGTGGTGCGGACGACCAGCCCGCGGCGGGTGGCCGGCGCGTAGGCGGCGCCGACCGCGGCGGCCGGCGGGATCTTCGCCGCCCGCCGGGCCGGCAGCCAGGCCGAGAGCATGGTGACGACGACGCCGACACCCAGCGAGACCAGCACCGAGTCCAGGCCGACGACGAGCTCGCCGGCGGGCAGGCCGCTGGCCTCACCCGCGATGGTGGCGCGCAGCAGCAGGGCGACACCGATGCCGACGACCAGGCCGGTGGCACCGGCGAGGAGGCCGACGACGAACGACTCGATCAGCACCGAGCGGGTCACCTGGCGGCGGGAGGCGCCGACCGCCCGCAGCAGCGCCAGTTCCCGGATGCGCTGGGTGACCAGCATGGTGAAGGTGTTGGCGATGATGAAGATGCCGACGAAGAGCGAGATGCCGGCGAAGATCAGCAGACCGGTGCGCAGCCCCTCGGTGTAGCTCGCGATGGACCGCTCCTGCTCGGCGACGAGTTCGGTGCCGGTGGCCAGGTCCAGGCTGTCCGTCACCAGCGGTTCGACGGCGCTGCGCAGCTCGTCCTGGGAGACCCCCGGTGCGGCGGTCACGTTCAACTGGCCGTACTGGCCGGGCTCCAGGAAGATCTCCTGGGCCACGTCCGGTGCGAACAGCAGCAGGGTGCCGCCGGCGGCGACGTCGCCGTCCTCGGTCTCGAAGACGCCGGTGACGGTCGCGGTGCGGCCGGGCCCGTCGGTCGACCAGGTGACGGTGTCGCCGGTGGTGAAGCCCGTCCGCTCGGCGGTGCGGGAGTCGATGACGAGTTCGTCCTCGCCCTCGGGGAGGCGGCCCTCGACCAGGGTGCGGCGCTCGTCGCCCTCGACGATGCTGCCGGCGGTCGAGCTCCACAGCTCGCCCACCCGCTCGCCGTCGGGGCCGGCCAGGGCCGCGTTGCCGCGGACGTCGCCGAAGACGGCGCCGGTCTCGGGGAGCGCCGCGATCTCGTCGAGGAGGCGCTGGTCGGGGTGGAGCGGGCCGTCGTCCCAGCCCTCCGTCACGGCCAGGTCGATGCCGCGCAGGTCGGAGGAGACGGCGTCGGAGTAGGCGCGGGAGACGGTGGAGGAGAAGACGAGGCTGCCGGCCACGAAGGCCACGCCGAGGGTGACGGCCAGCGCCGTCATCAGCAGTTTGGCCTTGTGGGCGAGCACGTTGCGGAGCGCGGTGCGGAACATGGCGGGGATCCCAGGTCGTGTGGAGGGGCGGGGGCCGGGAGCGGTCACGGGCCCGCGGGACGGTGGCGCGGCGGGGGCTGCGCTGCGGTCGGTCGCGGTCACGCCGGAGGCGGTCGCGAGAGCAGCGCGGTCCGTCAGCTGGTGCGGCCGACCGCTTCGAACCGGCGCATGTGGTCCAGCACCCGCTCAGCGGTGGGGTCGGCCATCTCGTCGACGATGCGGCCGTCGGCGAGGAAGACGACGCGGTCCGCGTAGGCGGCGGCCATCGGGTCGTGCGTCACCATCACCACCGTCTGGCCCAGCTCGCGCACCGAGTTGCGGAGGAACTGCAGGACCTCGGCGCCGGCGCGGGAGTCCAGGTTTCCGGTCGGCTCGTCGCCGAAGATGATCGCGGGCCTGGAGGCGAGCGCGCGGGCGACGGCGACGCGCTGCTGCTGGCCGCCGGAGAGCTGGTTGGGCCGGTGCTTGAGCCGTCCGGAGAGCCCCACGGTCTCGATGACCTGGTTGAGCCAGCCGGTGTCCGGCTTGGTGCCGGCGATGTCCATCGGGAGGGTGATGTTCTCCGCGGCGGTCAGGGTCGGCAGCAGGTTGAACGCCTGGAAGACGAAGCCGACGCGGTCGCGGCGGAGCTTGGTGAGCTGCTTGTCGGAGAGCGAGGTGATCTCGGTGTCCCCGATCCACGCGTGGCCGTCGGTCGCCGAGTCCAGGCCGGCGAGGCAGTGCATCAGCGTCGACTTGCCGGAGCCGGAGGGGCCCATGATCGCGGTGAACTGGCCCGCCTCGAAGCGCACGGACACCTGGTCCAGGGCCACGACTCGGGTCTCCCCGCTGCCGTAGCTCTTGGTCAGCCGCTCGGCGGTGGCGGCGGCCACGGCGTGCGGCGCGGGTCGCGGGGCGGTGTGGGTCTGGGTCACGGGAACCTCCGGGGCGGTACGGGGACGGTGTCGACGGCGCGGTCGTCGCGGCGGTCGTGGACGGCCGCTTCCGGCGCGGACGTCTCCGGGGCGGTGCGGGGACGTCCCTGCCGCGGCGTCTGCTCCATCCTCGGCCGCCGTGACCCCCCGGGGCGTCGGTCCGGATGCTGGTTCCGGCGCCGGTCCGCAGAGGTACGCGGGACCGCCGTGTCATACCGCGGTATGACGCCGTTCGGGGGCGGCCGTCGGGGTGGGACCCCGAGACGCGGCGCCGGTGGTCGCCGCCGTCCGGCGCTTCGGCGGCCGGCGGCGGGGCGCGGTGACGGCAGGCGCGGGGTGGTGACGGGGAGGGGCTGCGGGGGCGTGCGGGACGAGTGGTGCGCCTGGTGAGAGCTTCAAAGCGCGTGAACGCGTGCCGGGGCGGGGAACCGCGACTGACAGGCCATCAAATTCGTCACATCGCGCCAGATTGCTCAGGACCCAGGGACGGTTGAGGGGTGTGGCGGATAAGCTCGGCCGTGCACCCGAGGCGCCATCGGCGCCTGTACGGCTTGGGGGGTCACGCCCGGGTGGTGGAAGGCAGACACGGTGAGCTTAAAACTCGCTGACCTCTTGGTCGTCCCGGTTCGAGTCCGGGTCCGGGCACCCCCCACGCCGACCGGTCACCTTCGGTGGGACAGCGGTCGGCGTGGGCGGGATGTTCGATGCATGCGGTGGTGCACCTGGGTGCGCCCGGGTGCATCCGGGGGTGCTGCGACGGTTGCCGGAGGCCCGGCCCCGGCGGCGGTCCGGGCCCGTGCGCCGCACGCGGGGCACGGGAGGCCGGACCGGGAGCGGGTGGCGGACGGCGAGGCGGCGGAACGCGCGCGGGGGAGCGCGGCAGGCCCGGTGCGCCGGCGCGCGCCCCGCAGTGTCCGCCGGGCCCGGCGCGCGCGGCGCCTGTGAAGACCCGGCCTTTCCGGCGTCTCGGTTGTTTGCTGCCGGTTCCGGTCGTCCATCCGGTCGCGTCGCACCTCTGCCAGGTCACGGTCCGGTGATGACATGGCTGCGAGGAACGTAGACGCACTGTTTCGGCGTTATACAGGGTGGACTAACGTCGTGTCTTTGCTAAAGCATTACTCTGGATCGCAGCAAGGTCGTGCCGTCAGCGGCCATGGAGGAGTGAGATGAGGAGCAGTAACCCGGTCTTGACGCGTCGGGGGTTCAGCCAGGGCGGGCAGGCCGGTTTCAACGGCGCCCAGGCCGGGCCGTACGCGGGTTCCCCGCAGAACCCCTACGCGCAGCCGTCGAATCCCTACGCGCAGCAGATGGGGCCCGACGGCTCCATGATGCAGGGCGCCCGTGCCGGCGTCATGACCATCGACAGCGTGGTGAACCGCACCGCCATCACGCTCGGCACGGTGATCGCCGCCGCCGCCGTCGCATGGATCATGGACCTGCCGCTCGCCATCGGCATCGTCTGTGCCCTGGTCGGTATGGGCCTGGCGCTCTGGCAGTCGTTCAAGAGTGAGCCCTCGCCCCCGCTGATCCTCGCCTACGCCGTGAGCCAGGGCATCTTCCTGGGCATCATCAGCAACGCGATCAACCAGTGGGTGCCTGGCGCGGCGATGCAGGCGGTGCTCGGCACCATGGCCGTCTTCGCCGGTGTGCTGTTCATGTACAAGCAGCGCATCATCAAGGTCAACGCGCGCTTCACCAAGTTCGTGGTCGCTGCCTCCATCGGCTTCATGCTGCTGATGGTCGTCAACATGGTCGTGGCGATGATCGGCGGCGGTAACGGCCTCGGCCTGCGCTCCGGCGGCCTCGGCATCCTGTTCGGCGTCATCGGCATCATCCTCGGCGCCTGCTTCCTGGCTCTCGACTTCAAGATGGTCGAGGACGGCATCGCCTACGGTGCGCCGGAGAAGGAGTCCTGGCTGGCCGCCTTCGGTCTGACCATGACCCTGGTCTGGATCTACCTGGAGTTCCTGCGTCTCATCGCCATCCTGCAAGGCGACTGATCCACGTGGGTCCCGCTTCCCCCGGCGACGGCGGGGAGCGGCCGGGCTCACGGAGGGGCCCGTCGGGTGTGACATCACACCCGGCGGGCCCCTCCGCCGTTGTGCGCCGGGCAGCCGGGCAGCCGGGCAGCCGGGCAGCCGGGCAGCCGGGCAGCCGGGTTGCCGGGTTGCCGACCCTCCGGGCAGGAGGGCAGGCGACGGCGATCCGGACCGCCGCGTCCACCACCTCTATGCTCGGGGGATGCTCGACACCTCCGCCCTGGAGCGCGCCGTGGACGCCCACGCCGACCGGCTCCGCCGCCTGCCGGAGCGCCGGCTGCGCGGCGCCACCGCGGACGCCGCGCTGGCCCTGGCGCGCGAACTGGCGCAGTGGGCGCAGCGGCTGGAGGAACCGGGCGCCACCCCGCGCGAGGTGCCCGACGCCGGGTACTTCGCCGTCGGCGACCAGGTCGCCGTCACCGGCCACGACCTCGCCCACGCACTGCGCCACCACGGCACCCAGGCGGAACTCGACGACGCCCTCGCGCTCCTCGCCGCCGCCCCGCGGCCCTGACCCAACCCGGACGCCCCGGGCCGCACCGCTCGGGCGCCACGGTCACTACCCGAGCCGCCTGACGCCTGGCGCACGCCTGACGTGGGCCGCACGGTGCACGGTCTCTACGTTGCGCGGCCCGATCATTTTCAACACATCCGACCGGTGGGCACTCTGGCGTCGCCCTGCTACCCGCTGTCACCATGGTTGCGGCGAGGGTGGTCGCCGTGTCTGTCGTGCAGCGTCCGGGGGCCGGGCAGCTGTGCCGACGCACGCCGCACGCCCTCGGGGGAGGGGGCGAGCACCCCGGGCGGCGGTCCGGGGCAGCGCCCGTCGACAGCGCGAGAGCAGGGGCGGGGCATGGGAGAACACGGCAAGCCGGAGGCCGAGCTGGGGAAGGGCGCGCCGCCGCCCGGCAACCCGGACGGGCAGCTCCCGCCGCCCGAGCCCGGCACGGGCACACGCCGCAAACCCCAGGAGAACGAGGACGACTGACGGGCGCCCCTGATGCGCGCTCAGGACGCCCAGCACGCCCAGCACGCTCAGCGCCGCCTCCACGCCACCATGGCCGGGCAGGGCCTGTGGCCCGACCGCGCGCCCTGGGTCCGGGAGGCGATGGAACGCACTCCGCGTCATGCCTTTGCCCCCGACCGCCTCTGGCGCTGGGACGGCGCCGCCTACCGGCCGGTCGAGCGCGCCACCGAGCCGCAACGCTGGCTCGCGGAGCTGTACGCCGGACCGCACGACCCGGCGGTGACCCAGATCGACGGCGGGGTGCCGTCCTCGTCGCTCTCCGCCCCGGCTGTGGTCGCCGACATGCTCGACACGGCGCTGCTCGCCCCCGGCCGGCGCGTCCTGGAACTCGGCACGGGATGCGGCTGGAACGCCGCCCTGCTGGCGGGGCGGGTCGGCGGCGAGCACGTCGTCACCGTCGAGGCCGACCGCGCGCTCGCCGACGCCGCGCGGCGCACCCTCGACGGCGCCGCGCCGGGCGTGACGGTGCTCCACGGCGACGGTGGGGCGGGGCACCCGGCCGGCGGCCCGTACGACCGGGTGGTCGCCACCTACGCCCCGCCCCGCGTGCCCTGGGCTTGGGTGGCGCAGACCAGGCCCGGCGGCTGGATCGTCACGCCCTGGGGGCGGTTGGGGCACGTCGCGCTCCGCGTGGCCCGTGACGGCGGCTCGGCCTCCGGCTGGTTCCAGGGCCTCGCCCAGTTCATGCCGCCGCGCGGCACCGCGCCCACCCCGCCCTGGCCCGCCGGGGCGGCGGACGTGCCGCTCGTGCCGGGCGTCCCGCTGGGCCGCGACCCCGGGCCGCTGCTCGCGGACGCCAACCTGCTCTTCGCCCTGCGGGTCGCCCTCCCGGACGTCCACATCACCGCCGGGCCCGACACCGGGGCGGGCGTCTGGCCGGGAGGTTCGGCGGGAGCCGGGGCGGGGGCCGCAGTCCGACCCAGGCCGCACGCCCCCGCTGACGCCGAGTCCGAACCCGAGCACGCCTCCCACACCGCGCCCGAGGACGCCCCCACCCCGCCGGCGGGGTGCGCCGCTCCCGCCACCGTGCGGCTGCTCGCCCCCGGCGGCTCCTGCGCCCTCCTCGACGGCCGCACGGGCACGGTCCGGCGCACCGGGCCCCGTGACCTCGCATCGGAGGTCGCCATGGCGTGGTCACGCTGGGAGGAGCGTGGCAGTCTCTCGGTCTACGACCACGGCCTCACCGTCACCCCGCACGGCGAACACCTCTGGACCGACCCCGGCGACGAGCCCTGCGGGGTGTGAACCGGCCCGATACCGACGACCCGAAGCCGCTCGCGGAGGGCCCGGGGCGCCCGGTGAGCGCCGGGCCGCCCACGACCGGCGGGCCCGGCCGCACAGCTGCGCGCGACGGCCCGGCGGAGGAGGGGCAGGCCGGGCGCGCGCATCACTCCGGTCGCACGTCGCGCGGCCCGTCCAGGAGGTACGTCAGGCCCTCGACGGTGTGGCACACCATCAGCTGATCCATCGGAAGCGTGTGGGCCGCCGCCCGGTCACGCAGTTCCTCCGCGCTCATGCCCACACCCCGCAGCAGCTGCTCCCGTCGCCGTGAGGCTGCCTCTCGCGTGGTGCTGACCACCGTGGCGGGCTCCGCGCGCTCTACGCCCTGTCGGGCCCGGAAACGGCCGTCTGCGTCCCCTTCACGGCCATGGGGCGGAGACCCGGACGAGCCACGTCGTCGACCCGCCTTCGTGCCGGACCGGGCCCCGGCGCCGTCACCGTGGGGGCCGTCCGGGGTGGGGGCGGTTGGTGAGAAGGGTGAGTTCGTCGTTGAGGGTGCGGACGTCCTCGACGTGGAGGGTGCCGAGGTGGACGCGGTGGCCGGAGCGGCGGCAGGTGTCGCAGGGAACGACCACCGTCATGTCGTCCAGCTCGACGCCCAGGCTCCGCAGCAGGCGGAAGAGTTCGCGCGCCGCGGCCTCCGCGGCCTCACGATCCGGATCGGTGAAGTCGATGTCGTTGAGCACGAGTCGGTCTCCCGGTGGGGTCAGGCGGCGCGCAGCAGGCGCCGTGCGGTCGTGTGGCGGTGGATCGGCCGGGCGGAGAGGGAGTAGTGGACCTCGACATGTCCGAGGCCGCAGAGACGGTCCGGGCCGCGGGCGTTGACGCTCACCGGCCGCCCTTCGCACAGCGCACGGCGCTGCACCTGCTGGTAGCCGAGGTCGGTCGCCCACTCCGCGAAGACCAGCCCCGGGTTCCAACTCCCTTCGGTGACGGGGGCGAGGACGGTCGTCGGGAACGGCCCACGCGGGTCGGCCGGCGGGTCCAGCGCGGTCGCCAGACGCTCGGCCTGCCCACGCATCCAGGCCAGCGCCCCCTCGGGGGAGGCCCCCCAGTGGCCACCGAGGTGCCACTCGCCGCCTGCGTCCGGGCTGCGCACCACAGTCTCCGCCCAGTAGCCGTCGGCATGCCGAATCACGCGGTACCCCCGGAGGCCCGGAGCGATCGCACGGTGTGCGGTGAGAAGCACTGCCGCGAGAAGCACTGCCCCGAGAAGCACTGCGCAGGGAATGCGCGCGGGGTGGTGAACGAGGTGCGCCGGGGGGATCGCGACGCGGCCAGGTTCATGATTCCGGGAGATTCATTGAGGTTTTCTCAGCGAGCTGATCTTCGCGAATCGGGTTGATCTGGTCCCTGCGGGCTCGGGTGGACAGTGGTGGCCCGGGTGTGGGCAGACGTGAAGCCCCTGGTAGGACGGTTCTCACC
>NZ_JAAVJD010000061.1 GCF_012033735.1 Streptomyces lonarensis | reverse complement strand
CCGCCGGACCTGGTCCGGACGGGCGGGCGCCGCGCGCGAGGCGTGAGGGCGGGGTTCAGCCCTTGCGGTTCTTGACCTCGTCGGTGAGGGCCGGGACGACGGTGAAGAGGTCGCCGACGACACCGAAGTCGACCAGTTCGAAGATCGGGGCCTCGGAGTCCTTGTTGACGGCCACGATCGTCTTGGAGGTCTGCATCCCGGCGCGGTGCTGGATCGCCCCGGAGATGCCGGCGGCGACGTAGAGCTGCGGGGAGACGGTCTTGCCGGTCTGCCCCACCTGGCTGGCGTGCGGGTACCAGCCGGCGTCGACGGCGGCGCGGGAGGCGCCCACGGCGGCGCCCAGCGAGTCGGCCAGCGCCTCGATCAGCGCGAAGTTCTCCGCGCCGTTGACGCCGCGGCCGCCCGAGACCACGATCGCGGCCTCCGTCAGCTCCGGACGGCCGGTGGAGGCCCGCGGGGTGCGGGAGACGACCTTGGTGCCGGTCGCCAGCTCGCCGAAGGAGACCTCCAGCTGCTCGACCGCCCCGGCGGCCGGGGCGGCCTCCGGGGCCGTGGAGTTGGGCTTG
The DNA here is from genome assembly GCF_012033735.1 of Streptomyces lonarensis. Taxonomy (GTDB): domain Bacteria; phylum Actinomycetota; class Actinomycetes; order Streptomycetales; family Streptomycetaceae; genus Streptomyces; species Streptomyces lonarensis. The sequence goes on along the minus strand of NZ_JAAVJD010000061.1, from coordinate 24,919 downwards.
ACGGTGATGACCGGGGTGCCGCGGGTGATCCGCGAGCGGGTGGTGTACCCGGCGGCGAACACCGACTGGGTGGCGACGGGACCCTCGTCGCCGGCGGTCAGGTCGACCGCGTCGGTGATGAGGCCGGACTCCAGGCGCAGCGCCAGCCGGGCGGCGATCTCCTTGCCGTCCGAGGACGAGGGGAACAGCACCGCGGCGGGCGACACCGCGGCCACGGCGGCCTGGACCGCGTCGACCTTGGGGACGACCAGGTAGTCGGCGAACTCCGGGGCGTCGGCGGTCAGGACACGCGTCGCGCCGTACTCGGCGAGGACCGGGGCGGCCTCGTCGGCGCCGGCACCGAGGTGGACGGCGACCGGGTCGCCGAGGCGGCGGGCGAGGGTGAGCAGTTCGAGGGTGGGCTTGCGGACGGAACCGTCGACGTGGTCGACGAAGACGAGGACTTCGGCCATGATCTGTCGCTCCTGCGTGATGGCGGGGATGAGGGGGGACCGGCTCGGGGAGCGGTCAGATGAACTTGTGCTCCGCGAGGTAGCCGGCCAGCTGCTTGCCGCCCTCGCCCTCGTCCGTGACGATCTCGCCGGCGGTGCGCGGCGGGCGGGCGGTGGCGTCCTCGACGGCGCTCCAGGCGCCCTCCAGGCCGACCGCGTCCGCCTCGATGTCGAGGTCCTCCAGGTCCCAGGTCTCCACGGGCTTCTTCTTCGCCGCCATGATCCCCTTGAAGGAGGGGTAGCGGGCCTCGCCCGACTGGTCGGTCACCGAGACGACGGCCGGCAGCGAGGCGCTGAGCTGCTCGGAGGCGGCGTCGCCGTCGCGCCGGCCGGTGACGGTGCCGTCGGCGACCGACAGCTCGGACAGCAGGGTGACCTGCGGGACGCGCAGCCGCTCGGCGAGCAGCGCGGGCAGCACGCCCATGACGCCGTCGGTGGAGGCCATGCCGCAGATGACCAGGTCGTAGCCGGTCTTCTCGATCGCCGCGGCCAGCACCAGGGAGGTGCCCAGCGCGTCGGTGCCGTGGAGGTCGTCGTCCTCGACGTGGACCCCCTTGTCGGCGCCCATCTGCAGCGCCTTGCGCACGGCGTCCTCCGCGTCCTCCGGGCCCACGGTGACGACGGTGATCTCCGCGCCCTCCGTGTTCCCGGCGATCTGGAGCGCCTGCTCGACCGCGTACTCGTCGAGCTCCGACAGCAGACCGTCGACCGACTCGCGGTCGGTGGTCAGGTCCTCGGTGAAGGCTCGGTCGCCGCTGGCGTCGGGCACGTACTTCACACAGACAACGATCCTCAGACTCACGCCGACTCTCCTACCTGCTCTCGGGGTCCTCTTCGACTGCCGTGACCGGCAGCCTATGCGCCGGAGGGGTTTCGCGGCGGGTGGGGACGCCGCACAGCCCGCCCCTCTTTGTTACTCACCAGTACAGCGTAGTCGAAACCCCGCCGGGACGGCGGGGTGGTGTGCGAAGCGGTCCCGCGCCGGGCTGCGGGCGCCGACGCGGCCCCGCCCGTTCACGGGTGGCGGGAGGGGCGGTCGGCGGGGCGGCGGGGTCAGCGCTCGCGGGCGTCGGCAGCGGCGGCGGCCGTGCCCACCGCCGCGATCACGTCGGCGCGACGCGGCGCCCCGGCGGCGCGGACGACCTCCCGGCCGCCCGCGTCCAGCACGACGGTGGTGGGGGTGGCGCGGACATCGGCGGCCCGGGTGAGGGACAACCGCTCGTCGGCGTCGACCTCGACGTGCACGACCCCGGGCACCATCGCCGCCACGTCCGCCAGGACGCGGCGCGTCGCCCGGCAGGGCGCGCAGAACGCGGAGGAGAACTGCACCAGGGTGGCCACCCGGCCCAGGTCGTCCCCGTCCACCGGCCACCACCGGACCGGACCGGCGTCGCCCTCACCCGTCACTGCCCCTCCTCGTCCGTCGCGTCACTGCGCTTCGTGGCCCGGCCGGCACCCGGCGCGTTCGCCGTCGGCCCTCGGCGTCGCCGCCGGTTCCGCCGCCGTCACCGGGGGTGCGCACGCCCGTCAATTTTCGCACGGGGTGCCGACCGGCCGTATGAAGTTACGGAAGCGTAGGTTAGTGTCCCTCCGCAGGGGACACCCCTCCCCCCTGGCCCGGACGGAAGAGGAACCCCAGCACATGGCAGATCTCGTCTACCCCCCGGTGGTCGGCGCGGCCCGCACCCTGTTCAAGGCGCTCGACCTGCGTTTCGACATCCAGGGTGTGGAGAACGTCCCCCGTGAGGGCGGCGCGGTGCTGGTGAGCAACCACATCGGCTATCTCGACTTCGTCTTCGCCGGGTTCGCCGCCCGGCCCTCGAAGCGGCTGGTCCGGTTCATGGCCAAGGACTCCGTCTTCCGCCACAAGGTCTCCGGCCCGCTGATGCGCGCCATGAAGCACATACCGGTGGACCGCGCCCAGGGCGAGCACGCCTTCCGGCACGCGGTCGACGCGCTGCGGGGCGGGGAGATCGTCGGCGTCTTCCCGGAGGCGACGATCTCGCAGTCGTTCACGCTGAAGAAGTTCAAGACGGGCGCGGCCCGCATGGCGCAGGACGCCCAGGTGCCAATTCTGCCCGTCGCCCTCTGGGGCACCCAGCGGCTGTGGACCAAGGGGCGCCCGCGCGACCTGCGGCGCAACCACTACCCGGTGACCATTCGGGTGGGCAGCCCGATGTCCCCCGGGCCGGAGGAGTCCGCCCAGGCGGTGACGGCGCGGGTCCGCGAGCGGGTGCAGGAGCTGCTGGAGGCGGCGCAGCGCGCCTACCCGGCCAAGCCGCGCGACGAGAAGGACACCTGGTGGCTGCCGGCCCACCTCGGGGGCACCGCACCGCCCCCGCCCGCGGCGGTCTGAGCGGCCCGGCTGCCGGGCGGGAGGACCGCCCGGCAGCCGACGGGTGCACGCGCCGCCGTCAGCGGCCCAGCTCCTCCCGGAGCGCCGCGAGGAAGCCGTCGACGTCCTCCTCGGTGGTGTCGAACGAGCACATCCACCGGACCTCGCCGGCGCGCTCGTCCCAGAAGTAGAAGCGGTACCGCTTCTGGAGCCTCTCGCTCACCTCGTGCGGGAGCCGCGCGAAGACCGCGTTGGCGTCCACCGGGTAGAGGATCTCCACCCCGGGGACCTCCCGGACGCCCGCCGCGAGCCGGGCCGCCATGGCGTTGGCGTGCCGCGCGCTGCGGAGCCAGAGGTCGCCCGCCAGCAGCGCCTCCAGCTGCACGGAGACGAAGCGCATCTTGGACGGCAGCTGCATCGACAGCTTCCGGATGTGCTTCATCCGCCGCACGGCGTCCGGGTCGAGCACGACCACGGCCTCGCCGAACAGCATGCCGTTCTTGGTGCCGCCGAACGAGACGACGTCCACGCCCGGCACGTTGGTGAGGGCGCGCATCGGCACGTCCAGCGAGGCCGAGGCGTTGGCCAGCCGGGCGCCGTCGAGGTGGACGAGCATCCCGTGCTGGTGGGCGTGGTCGCAGATCGCGCGGATCTCGTCCGGGGTGTAGACGGTGCCCAGCTCGGTGGACTGGGTGATCGAGACGACCTGCGGCATGGCGCGGTGCTCGTCCTCCCAGCCGAACGCCTGGCGGTCGATCAGCTCCGGGGTGAGCTTGCCGTCCTCGGTGGGGACGGTGAGGAGCTTCAGCGAGCCGACGCGCTCGGGGGCACCGCCCTCGTCGACGTTGATGTGGGCGCTCTCGGCGGCGATGACGGCGCCCCACCGGTCGGTCAGCGCCTGGAGCGCGACGACGTTGGCGCCGGTGCCGTTGAAGACCGGGTAGGCGTGGGCCCGGGGACCGAAGTGCGAGCGTATGACGCGCTGGAGGTGCTCGGTGTAGTCGTCGCCGCCGTAGGCGACCTGATGGCCGCCGTTGGCGAGGGCGAGCGCGGCGAGGATCTCGGGGTGCGTCCCGGCGTAGTTGTCGCTGGCGAAGCCGCGCACCTCGGGGTCGTGGTGGCGCTTGGCGTCGGTCCGCGCCGGGACCTGCCTCACGGCTGGGGTGTGAGCCACAGGCGCTGTCCGTTCACGTCGGCGGTGGTCCGGTTCCAGGTGTCGGTGACCGCCTCCGCGAGGTCGGTCACCTCGGTGAAGCCGGCGAACTTGGCGTTGGGCCGCTCGGCGCGCATCGCGTCGTGGACCAGCGCCTTGACGACCAGCACCGCGGCGGCGGCGCGCGGGCCCGCCTCGCCGCCGTCCTTGCGGAAACCGTCGGCCATGGCGAGCGTCCACGCCTCGGCGGCGGCCTTGGCCGCCGCGTAGGCGGCGTTGCCGCCGGTGGGGCGGCCCGCGCCCGCCGCACTGACGAGGAGGAACCGGCCGTTGCCGCTGCGGCGCAGCGCGGCGTCGAACGCCAGCGAGGTGTGCTGGACGGTGCGGATGAGCAGCGGCTCCAGCGCGTCCCAGTCGCCGAGGTCGGTCTCGGCGAAGGTCGCCGAGCCGCGCCAGCCGCCCACGAGGTGGACGAGGCCGTCGACGCGGCCGAACTCCTGCTCGCTGCGGTCGGCCCACTGCCGGGCGGCCGCCGGGTCCAGCAGGTCGACGGTGTCCCCGGTGACGGTGGTGCCGGGGTACGCGGCGCGGGTGGCGTCCACGGCGGTGGCGAGCCGCGCGGCGTCCGCGTCGGCGGCGACCACGGTGGCGCCGGCGGCCGCCAGCCGGAGCAGGGTGGCCTGGCCGGCCGGTCCGCCGGCGCCGGCCACGGCGACCACGGCGCCGTCCAGCGGGGTGGTCCCGCCGGTGTCGCCCGGTGTGCTGGAAGTCATCATGCTCGCCTCTCCTCGTCGGTCTTCCATCATGCCGCGTGCGGCGGCGGCCGGTCCTGTCGTCCCCGGTCAGGGGCGGGCGGGACGGCCGCGGCGCGGCCCGGCGAACCCCCGAGTACCCGCGTGCGGGCACGACCATGCCCGCGCGCGGGGCGCGGGCACGTCGGCGGGGTCCGGCCGGGCCGGCGGGCCGTTCAGGCGGCGGGGGTGAGCCGTTCCGCTGTGATCCCCTTCGTGGAGGCGACCACGGTGCGGAGCTTGCGGTTCAGCGCCTCGTAGAAGAGGCTCAGCGGGAACTCGTCGGGCAGCACGTCGTCGACCAGCTTGCGCGGCGGCAGCGTCAGGTCCAGCGCCTGCGGCCCCTGGGCCCAGGTGGAGCCGGGGTGCGGCGAGAGGTAGTCGGAGACGAGGTCGTACGCCTTGAGCCAGTGGACCAGCTTGGGCCGGTCGATGCCCTCCCGGTAGAGGGTCTCGATCTCCCGGCGGAGCCGGACGGTCACCTCGCGGGCCAGCTCCCAGTCGATGCTGAGCCGGTTGTCGGTCCAGCGCAGCGCGTCGTGGCGGTGCAGGTAGGCGAAGAGCAGCTGGCCGCCGAGCCCGTCGTAGTTGCGCACGCGTTCGCCGGTGACGGGGAAGCGGAAGATGCGGTCCAGGATGATGGCGTACTGGACGTCGCGGCCCTGCGGGTAGCCCTCGGCCTCCAGCTCGACCGCCTCCTGGAAGGCGGTGAGGTCGCAGCGCAGCTCCTCCAGCCCGTACATCCAGAACGGCTGCCGCTGCTTGATCATGAAGGGGTCGAACGGCAGGTCGCCGTGGCTGTGGGTGCGGTCGTGGACCATGTCCCACAGCACGAACGTCTGCTCGCAGCGCTGCTGGTCCGCGAGGAGGGCGCGGGCGTCCTCGGGCAGGTCGAGCCGGGTGACGTCGCGGGCGGCGTCCACGACGCGGCGGAACCGTGCCGCCTCGCGGTCGCAGAAGATGCCGCCCCAGCCGAACCGCTCGGGCGCCTCGCGGACGGCGATCGTCTCGGGGAAGAGCACCGCGGAGTTGGTGTCGTAGCCGGCGGTGAAGTCCTCGAAGGTGATGCCGAGGAAGAGCGGGTTGTCGTAGCGGGTGCGCTCCAGCTCCGCCAGCCACTCGGGCCACACCGTCCGGACCACGACCGCCTCCAGGTTGCGGTCCGGGTTGCCGTTCTGCGTGTACATGGGGAAGAGCACCAGGTGCTGCTTCCCGTCGGCCCGGTCCGCCGCCGGGGTGAAGGCCAGCAGGGAGTCGAGGAAGTCGGGGACGCCGAACCCCTCGGCCGCCCAGCGCCGCAGGTCGGCGACGAGGGCGCGGTGGTAGGCGGCGTCGTGCGGCAGCAGCGGGGAGAGCTCCTCGACGGCTGCGGCGACGCGCTCCACCTGCTCCGTCAGCTCCTCGGCCGTGGGGGCGTCCTCCGCGGCCAGGTCGACCGAGCCGTCCGCCGACTGGGCGGGGCGGATGACCTCGACGGCACGCTTGAGCACCGCCCAGGCGGGCTGCTCGACGACATGCGGGGCATCCGCGTACCCCGTTGCGGTGACTCGGGCTTCCGTCATGACCGTTCCTCCACGCCTGGTGCTCTTCCCTGGGCGGCTGGAAGGCCGCCGAGACGGCAGTGATCCTCGCAGAGAATCCCTTCACCGTAAATATTACGGCCTCACTCCGATTCGGCCGCTGGTTTTCCTGTCATACCCCAGGAACCCGTTGTTCACCCCGGTCACCTACAGTGGCGGCGGTCACCCGGGGCAGACCCGCCTCCCCCGACCCGCGGACCCCCGGCGCACCGCGCCCGCACTGCGCACCCGAGGCCCGCGTCCACCACGCACGCCCAGAGAGGCCCACCGCCCATGCCGCTGCTGACCGTCGGACACCGGGGACTCATGGGAGCGGAGCCGGAGAACACGCTCCGTTCGTTCCGCCGCGCGGAGAAGGAAGGGGTGGACGCCGTCGAACTCGACATCCACCTCAGCGCCGACGGCCACCTCGTGGTGATGCACGACACCACCGTGGACCGCACCACCGACGGCAGCGGACGCGTCGCCGAACTGTCCCTGGCGGAGGTACGCCGCCTCGACGCCGGCCTCGGCGAAGGGGTGCCGCTGTTCGAGGAGGCGATGACCAGCGTCTCGACACCTGTGCAGGCCGAGATCAAGGACGTCGCCGCCGCCCGCGTCCTGGCCGCCTCCATCACCCGCCACGGGTTCCAGGACCGGGTGCGGGTGATCTCCTTCCACGACGCCGCGCTGCGCGAGACCCGCGCCCTGCTCCCGGAGATCCCGATCGCGCTGGTCACCGGCGAGAGCACCCCCACGGCCGCGGACCGGGCCGTCGCGCTCGGGGCGGACATGGTCTCCTGCGAGTTCCCGCTGCTCACCCCGTCCGTGGTGCGCGACTGCCACGCCGCGGGCCTGGCGGTCATCAGCTGGACCGTCAACACCCCGGCGGAACTCGCCCGGGCACGGGAGCTCGGCCTCGACGGCGTCGTCACCGACGAACCCGAGCTCGCACACGCCGCCATCGGTCACGGCTGAGCACCCCGGGCGCGGCCGCGTCGGCACCCGCCGGTCGCGCGCGCCGACCCCGCTCGTCGGCCACACCGGCCGGTCCTCCCCCGCCCGGGGGCCGGGCGGCCCGGACGTCCGGCCCGGGCCGCCCCACGCTCTGAGGTGTACGTCACCCCCGGGAACCGCGCGGACGCGCGGGGTCCTAGGGTGAGGACATGGTCATCGCGCTCACGCTGCTCGCGTTGGGCGGACTCACCGCGGCACTGGCGCCGCGCGTGCTGGTCCGCGGTTCCTGGCCCGACCGGGAGCCGGTACTGGCGCTGTGGGTCTGGCAGTGCGTCGTCGCCGCCGTCCTGATGTGCTGCGTACTGGCCATGGCGCTCTCCGGCGCCGCGGCGTGGCACCGGGTCCGCGGCCAGCTGTTCGCCCCCGCCCCGACCTCCGTCCTCGACGCCTACGCCCTGCACCCCGACGGGGAGCAGTGGGCGGCGGCCGTCGCCGTCCTGCTGGCCGCCGGCGGGCTGTGGACCGCGATCATGCTGGTCCGCGAGATCGCCTCGACCCGCGCCGCCCGGCGGCGGCAGCGGGCAGCGCTGCTCGCCCGCGTCCCGCAGCTGCCCGGCGAGGAGCCCGGCTCCGAGCGGCTGGTGATCGTGGAGGACGACCGGCCGGGTGCCTGGCTGCTGCCCGGCGCGGACCGACAGGTGCTGATCACCTCCGGCGCGTTGCGGCGGCTGCGCGGCAAGCAACTGGACGCGGTGCTCGCCCACGAGCAGGGGCACGCGCGAGCGCGCCACGACTGGCTGCTGCACTGCTCGGGCGCGCTCTCCCGGGGCTTCCCCCAGGTGCCGGTCTTCGCGGGCTTCCACCGCGAGGTGCACCGGCTGGTGGAGATGGCGGCAGACGACAGCGCCTCCCGCCGCTACGGCCGGATGACGACCGCGCTGGCGCTGCTGGGACTCAACGAGGACCGCGACGCGTTCGCCCCGAACCGGCAGCTCCCCAGCCCGCTGGCGCGCCGGGTGGACCGGCTCATCGCGCCGCTGCCGCGGTTCGCGGTCCCCCGCCGGCTGCGGCTCACGGCCGCCGCGGCGCTGCTGCCGGCGGTCCCGCTGCTGGTCGCCTTCGCGCCGGGTATCAGCTCGCTGGGCTGAGCGGCGCACCCGCCGCACGTCGCGGATCGGGACCGGGCCGACCACGCCCCTGCACGGCGCGCCGAAACCCGAGGGACACGGCGGTGGCGTCGTGCCAGACTCAGCCGCATGTCCGTTCGCTATCCCCGCCCGCTGCGCCCCGGTGCTCGCGTCGGCATCACCTCCCCGTCGAGCGGAGTCGGGGACGAGGTGCGCGCCCGGTTCGACGTGGCCGTGGGCGACCTGCGGGCCCGGGGATACGAAGTGGTCGTGGGCCACTGCATGGACGGCACCGGTCACGTCAGCGCCCCCGCGGTCGACCGCGCCGCCGAACTCGTGTCGATGATGACCGATCCGGGAATCAGCGCGGTGGTGCCGCCCTGGGGCGGGGAGACGGCGATCGACCTGCTGCCCCTGCTCGACTGGGACCGGCTGCGCGACGCCGACCCCACCTGGCTCGTCGGCTACTCCGACATGTCGACCGTCATGACGCCGCTGACCCTCCTCACCGGCACGGCGACGCTGCACGGCAACAACCTCATGGACACGCCCTACCGGGTCCCCGAGGGGCTGCTGTCCTGGCTCGACATCGCCGCCGCCCCGCAGGGCCGGCCCCTCACGCAGCGCCCGCCCGAACGCCACCGCGCCTCGGACGGCGCCGACTACCGCACACGGCCCGAGGTGCGCGACCACGTGCTCGACACGGTCGGCCGCTGGACCCGGCTGGACGCGGCGGAGGACGTGGCGGTGGAGGGCCGACTGATCGGCGGCTGCATCGAGACGCTCTGCAACCTCGCGGGAACGGCCTACCTCGACGTCCCCGCCTTCGCGCGGGCCGAATCCCCCGACGGGGTCCTCATCTACGTCGAGGCGGCCGGCGACGACGCCTTCGCCATCTGCCGGAACCTGCACGGGATGCGACTGGCCGGCTTCTTCGACGCGGCGAACGCCGTCCTCGTCGGCCGGACATCGGCACCTGACGCCCCCTCGCTCACCCAACGCCAGGCCGTTCTCGACGCCCTCGGCCCCCTGGGCGTCCCGATCATCGCCGACGTCGAGTGCGGGCACGTCCCGCCGTTCCTGCCCCTCGTCAACGGGGCCCGGGGCCGGGTCGTGCACACCGCGACCCGCAGCGAGCTGACCCAGACCCTGGACTGACACCCCGAGCCCGCTGTCGTCGCCGGGTTCACCGGGGCCGTTCACCCGCCGCCGGGACCGGACCCGCCGCTGCCGCCTCCCGCACTCCGCCGTCCGCGTGCGCTCGATGGAGCCACGCGGGCGGAGGCGGACCGGACGCCGGGAAAGTGGCGCCGCCGGATTCACCCGGAAGGGGGGTACGGCCAGGTGGCGGGGTGCGCTGCGGCGAGCCGCACCGGCGGCGAGCGGTGAACTCCGCCGCCGGGCCAGCCGTCGCTCCCGGGCGCCGCAGTGGCGCCCCGAAACGGTCACGAACCGCTGTGACCTGCACGTTCAGAGCCGGTATCGGGCGGTCCCCCGCTCCGCCCGATACCGGCATCCCCCGAACGCGGCCTGCGTTCCGCAGCCGCGCGTCCACAGTATACTGGCTGCCAGCCAGTCAACGCGGAGTTTCCGTTATGTCCCCTCGCCGACCCGCGGTCAACGCGGAACTTCGGCGGCGCTCCCGGGAGCGCCTGCTCCGCGCCACGGTCGAACTGGTCGCGGAACGCGGCTACGAGGCGACCACGCTGGGGGACATCGCGGACCGCTCGGGCTCGGCCCGCGGCCTGATCTCGTACTACTTCCCCGGCAAGCGGCACCTCCTCCAGTCCGCCGTCCACCGCCTGATGCACCTGCGGGTCGAGGAGGCACTGCTCCGCGCGCCCGCGCCGCACGGCGAGAACGCCGGCGACGAGACGCTGGCGCGGGCGATCGACGCGGTCCTGACCATCGCGGTGGACCAGCCGGTCCTGATGCGCGCGCACATGGCGGGCCTGCTCCAGCAGGAGGGTTTCGTGCACTGCGTGGAGCAGCAGCGGCTGGGCACCCTGCTGCGCGGCGCACTGGTGGCGCACGGCTCGGCGGACCCCGAGACCGACTACCCGATACTCCGGGCGCTGCTGATGGGCGCTGTGGTGGCCGTCCTGCTGCCGGGTGCCGCCCTTCCGGCGGCCCGGCTCCGCGCCGAGCTGTTCGACCGGTACCGGCTGGAGTGGGAACGCGGCTTCCCGCCCTCCTCCGAGACGGCCCCCGCCCCGGACGGACCGGCCGCGCCGCCGGCCCCGGCCACGGACGGCTGACAGGCCGTCACACCCCGACAGGAATCGGCCAGGTGGCGGAGCGGCCTGCCGTCGGCCGCCACCGCCGCGCACCGCTGCCACCAGCAGCCGCACGGGGTGTGCCGCCCCCGGCACACCTCCCCCACCCCTCGAACACGAGTCCTCCCGGTGTGGCATCATCACTTCGCTGTCGAAGCGTGATGGGGAGGGCGGCATGAGCCCGGGAACGTCCTGCGCCGCGTGCGGACACCCGACCGGGGTGACCGGGGAGCGGGGCTGCGACTGTCCGCCCGCCGGCCGGGAGGACGCCGGCGCCGCAGAGGCACGCCACCGCTCCGCGGAGCCCTCCGGACCGGGGCCGTCCGGGCCCGGGCACGGCGGGGCCGCGCAGGAGGGGACGGCCGAGGAGGCCGCCCCGATCCGCCCGCTGCTGCCGCCGAACCAGGGCCCGAGCCCCGGTGACCTGGCGATGTTCTCCGACACCGCGCGGCTGCCGCTGGTACGCGAGGAGGACGCCCACCGGCCCGGGGCGTACCCGCCGCCCCACGACACCCCGGCCGAGCAGGCGCCACTGCCGCCCGCCGCCGCAGCGCTGGACGTGACACCGCCGGAGGGCACCGACACCAAGGCGCGCCGCAGCCGCCGCAAGCCGCGCCACCGCCGGTCGTCCTACCTGGCGGGCACCGCGGTCGCCGTGGTGGTCGGGTGCACCGCCGTCGTGACCTCCGTCCTGGGCGGGCGGACGGCGGAGGACACGGCCTACCACGACGTGGACCCGGCGCCGGAGTTCGACCTCGCCCCCGACGACGCGCCCCCCGCCCCGGAGGGCGAGGAGCAACCGGAGAGCGACGCGGAGACCACGGAGGAGCCGGCCCCGCAGGACGGGGTGCCGGACGAGACCGCGGACGGCACGACCGGCCCCGAGCCGTCCGCGCCCCCGGTCGACCGGGAGGCCGAGGGGCCGGCCGGGGACGGCACCCCCGACCGCAGCCGCCCCCGGCAGGAGAGCGGCTCGGTGGGCGTCGCCCCGCCGCCGTCCAGCGGTGAGGACAGCCCGCCGCCGCCCGTCGACACCGCCCCGGAGGAGGTCGTCCGCGGGCCGAACGCCCTGCTCGGTCCGGGCGACGAGGGGGCGGAGGTCCGGGCGCTCCAGGAGCAGTTGAACGCGGTCGGCGACCACTTCGCCGTGCCGGTCACCGGCGTCTACGACCAGGCGACCTTCGAGAGCGTCGCCCGGTTCCAGGAGTGGTACGGCGTCTGGCAGCGCGAGGTGCGCGGCGTCTACTGCACCGTCACCGACGAGCGCATGGAGGCGTTCTTCGCCGAGTGACCCCCGGCCGGAGGGCGCCACCGCTCTCTCGCCCCGCGTCCCCGCGGCGGCAACCGGCGGCGTCGCGGCTCAGTGCGTGTTCGTGGCCCCCGCGCCGGACCCGCGAGCCGGCAACGGCCTTCTGCCGCGTTGCCGGGAACGCCCGCGGTCGACCCGCGTGAGGGCGCGCCCCTGCGCCGTGCGGCCGACCGCGCCCGACGCCGCGAGCTGGTCCGCCGCGGGGCCTCCCGCCCGCCCTCAGGGCAGCCGCCAGTCGACCGGCTGGGCCCCCAGCCGCACCAGGTGCTCGTTGGCGCGGCTGAACGGCCGCGATCCGAAGAAGCCGCGGTCCGCCGACATCGGCGAGGGGTGCGCCGACTCCACCGCCGGCAGGTTGCCGAGCAGGGGGCGCAGCGAGCGGGCGTCCCGGCCCCAGAGCACCGAGACCAGCGGGGTGCCGCGTGCGACCAGCGCGCGGATCGCCTGCTCGGTGACCTCCTCCCAGCCCTTGCCGCGGTGTGCGGCGGGCCGCCCCGGCGCCGTGGTGAGCGCCCGGTTGAGCAGCAGGACGCCCTGGCGCGTCCACGGGGTCAGGTCGCCGTTGCCGGGGCGCGGCGCCCCGGTGTCGTCGTGGAGTTCCCGGAAGATGTTCTCCAGGCTGCCCGGGAGCCGCCGCACCTCCGGTGCGACGGCGAAGCTCAGGCCGATGGCCATGCCGGGCGTCGGGTAGGGGTCCTGACCGACGATCAGCACCCGGACCTCGGCGAACGGCTGCTGGAAGGCCCGCAGCACGTGGGCGCCGGCGGGGAGGTAGGTGCGTCCGGCGGCGATCTCGCCGCGCAGGAAGTCCCCCATCTCCGCGATCTTCCCGGCGACGGGGGCGAGGGCCTCGGCCCAGCCGGGCTCGACAAGTTCACTCAACGGTCGTGCTGCCACAGTGCGTCACCCTACCGGCCCAACGGGGCGGCCACCGCTCGCCCGCCGCAGGACCGGTGCCGGGCGATAGGCTTCGCGCCGTCGCCGCCCGCCCGACCCCCGGAGCGCCCATGACCAGCCGCAGCCGCCACCTCGCGCGCGGGTGCCACCGCACCCGGCCGACCGGGCCCGCACGGTGACGGGCTGGGTCCTCGGGGTGGACTCCGGCGGTTCCGGGCTGCGCGCGGCGCTGGCCCGCCCGGCCGCCGACGGACAGGTCACCGCCGCGGCGACGTTCACCTCCCGCGTGCCGGTGCGGACGGCCGCGGCCGGCATCGATGCCGGACACCTGCTGGACCAGCTGCTGCCCGCGCTGCCGCGGATGCTCCAGGAGGCCGCGGCCGCCCGGGGCGCCGCCCCGGGCCCGGCGACCGTCTCGGCGGTCTGCGTCGGCGCGGCGGGGATGGCGACACTCGGCGGCGACCTCCGGGCGACGCTGCCCGGGGCGCTGGCCGAGCGGTTCGGCCCGGTACGCCTGGCGCTGGCGGCGGACGCCGTCACCGGATACGCGGGGGCGCTGGGACAGCGGGCGGGCGCGGTGGTGGCCGCCGGAACCGGGATGATCGCGCTCGGCACCGACCTGCGGGAGTGGCGCCGGGTCGACGGCTGGGGACACCTCCTCGGCGACTGCGGCAGCGGCGCCTGGATCGGGCGCGCCGGGCTGGAGGCGGCGATGCGGGCGCACGACGGCCGCCCCGGCGGCTCCGGCGCGCTGCTGGCGGCGGCGCGGGAGCAGTTCGGCGACCCGGGCGCCCTGCCCGGGGCGCTGTACCCGCGGCCCGACCGTCCGGCGGTGCTGGCCTCGTTCGCCCCCGCGGTGGCCGCCGCTGCCGCCGACCGGGACCCGGTCGCCCTCGCCGTGCTGGGCGAGGCCGGGCGGCAGATCGCCGAGACCGCGGCGGCGGCGTGCCCGCCCGGCGCGGAGGCGCCGCTCCTCGCCCTGACCGGCGGGCTGCTGAACATCGGCGCGCCGCTGCTGGAGCCGCTGCACGCCGAGTTGGCGCGCTCGCTCCCCGGCCACCGGACGGTGGAGGCGGCCGGCGGACCGCTGGAGGGCTCCCTGCTGGTGGCGGCGCGGCTGGCCGACGGCGCACTGCGGCTCCCGGCCGACGGCACGCTGCTCCGCCTGGTGTGAGCCGGCGGCGGACGCCGTACCCGCCGCCGCCCGGCGTGGGCCCGGATCGGCGCGGACACGGAGCGGCACGGACCCGGACCCGGCGAGGTGACGCTCCGCGGTCGGCCGCCCCCGCCGCCGCGGCACATCACCCGACAAACGGGACAGTGGTGGCGTAGTGCGCCCCCGGCCGAACAGCCGAGCACACCAAGGCATTAACATGCGACCACATGAGCTCCTCCACAGGGTCAGGATCGGGCCTGCCCGTACGAATGCCTCGTCCCCGCCAGTCAGGACGGCACCGCCGCCCGGAGCCGGTGTCGGCGCCCGAAGGCGCCCCCGTGCTGGTCCTGGCCGTGCCCGGGACTCCCAGTGCCGAGGCCAGGAGCCTGGGCGAAGAAGTGGTGAGCATCGCCCGCGCGGAGCTGCCCGGCCTGCACGCGGTCGTCGCCTTCACCGAGGGGACGGGTGACGAGTACCCCGCCCTCCAGGAAGTCCTGACCGAGGTGACCGCCGGTCGCGTCGAGTCGCCGGACGAGCCGCCCGCGGTCGTGGTCCCGCTGCTCGCGGGCCCTGACAGCGTGCAGCTGCGCGCCCTGCGGCAGGCCGTCCTCAACAGCGGCTCGGGTGCCGCCCTCACCGAGGTGCTGGGCCCGCACCCGCTGCTCGCCGAAGCCGTCCACGTCCGTCTCTCGGAAGCCGGTCTCGCCCGTGCCGACCGGGCGCGCCTGTTCACCGTGGCCACCGCCGCGGACGGCATCATCCTCGCCACCGTCGGCGGCGAGGAGGCCGAACAGGCAGCCGGTATCACGGGCATGCTGCTGTCGGCACGGCTCGCCGTGCCGGTGCTGACCGCCGGCCTGGACACCGAGGGTTCGGTGGCCGCCGCCGCCCGCCAGCTGGTGGACTCCGGCTCGCAGCAGCTGGCGCTCGCCCCGTGCCTGATCGGCCCGGAGGTGCCCGAGGGCCTG
Organism: Streptomyces lonarensis; assembly: GCF_012033735.1. Classification (GTDB taxonomy): domain Bacteria; phylum Actinomycetota; class Actinomycetes; order Streptomycetales; family Streptomycetaceae; genus Streptomyces; species Streptomyces lonarensis. Next base: position 9,900 of record NZ_JAAVJD010000061.1, on the reverse strand, counting down.
CTGGCGGCCGCGGCCGAGGAGGCCGGGTGCGCCATGGCCGAGCCGCTCGGCGCCTACCCGTCCGTCGGCAAGCTGGTGCTCTCCGCCTACACCGGACACCTCGGAATCCAGCCCCAGCCCGCCACGGCGCACTGACGCCCCGACACCGCACGACGACGGCCGGTCCCCGATCCGGGGGCCGGCCGTCGTCGTGCGTCGCGCCCGGCGCTCAGCCGCGCAGCAGCACGCAGGCAGGGGCGGGCAACTCCAGCCGCCCCGCGGGGGCGGGGACACCGGTCTCCGGGTCGACGGCGAACCAGGTGACGTCCCCGGAGCGCTCGTTGGCGACGTAGAGCCGCCGCCCGTCCTCGCTCACGGTCAGGTCGCGGGGCCAGTGGCCGCCGCAGGCCACCGAAGCGCGCACCCGCGGCCCGTCGCCGCCGTCCAGCGACAGGACGGCGACCTCGTCCGCGCCGCGGACCGCGACGTAGAGCCACCGGCCGTCGCCGGTCACCCCGAGCCCGGAGGGGTAGTCGGGGTCCGCCCCGGCGGGGCTGCCCGGCAGCGCGGTGCGGGCGGTGACCTCCAGCTCGCCCCGGTCCGCGTCCCACCGGCAGGTGGTGACCTGCGGGTCGAGCTCGCTGACCACGTGGACGGTGGTGCCGTCGGGGTGGAAGACGAGGTGGCGCGGGCCGTCCCCGGCGGGGAGGCGCAGACTGCCGTGCGGCCGCTGCGTGCCGTCGGCGGGGTCGAGGGCGTACACCAGGACGCTGTCCGTGCCGAGATCCGCGCAGAGCAGCCACGCGCCGTCGGGCGAGAGGGCCACGCCGTGGGCGTGCGGGCCGGCCTGGCGCTCGGTCACCGGGCCGCTCCCCCGGTGCGGGGTGACGACGGCCTCCCCGTGCGGCGTCCCGTCCGCCGCGAGGGCGATGGAACTGACCGAACCGGAGGTGTAGTTGGCGAGGTAGGCGCGGCGGGCCGAGACCGCCAGATGGGTGGATCCGGCGCCGCCCGCCGGGGTGGGCGGCGCGAGGAGACGGGGGTTGTCCGGATCGGCCAGGTCCAGGGCGGCGAGCGCCCCGGCGTCGGTCTCACCGGCCGCGTACAGCGTGCCGCCGTCCCGGGACAGCGCCAGATAGGAGGAGTTGTCCAGCGGCCTCAGTCCCGACAGCACGGTGAGGGCGCCGTCCGCCGGGTCGACGGCGGCGACCGTGATGCCGCGCCCGCCCTGTGAGGTGAACGATCCGATGTAGGCCCTGGTCGCTCCGCGCGTCATGGGTTCCCGTCCTGCCGCTGGGTGGCACGCCGCGCCCCGGCGACGCGGCGGGGGTGCTCCGGTGGCGCGCGTCGGCGCCCGGACCGCCCGGGCGACCGTAGCACCGGCGTCCCACGAGAGCCCGGGGCGACCGGCATTGCAGCCGGGCCGGGACGGGTGGGCGGGCGGGTCGGACGGCGCCGACCAGGTGGCGGCTGGTCAGGTGGTCGCGGGGCGGGTGGTCACGGGGGCGGCGACCTCGCGACGTGCCGCCCAGGCGAGGCCCCCGAGGAGGTGCCGCCGGAACTCCGGGTGCGCGTAGTGCTCGGCACCGTGGCCGAGCGCGGTCTGGAAGGACCGCCCGCCGCAGAGCTCGTGGCACCAGACCAGGGGGTGCCGGGCGCCCATCGTCCCGCCCCGGTACGTGGACTCGTCGACGGTCGCCAGCACGCGGACGTCGTCCCCCGGCCCGTCGCGGAAGTTGTACCACTCGTCGCTCCACTCCCAGCGCCCGGGCAGGTGGGAGACGGCGGGGTGGCCGGGATCGGTGACCTCGACGACGGCCGGCTGGATCGGGGGGTGGCCGTCGAACCGCGCGCCGACGAGCCGCCCGTACCAGGGCCAGTCGTACTCGGTGGTGGTCGCGGCGTGCACCCCGGCGAAGCCGCCTCCGGCCTCGCAGTGGGCGCGCAGCGCCTCACGCCCGGCCGGGTCGAGGACCTCCCCGCTGGTGGAGAGGAAGACGACCAGTTCCGCGCCGGCGGCGAGCGCCTCGGTGAGCTCGGCGGCGTCCTCGGTCGCCGTCACGGACCAGCCCTGTGTGACGGCGAGTTCGGAGACGGCGCGCACGGCGGCCGGGATGGAGGCGTGGCGGTAGCCGGTGGTGCGGCTGAAGAGCAGGACGCGGGTGGGCATGGGCGTCATGCTAGGCGCCCGGTCGTCCTGCCGCGGGCGGTGCGCCGCACGGCGTCGGCCGCGTCGCCGACCGGTCGGCGCACAGGCCGGCGGGCGCGCTCGGAGCGCGCGCGGGACGCGCGCGGCGCGGCGTCCACCCGCACTCCGGGGACAGCCGGGTGACCGCCCGGGCGGTGGCCGCGCCGCGGCGCGGCTCCGCGGCAGGCGGCGGTTATGGTCGCCCGCATGACCGCCGCACGGTTCAAGGCCCTCGCCCTCGAAGCCCGCGACCACCAGCGGCTCGCCGACTGGTGGTGCGAGGCCCTGGGGTACGAGCGGTGCGCGCCGGGCCCCCGCGTGCACTGGCCCGACGGCTGGCCGGTGCTGATCACCGACCCGGAGGCGGTGGGCCCGCCGATCTGGGTCACCCCGGCCGGCGAGGAGAGCGGTCCGCACCATGCCGTGCGGCTGGAGGTGTACGGGCAGGTCGCGGAGTTGGTCGCGCTGGGCGCCCGGGAAGTGCCCACCCATCGGCCGCCGCAGGCGCACTGGCACCTGCTGGCCGATCCGGAGGGGAACCGGTTCGGTGTCTTCACCCCGCCGCCGGAGGGGCCGGCGGTGTCGCTGGGGGTGCGCTGAGCGGTCGGCGCGTCGGCGGTCGACGGGCGGGCCGCCCGCGCGGCCCGCCCCGGCCCCCAGCGGGCCCCACCGCCCGTCAGGAGGCGCGGCGGGCGCGCAGCACGGCGTCCCGGAAGGTCAGCGGCGTGCCGTCGGGGCGGGTTCCCTCGCGGTCGACGTCGGCGCAGACCTCGATCTCCCAGTCCGCGCCCAGCGCCAGCGACTCCCGCACCTCCGCCGCCCCGGGCAGGTGGACCCGGTGGTCGTGCTCCTTGGGGCCGCCCGGCACCTCGGCGTGGCCCACCACCAGCAGGGTCCCGCCGGGCAGCACCGCCTCGGCCGCGCGGCGCAGCACCGCCTCGCGCGGCAGCGGGCCGTAGGAGTGCAGGAACTGGGCGGACACCAGGTCGAAGCCGCCCTGCGGGAACGAGGCGCCGAGGTCGTGGCGCTGCCAGTCGATCCGGTCGGCGAGACCGCGCGCGGTGGCGACGTCGGCGGCGCGCTCCAGTGCCACCCGGGAGATGTCGACGGCGGTGACCCGCCAGCCCCGGGCGGCGAGCCACAGGGCGTCGCCGCCCTCACCCGCGCCCAGGTCGAGCGCGCTCCCGGGCGGGAGGGCGGCGGCGTGCTCCACGAGCGGGGCGTTGACCCGGCCGCTCCAGATCCGGTCCGCCGCGGCGTACCGGGCGTCCCAGAACTCGGTCTCGGTCTGCCCCTCCTCGGGCACGGGCGGCGCCGATCCGGTGGGTGCGCCGGCGGTGGGGCCGGTGGCGGTGGTCGGTTCGGTGGCGGTGGTCGGTTCGGTGGCGGTGGGGCCGGTGGTCGGTTCGGTGGCGGTCACGGGGTGCCTCTCGTCGATGGGGTGGTGCGGTCGCGCGGGCGGGGTGGCGGCCGGGTCCGGCCGCCGACGGGTCACTGCCCGGCAGGGTCGGTGGTGGGTGCGGCGTCGCTCCGCGCGCGGCGGGCGGCGACGGCGCGGCGGGTCTCCGCCGCGACGAGGTCGGCGTTGATGGCGGCGCCGGCCCGCTGACCGGCGGCGGCAGCGCCGATGACCTGGTCGGTGAGGGCGGAGACGTTGCCCGCGACCCACAGGCCGGGGACGGTGGTGGCGCCGGTGGCGTCGGCGGTCGCGTGGGTGCCGACGACGTGGTCGCCCATCGCGAGGTCGGTGAGTTCGGCGCCGAGGTCGGTGAGAACGCCGGAGCGCGCGGACAGCCGCGGGCCGATCACCAGCACCTCGCGGGGGACGTGCCGTCCCGCGACCCGCACCCCGCTGAGCCGCCCGTCCGTCTCGTCGACGCCGGTCACCTCGCCGGGGACGAGCGTGATGCCGCGGGCGGCGAGCTGCTCCGCGGCCTCGTCCTCCGGCGGCTCGGCGCCGCTGAAGAACAGCAGGTCGTCGGTCCACTGCCGCCACAGCAGCGCCTGGTGCACCGAGAGCGGCCCGCCGCCGAGGACGCCCACGGGCCTGTCGCGGACCTCCCAGCCGTGGCAGTACGGGCACGACAGGACGCCGCGTCCCCACTGCGCGGCCAGGCCCGGCAGCTCGGGCAGCTCGTCGACGAGCCCGGTGGCGACCAGGAGGCGGTCGGCGGTGAGCGCCGTCCCGTCGGTCAGGGTGAGGAGGAAGCGGTCGTCGGGGAGCCGCGCCGCGGAACGGACCTCCCCCGGCCGGTGGGCACCGCCGTGCGCGGCGACCTCGGCGCGACCGGCGGCCAGCAGTTCGGCCGGCGGGGTGCCCTCGCGGCCGAGGTAGCCGTGGACGGCGGCGGCGGGCGCGTTGCGGGGCGCGCCGGAGTCGACGACGAGGACGTCGCGGCGGGCGCGTGCCAGGGTCAGCGCGCCGCTCAGGCCGGCGGCTCCGCCCCCGACCACGATGACCTCGTGGTGGCGGGCGTCTCCCGGTGCTGCTGTCTCGTGGTTGCGGTTCATGGTCTTCTCGGCTCTCTCGCGGGGCGGGCGGGCCCCCTTAGGTACGGGCTGCCGATCGTGGACCCGGCCGCCCGCGCGGGCAACTTCTGTTGCCGGTACGGCAACGGGCCCGGCGCGGGCCGTTGCCGTACCGCGGCGGGCGTACCGGGGCGGACGGCGGCGGGGACGGCCGCCGCGGGGTGGGAGAATCGCCCGGTACGACGGACGGGCGGAAGGGTCGCGACGGGCATGCGGATGATCGACACGGTGGCGTGGGTGTGTCTGGCCGACGGCCGGGTGCTGGGCACCCGGACCAGGGGGCGCGAGCTGTTCTACATCCCGGGCGGGAAGCGCCGGTCGGGCGAGAGCGACACCGACACCCTCTTCCGGGAGGTGCGGGAGGAGGTCGCGGTGGACCTGCTCCCGGGCACGGTGGAGCACTTCGGCACCTACGAGGCCGAGGCGGACGGCCACGGCGCCGGGGTGCTGGTGCGGATGGCGTGCTACACCGCGCAGTACCGGGGCACCCCGGTCGCCTCCGCCGAGATCGAGGAGGTGCGGTGGCTGGAGTTTGCCGACCGCGACCTCACGGCGCCGGTGGACCGCGCCGTGTTCGACGACCTCAAGGCCGCCGGCCGCCTGGTGTGACCCCGCCGGGCGCCGGCGGGCCGGGACCGGCCGCACCGGTCGGCACCGCACCGGTCGGCACCGCACCGGTCGGTTCGGCGCCGTTTCAGGAGACGGCGGCGTCGGCGGACTCGCGGCGCCCGGCGTCCCGGCGGAGCAGTTCGGCGTAGTGGCCGTCGCGCGCCAGCAGCTCCTCGTGGGTGCCGCGTTCGACGACGTGCCCGCCGCTGAGGACGGCGATCTGGTCCGCGTCGCGGATGGTGGAGAGCCGGTGGGCGATGGTGATGGTGGTCCGCCCGGCGGCGAGCGCGTCGATCGACGCCTGCACCGACCGCTCGGTGCGGGTGTCCAGCGCGCTGGTGGCCTCGTCGAGGATCAGCACCGGCGGGTCGCGGAGGATGGTGCGGGCCAGCGCGAGCCGCTGCTTCTCACCGCCGGAGAAGCGGTAGCCGCGTTCGCCGACGAGGGTGTCGTACCCCTGCGGCAGACCGGCGATGTGCTCGTGGATGTGGGCGGCGCGGCAGGCCCGCTCCAGTTCGGCGTCGGTCGCGTCGGGGCGGGCGAAGCGGAGGTTGTCGGCGACGGAGGCGTGGAAGAGGTAGGTCTCCTGGGAGACGACCCCGATGCCGCGCGCCAGGGAGTCGAAGTCCAGCTGCCGCACGTCCACGCCGTCGAGGGTGACGCGGCCGCTGGTGACGTCGTAGAGCCGGGGGACGAGGTAGCCGAGGGTGCTCTTCCCCGAGCCGGTGGCTCCGACGACGGCGAGGCTGCCGCCGGCGGGCACCACGAGGTCGACCGCGGTGAGCACGGGCGGCGCGCCGCCGGGGTCGTAGGAGAAGGTGACCTCCTCCAGCCGGACCTCGCCGCGGGCGCGCCGCAGCCGGACCGGGTCGGGGCGCTCGGTGATGTCGGGGGTGAGGTCGAGGTACTCGAAGATGCGCTGGAAGAGCGCGAGCGACGCCTGGACGTCGACGCCCGTGGAGAGCAGGGCGACGGTAGGGCGCAGCAGCCCCTGCTGCAGGGTGACGAAGGCGACGAGGGTGCCGATGGAGGGCGCGGCACCGCCGAACTGGAACATCAGCCCGGCGGACCAGTACAGCAGCGCGGGGATGGCCGCCATGATCATGCCGATGGTGGCGAGCCGCCAGCGCCCGGCCATCGAGGCGCGGACCTCCAGGTCCACCAGGCCGGCGGACTCGCGGGAGAAGGCGTCGGTCAGGGAGTCCGAGCGCCCCATGGTGCGGCCGAGGAGGATGCCGCTGACGGAGAGCGACTCGGTGACGTGGGCGGCCATCTCGGCCATCTGCTTCTGCCGCTGGGTGGTGATGCGGCGGCGCTCCCGGCCCACCCGGCGGGCGATGGCGGCGAAGACCGGGAGCAGGGCGAGGGAGACCAGGGTGAGCCGCCAGTCGAGGGCGAGCATGGCGACGACGGTGGCGACGACGGCGGTGACGTTGGAGACCAGCGAGGTGGCGGTGGAGGTGACGGTCGCCTGCATGCCGCCGATGTCGTTGGCGATGCGCGACTGGACCTCGCCGGTGCGGGTCCGGGTGAAGAAGGCGAGCGGCATCTCCTGGAGGCGGGCGTAGACCCGGGTGCGCAGGTCGTGCATGACCCGCTGGCCGACGCGGGTCGAGATGAGGGTCTGCAGGACGCCGAAGACGCTGCTGAGGACGGCAGCGGCGATCATGCCCAGAGCGAGGAGGCCGAGCAGGCCGGTGCGGCCCTCGGGCAGCGCGGTGTCGATGATCTCGCGGAGCAGGAACGGGGTGGCGACGGCGACGACGGACGAGGCCGCCACCAGTCCCCCGACCACGGCGAGCCGCCCCCGGTAGGGGTGGAAGAGGGAGACGATGCGACGCAGTTCGTGGGGCCGCCGGTCGGCCGCTCCGTCGGGTTCCTCCGGCGGCCCGGCTGGCGTGTCGTGGTGCAATGGGATCCTTAGGGAGGGTTTGCGAGGTCGGGAACAGTCCAGACTACGGCGGTGGCGCTGCCGCCGGACCGGTACGACGGAACTGTTCACCTGCTTACGGAGCCTGTCCCCGTTTCTTCTCTTCGGCCCGCTCACGACCGCGGCGGGTCACCGCACGGCCGCCGGACGGCGTGCGCTCGGCGCACGGGGCGGCGACTCGGGACCGACGACCGGGGGCCGAGCGGGCGCCGCCGGGCGGGGCCGGTCGCACGCCACGGCTGGCCGCGGGCGGCGCGGCCGTGCTACCAACCGTCCATGGTCGATCACACCCATTACGACGCCGTCATCGTCGGCGGGGGCCACAACGGGCTCGTCGCCGCCGCCTATCTCGCGGGCGCGGGCCGCCGGGTCCTGCTGCTGGAGCGGCTGGAGCAGACGGGCGGGGCCGCCGTCTCCACCCGGCCGTTCAGCGGCGTGGACGCCCGTCTCTCCCGCTACTCCTACCTGGTCAGCCTGCTGCCGCCGCAGATCGTCGCGGAGCTGGGACTGCGGCTGGAGCTGCGGCGCCGGAGCGTCTCCTCCTACACCCCGGCGGTGCGCGACGGCCGGGCGACGGGGCTGCTGGTCGGCTCCGACACCTCCGCGACCCGCGAGTCGTTCGAGCGGCTGACCGGTTCCGACCGCGAGTTCGCCGCGTGGCAGCGGTTCTACGCGATGACGGGGCGCGTCGCGGAGCGCGTCTTCCCCACCCTGACCGAACCGCTCCCCGATCGCGCGGCGCTGCGGGACCGCGTCGGGGACCGGGCGGCGTGGCAGGCCCTGTTCGAACGCCCGCTGGGCGAGGCGGTGGAGGAGCACTTCGCCGACGACCTGGTGCGGGGCGTCGTCCTGACCGACGGGCTGATCGGCACCTTCGCCGGCGCGCACGACGCCTCACTGCGGCAGAACGCCTGCTTCCTCTACCACGTGGTGGGCGGCGGCACCGGCGACTGGGACGTCCCGGTCGGCGGCATGGGCGCGGTGACCGACGCGCTCGCGGCGGCGGCCCGCGGGGCCGGGGCGGAGCTGCGGACCGGGCACGAGGTGGTGGGGATCGCGGCGGACGACCACCGGGCGGAGGTGACCTACCGCCACCGCGACACGGAGCGCACGGTGGGCGCCGACCGGGTGCTGGTCAACGCCTCGCCGCGGGAACTGGCCCTGCTGCTGGGCGAGGAGCCGCCGCCGGCGCAGGACGGCGCGCAGTTCAAGGTCAACATGGTGCTGCGGCGGCTGCCGCGGCTCGCGGACCCCTCGGTGGGCGCGTCGGACGCGTTCGCGGGGACCTTCCACGTCGGCGAGGGGTACCGGGCGCTCGACCGCGCCTACCGGGAGGCCGCGGCGGGCGGGCTGCCGCAGGCACCTCCGTCGGAGATCTACTGCCACTCGCTGACGGACTCCTCGATCCTCGGCGGTCCTCACGCGGAGGCCGGCTGGCACACGATGACGCTCTTCGGCCTGCACACGCCGGCGGCGCTGTTCCGTTCCGACAACGAGGGCACCCGCGAGCGGCTGCTGGCCGCGACGCTGGCGGAGTTGGACCGGCACCTGGGCGAGCCGCTGGCGGACTGCCTGGCGCGGGACGCGGAGGGCCGCCCCTGCGTGGAGGCGAAGACACCGGTGGACCTGGAGCGGGAACTCCGACTGCCGGGCGGCAACATCTTCCACCGGGACCTGACCTTCCCGTTCGCCGACGAGGAGGCACGGGAGGCGGGTCCCGGCTCGGCGGCGGCGCGCCGGTGGGGCGTGGCGACCGACCGCGACACCGTCCTGCTGTGCGGGGCGGGCGCCGTGCGGGGCGGCGGGGTCAGCGGAATCCCCGGCCACAACGCGGCGATGGCGGCGCTGGGCCGCTGAGAGCGCGTTCGGGAGGCGGGCGTTCCCGGTGTTCCCGGCGGCGGGCACCGGGAACGCGTGGTGCGTGCATTGGTATGGACATGTTCACTGAGCAACCACTAGCCTCAGACTTGGTCTAGACCTTCTTCGTTCGCGCGCGATCACGAGCTCACCCCCCACACACCTGGAGCGAGTCATGCGCACCAAGCTCACCGCTGCCGTCACCGGCCTCGGGCTGGCCGCCGCCACGGTGCTGGCCGCCGCCGGCGCCGCCAACTCCCACGGCTACACCACCTCCCCCACCAGCCGTCAGGCCCACTGCGCCCAGGGCGCCGCGCCCGACTGCGGCAACATCGTCTGGGAGCCGCAGAGCGTCGAGGGCCCCAAGGGCTTCCCGCAGGCGGGCCCCGCCGACGGCGCCATCTGCTCCGGCGGCAACGGCCAGTTCTCCCAGCTGGACCAGCCGCGCAACGCCTCCTGGCCCACCACCTCGCTCTCCCCCGGTGCGGGCTTCACCTTCGACTGGACCATCACCGCCGCCCACAGCACCACCGACTTCCGCTACTTCGTCACCAAGGACGGCTGGGACCCCAACACCCCGCTGACCCGCGCCGACCTGGAGCCCCAGCCGTTCCTGACGGTCCCCATGGACGGCCGGCAGCCCAACTGGTCCGAGAGCCACACCGGAACGCTCCCGCAGAAGAGCGGACGCCACCTGATCCTCGCGGTCTGGGACGTCGCGGACACCGCCAACGCCTTCTACGCCTGCTCCGACGTGCAGTTCTGACCCGCCCGGCAGGCACTCCGCCCCGCCCGCGCCGTCACGGCG
>NZ_JAAVJD010000060.1 GCF_012033735.1 Streptomyces lonarensis | reverse complement strand
CCTCCGGGATGCGGCGGCAGGCCGGGCGGCTGCCCGGGGCCCGGGCCGGTGGGGCGGCTCCGGGCGGCGGTCGGTGGCGTCGTTGGCTGGGGTGGGGGCGTCCACGACGCCATCTTGGCATCCGCGGCCGCGGCGCCCTGCGAGGATGGCGGGGTGACTGCCGCAACGCCTTCCGCCGATCACCCGCACGACGACTCCGCCGCCGGGCTCCCCGGCGACCTCGGCGCCGGCGGAGGCACGGCCGCGGCCGACGCCGCCGTGGTTGACGCGGCCGCTGCCGCGGTCGGGGAGCCGGGGACCTCACCGGCTGCCGGGGAGGCACCGGCGGCCGCCGCCGGCGCGGGGGAGGGCGGCGTCCTGGTGCTGGCCGGTACCCCGATCGGCGACCTTGCCGACGCGCCGCCGCGGCTCGCGACCGAGCTGGAGCGGGCCGACCTGATCGCGGCGGAGGACACCCGCCGGCTGCGCCGTCTCACCCAGGGGCTGGGCGTCCACACCACGGGGCGCGTCGTCTCCTACTTCGAGGGCAACGAGGCCGCCCGCACCCCCGAACTCGTCCGGGAGCTGGCGGGCGGCGCCCGGGTGCTGCTGGTCACCGACGCCGGCATGCCGTCCGTCTCCGACCCCGGGTACCGGCTCGTCGCCGCCGCCGTCGAGGCGGACGTCCGTGTCACGGCGGTGCCGGGCCCGTCCGCCGTCCTCACCGCGCTCGCGCTCTCGGGGCTGCCGGTCGACCGGTTCTGCTTCGAGGGATTCCTGCCCCGCAAGGCGGGGGAGCGCGCCGGGCGGCTGCGCGAGGTCGCGGACGAGCGGCGCACCCTCGTCTACTTCGAGGCGCCCCACCGGCTCGCCGCGTCGCTCTCCGCCATGGCCGAGGCGTTCGGGTCGGACCGCCGCGCGGCGGTCTGCCGGGAACTGACGAAGACCTACGAGGAGGTGCGCCGGGGGAGCCTCGCCGAGCTGGCGGCCTGGGCCGAGGCGGGCGTACGCGGCGAGATCACCGTCGTGGTGACCGGCGCGACCGAGGTCGCGGAGAAGCCGGACGAGGCCGAACTGGTGCGGCGCGTCGCGGCCCGCGAGGAGGCCGGGGAGCACCGCAAGGCGGCGATCGCCGAGGTCGCGCGCGAGGCGGGGCTGCCCAAGCGGGAGGTCTTCGACGCTGTGGTCGCCGCGAAGAAAAAGCCGCATACTGGGGCATAGGGCGCGCGGGCGCGCCGTGCGCTGAGAAGACGACGTCTCACGCGAGCGCAGGTGCGTCATGAGCGACCAGAACCGCGAAACCGTGTCCGAGTCCTACGCCTTCGTATGTCTCAGATGTACGTACGGCTGGGAACAGACCTTCCAGATAGAGCACCATCAGGACGAGGACGGCCGACCGTACGTCCTGTACTACGTCGGCACCGAGCGGGTGCCGTCACCGCTGACCCGGCTGACCTGCCTCAGCTGCGGCAGCCACCGCATCCGCGTCATGCAGGCCGGCACCGTGCGCGCCGTGCAACGGGCCTCCAGCTGGCTGCCGTCGGGCGGACTCGCCGTGGACGAACCCGCCGACCCGCCGCACGAGACCGAGCAGCAGGCGGCGGAGTCCGCCGCCCTGGCGCGGGAGCCGGCCGAGCCGGCCCACCACCGCCACCGGCACCACGAGGGCGAGCCCGCCGGCGGCGGACGCTCCTGGTGGCGACGCCACTGACGCTCCCGCCGACCGGTGCGCCCCTCCGTGCCCGGACACCCCTGGTGCCCGGGCACGTGCGCACCCCGCCCCGGCCCGCTCGGCGGCCGCGTGCCTGACGGCAGCGGTACCGCCGAGCGGGCCGCGGTGTCCCGGGCCGGCGGTCGCGTGCAGAGCCGTCGCCCCGCCGTCCGTCACCAGTCGCGCGGGGCGACCAGCTCCTCCAGGTCGGCGTCGGTGAAGCCGTACGTCTGCGCCACGAACCAGAACTCCCCGGCTATCTCGTCCCGCGCCACCGTCTCGAACTCCGAGCCCGCGGCGAAGAACTCGTCCTGCAGGGTGTTGAACTCCTCGGTGGCGGCATGGGCCATCGGGTACAGCGTGGCGAGATCCGCCGGCTGCTCCGTCTCGATCCGCAGGCACAGCCGGAGCAGGATCTCCCTGCCCTTGTCCAGCAGCCGGTCCGGAAAGTAGTCGTCCCGGTAGAGCAGGGCCAGGAACTCCCGACCCGCGGCCCTCTCGTTCTCGACAACCAGCATGGCGCCCCCTCGCAGCCGGTCGGCCCGGACCTCCCCGGACCCTCTGCTCCGCATTGTCGACGACCCCTCTGACAATCCTCGGTCGTCCGCACCGCCCGGCGGAAGCGCCGCGTGCCGGCGCCATCCGCGCGGACTCCGCCACGGCGCCACCCCGGACCGCACAGCCCCCGGCCGTGCGACCCCGCCCGGCCGCCCGCGAACCGTGTCCTCGGCCGTGCCGCCGCAGGCGAGCCGCGCCACCCCCGACGCCGGATGACCGGCGCACGCGCCGGGCGTCCTAGGATCGGGACCATGCCGATGTCGAAGACCGCCCAGGCCGCACGCGCCGAGACCCCGCCGTCGCCCCTCCCGCTGGCTGTGCCCGTGATCGACTCGCACACCCATCTGGACATGCAGGAGACGACCGTCGCCGAGGCGCTCGCGAAGGCCGAGGCCGTCGGCGTCACCCAGGTCGTGCAGATCGGTTGCGACGTCGAACGGGCCCGCTGGGCGGTGGCCACCGCCGAGGAGCACCCCGCCGTCCACGCCGCCGTCGCGCTCCACCCCAACGAGGCCCCGCGCCTCGCCGCCGAGGGCGGGGACGCGGCGCTCGACACCGCACTCGCGGAGATCGCCGAACTCGCCGCCCACCCGAGCGTGGTCGCCATCGGTGAGACCGGCCTCGACCACTTCCGCACCGGCGACGAGGGCCGCGCCGCCCAGGAGCGGTCGTTCCGCCGCCACATCGCGCTCGCCAAGGAACTCGACAAGGCGCTCGTCATCCACGACCGCGACGCCCACGAGGACGTCCTGCGGGTCCTGGAGGACGAGGGCGCCCCCGAACGCACCGTCTTCCACTGCTTCTCCGGCGACGCCGACTTCGCCAGCCGCTGCGCCGAGGCCGGCCACTACATGTCCTTCGCGGGAAACGTCACCTTCAAGAGCGCGCAGCCGCTCCGCGACGCCCTCGCCGTCGTCCCCGACCACCTGCTGCTGGTCGAGACCGACGCCCCGTTCCTCACCCCGGCCCCCTACCGCGGGCGCCCCAACGCGCCGTACCTCATCCCCTACACGCTCCGCGTCATGGCCGAGGTCCGCGCCACCGACGAGACCACCCTCGCCACCCACATCGCCGCCAACACCGCCCGCGCCCTCCGCATCTGACGACGCGCGTTGCGCGGGCGCCGCGCGCGTCGAGGGGCCCCGGGCGCGCTCGGCCCGCCTCCGCCTGTGTCGGCCCCAGGCGCGGCGAGCGGAACGTGTTGGCCGCCGGGAACGTCCCGGCCTTGGGAACACCCCCGCAGGCGCGGGGAGCAGCGCGCCTCAAGCAGAGCAACGACCTGGTCATCGGGAACACCCTCGCAGGCGCGGGGAGCAGCCCGCCCTGTTCATCGGGAACCGGGAGTTCATGGGAACACCCCCGCAGGCGCGGGGAGCAGTTGAGTTCGTCGTTGTGTCCGACCGGGCGCAGGGGAGCACCCCCGCAGGCGCGGGGAGCAGCGGCCGGCCACGTGCCCGGCGAGAGGTATGCCGGGAACACCCCCGCAGGCGCGGGAAGCAGTTCCCCCGGTCGTCCCGCTGTGCCGAAATATCGGGAACACCCCCGCAGGCGCGGGGAGCAGTTCGGGTCCTCGCCGTCCGCGACCTCGCGGACGGGAACACCCCCGCAGGCGCGGGGAGCAGTCTTGTTGTACTCCGAGACGAGATGACTGAGCGGGAACACCCCCGCAGGCGCGGGGAGCAGAGTCGGTGACCCGCGGAATGCGAATCGGCGGTGGGAACACCCCCGCAGGCGCGGGGAGCAGTCGACCGTGGTCGCGCCGTGGTCCCCCATCGCGGGAACACCCCCGCAGGCGCGGGGAGCAGACCGCCCACGACAGTCCGGACATGCACCGCGAGGGAACACCCCCGCAGGCGCGGGGAGCAGCTGCGGTTTGCCGGCGGCGAGGTGCTGTGGCGGGGAACACCCCCGCAGGCGCGGGGAGCAGCGAGTCGAACTCGTCCACCGACTTCCCGATGCTGGGAACACCCCCGCAGGCGCGGGGAGCAGCGATGAGCGCGGACAGGGACGCCCCGGGGCGGGGGAACACCCCCGCAGGCGCGGGGAGCAGAGCGACGAGCGCTTCAAGTCGGTGACCGTGACGGGAACACCCCCGCAGGCGCGGGGAGCAGCGCGCCAAGCCCAAGGACGGTCGGCCCTTCAAAGGAACACCCCCGCAGGCGCGGGGAGCAGTGCCGGCGTCGTCGGTGAAGCGGGCGTCGTGGGGGAACACCCCCGCAGGCGCGGGGAGCAGGGCGTCCGCAACGTGTTGGTCGGCCTGCTGATGGGAACACCCCCGCAGGCGCGGGGAGCAGCGGGGGGTGCGTGAAGCATGCAATCTCGCCGCGGGAACACCCCCGCAGGCGCGGGGAGCAGGCGGTGCGCTCGGTGCTGCCGAACAGCCCCTCGGGAACACCCCCGCAGGCGCGGGGAGCAGACGACAACCAGCGGGAGCAACTCCTGCGCCTAAGGAACACCCCCGCAGGCGCGGGGAGCAGATGCCCGTCTCGCCCTCACCGGCCTGCACTTCAGGAACACCCCCGCAGGCGCGGGGAGCAGTCCTCCGCGACTTCGAGCGCGGCGACGGCGTCGGGAACACCCCCGCAGGCGCGGGGAGCAGGTGACGCCGGGCCGCTTCTCGCTGGATTGCCAGGGAACACCCCCGCAGGCGCGGGGAGCAGGGGCGGGAGCGGGACAGCGTCCCGTCGCGCCGGGGAACACCCCCGCAGGCGCGGGGAGCAGCTGGGCGGTGAGCTGCGCCTCGCGCTGGGCGAGGGAACACCCCCGCAGACGCGGGGAGCAGCTGGATGCGGCGGGTGCGCCAGTCCATCTCGTGGGAACACCCCCGCAGGCGCGGGGAGCAGTGACGGGCAGCGCAGGCGCTGCGGGGTGCGATGGGAACACCCTCGCAGGCGCGGGGAGCAGATCGGCGCGATCCTGCTCCTGGCCATCCTGGGGGGAACACCCCCGCAGGCGCGGGGAGCAGTTGCCGATGTCCTCGAACTTGCTGGTCACCCAGGGAACACCCCCGCAGGCGCGGGGAGCAGCCCTCAAGGCTCGTAGCCTGGTTCGTAGCACTGGGAACACTCCCGCAGGCGCGGGGAGCAGCGACCTGGACTTCCCCTTCAACCGGGCCGCGAGGGAACACCCCCGCAGGCGCGGGGAGCAGGCCGGCAGGCATACCGGGGCATACCGGCGATCGGGAACACCCCCGCAGGCGCGGGGAGCAGAGCGCCGGTAAACGAGCCGACCGCCGACGGTGGGGAACACCCCCGCAGGCGCGGGGAGCAGGCCACGCCCGGCGAGGTGGAGGGGGCGAAGGCGGGAACACCCCCGCAGGCGCGGGGAGCAGTGCATGGGCCGCTGCCGCTTCCCGCGCTGGGTGGGAACACCCCCGCAGGCGCGGGGAGCAGTGAACACCGAGGACGAGCGGCTGAAAGCGCGCTAGGAACACCCCCGCAGGCGCGGGGAGCAGGCCCTTCTCCCGGTGGTCAAGCTGGCCAGCGAGGGAACACCCCCGCAGGCGCGGGGAGCAGGACGATGAAGGTAACGTCCCGGTCGTCGGCCAGGGAACACCCCCGCAGGCGCGGGGAGCAGCGCGGGCCGACCAGGTCGGCGATCTTCGGCAGGGGAACACCCCCGCAGGCGCGGGGAGCAGTCCGGGCTGAGGAGCCCGAGGACTGCGTGGGCGGGAACACCCCCGCAGGCGCGGGGAGCAGGGCGTGGCCATCGTCGCCATGACCATCGCCTCGGGAACACCCCCGCAGGCGCGGGGAGCAGCCGGAACCCGGCGTCCAGTGACGATCCCCCGCGGGAACACCCCCGCAGGCGCGGGGAGCAGGAATCAGCCTCCCCCGTAAGACTCACAACGAGGGGAACACCCCCGCAGGCGCGGGGAGCAGCGTCGACCCGCTGGGGTGCGACGGTGAGGTCCGGGAACACCCCCGCAGGCGCGGGGAGCAGACCTGGTCGAAAGCTTCCGTCCCGCGCCCCGTGGGAACACCCCCGCAGGCGCGGGGAGCAGCACCGTGTAGGCAGCGGACAAGCGGCAAGGCAGGGAACACCCCCGCAGGCGCGGGGAGCAGCCGCGACGAACGACAGCGGGCCGACGCCGAAAGGGAACACCCCCGCAGGCGCGGGGAGCAGCTCCGCCAGAAGGCTCCGCAGGGGCGCCCGGCGGGAACACCCCCGCAGGCGCGGGGAGCAGTGGATGCCGGAGACGTTGGCGATGCCCTCGAAGGGAACACCCCCGCAGGCGCGGGGAGCAGCGGGGCGCCGCGCGAACATCGGCCAGAGCGGCAGGAACACCCCCGCAGGCGCGGGGAGCAGGTAGGTGTCGACCGTGTTCTGCGGGACCAGCTGGGAACACCCCCGCAGGCGCGGGGAGCAGGCGAGGCCGGTCACGATGCCGTGCGCCTTCTCGGGAACACCCCCGCAGGCGCGGGGAGCAGATGGGCTTCTCCGTGGGGTGGCTGGAGCGCCCGGGAACACCCCCGCAGGCGCGGGGAGCAGTGGACGTCCAGCCGCGCGTCGTCCACGAGGCGGGGAACACCCCCGCAGGCGCGGGGAGCAGCGCCTCCTGCTGGCCGTGTACCAGCCGGCGGCGGGAACACCCCCGCAGGCGCGGGGAGCAGGAGCCGGTGCCGTAGGCGGCCTGGCCCTGCCGGGGAACACCCCCGCAGGCGCGGGGAGCAGGGTCCGCACCTTGTCGGCGACCCACAGTGCCCGGGAACACCCCCGCAGGCGCGGGGAGCAGTCCAGCAGCTTCGCGAGGTCCGCGATTTCGGCGGGAACACCCCCGCAGGCGCGGGGAGCAGGGTACGTCCGCCGCTACTCCCGCGCGACCATCGGGAACACCCCCGCAGGCGCGGGGAGCAGATGGGCGTGGCCATGGCGGAGATCATCGCCGTTGGAACACCCCCGCAGGCGCGGGGAGCAGGAGGCCGGACTGCGGCCACCGCCGATGCCGGACGGAACACCCCCGCAGGCGCGGGGAGCAGACGGGATCGTGGGCAGCATCCGCGCGCTGACAGGGAACACCCCCGCACGCGCGGGGAGCAGGTGTGGCGCACCGGAGACCCGAGTCTCCCCGCGGGAACACCCCCGCAGGCGCGGGGAGCAGGCGACCGCGCGGCGCTGGGGGGCGGTGTCCGGGGGAACACCCCCGCAGGCGCGGGGAGCAGACCCAGCGCGCCTACGACAGCGACCTTGCCGAGGGAACACCCCCGCAGGCGCGGGGAGCAGCCTGACCTGATGGCTCAACAGTAGCTTCCTAAGGGAACACCCCCGCAGGCGCGGGGAGCAGCGGCTCGACAGTCTCACTGGCACCGATATGCAGTGGAACACCCCCGCAGGCGCGGGGAGCAGTGGCTCCGGCCATGTCCTCCAGGACTGCCGTGGGGAACACCCCCGCAGGCGCGGGGAGCAGTTAAGCCGGAGTCCGCCCCGGCGCTCGGAGACAGGAACACCCCCGCAGGCGCGGGGAGCAGATGGCGCCGCGCTCGTCCCACGTCCACCGGTGCGGAACACCCCCGCAGGCGCGGGGAGCAGCCCGAGCCCCCGCCGGACGATCCGCCGGAGCGGGGAACACCCCCGCAGGCGCGGGGAGCAGGCCGCCTCTGCTGCCCGGCGGGCGGCGGCGGCGGGAACACCCCCGCAGGCGCGGGGAGCAGAGTGCGCGACCTGGTGGTTCATGTGCCGGGGGAACGGATTTTACTTACTTTGCCAAACTCCGGCATAGCGAACCTAAGCCCTTCTTTCGATTCCCGTCCACCGTCATCTGCTGTCGTCCGTCGCTGTCGTCCGTTCGGGTGATGCCGCAACGGTAGTGGAAGACGCGTCAGGTGCAGGCTCGGGCTCACCTCAGCCGCCCCCTGCGCCGGGTGTACGCCGCGAGCGCTGATATCACGCGGCGGTGCAGTGGCGCTCGACTTTCCCTGATGTGCCGAGAATTGCTCCGGCGGCTCCGTCTCGTGCCGCACACTGTGCAGTACCCCCACATCAGCACCACTTCTTTCGGGGGAGTCATGTCTGCTCTCGGGGATGAATTCGGGGATGCGTTCGGCGGCGGCGAGGGGCGCTGGACGCCGTTGGGGACGCTGTCGGTGGCGGCGCGTGCCGCCTGGGGTAAGACGGATCAGGCCGGCACGCTGAACGGCGCGTGGTTGCCCCTGTGGCGGCACATGGCGGACAGCGGCGCCGTCGCCGGCCGGTTGTGGGACGAGTGGCTGCCCGACTCGATCCGGGCGTGCATCGCCGCGGCGCTTCCGGATGGTGAGGCCGATGGGCGGCGGCTGGTCGTGTGGTCCGCGGCGAGCCACGACATCGGAAAGGCCACGCCCGCCTTCGCCTGCCAGGTCGAGGACCGGGCCGGGCACATGCGCGACGCCGGCCTTCGGATGCTCACCGCCAAGGAGTACGGCGACGACCGGAAGCTTGCCCCGCACGGGTTGGCCGGGCAGCTCCTCATCGAGCAGTGGATCACCGAGCGCCATGGGGTGGCCGCCCGCAACACGCTGCAGTTCGGCGTGATCGCCGGCGGTCACCACGGCACACCCCCGACGCACGAAGCGTACGAGGCGTTGGAGCAGCGACCGGACCTGCTCCACCACCGGGGCGACGCGCGGGCGGTCTGGCAGGGCGTGCAGCGGGAGCTTCTGGAGGGCTGCGCCGAACTGGCCGGAGTCACCGACCGGTTGCGGAACTGGGGGAGGGTGCGGCTTCCGCAGCCGGCGCAGGTGCTGGTGACGGCCGTCGTGATCGTCTCCGACTGGATCGCCAGCTCGCCGGAACTGTTTCCCTACGACTCGGCGTCGTGGCAGCCTGCCGGAGAGGTCGGTGAGGCGCGCCGACTGGAAGCTGCCTGGCGTGGGTTGGACCTTCCGGCGCCCTGGCGGGCACCGGAGGCCAAAGGCTCGGCTGCGGATCTCTTCGGGGCCCGGTTCAGTTTCCCGACCAGTCCGGGAGGTCCGGCGATCCGTCCGGTGCAGGCGGAGTCGGTGCGGGTCGCGCGGGAGATGGAGCCGGCCGGCCTCCTGGTGATCGAGGCGCCGATGGGCGAGGGCAAGACCGAGGCCGCTCTCGCCGCGGTCGAGATCCTGGCCTCGCGCTCCGGTGCGGGCGGCTGCCTGGTGGCGTTGCCGACGCGCGCCACCAGCGACGCCATGTTCCCCAGGTTGTTGGAGTGGCTGCAGCACCTGCCGCTGGATGGGCCGCAGTCGGTGGTGCTGACCCACGGGAAGGCCGCCTTCAACGACACGTGGGCGGGCATGCTCCGGCAGAGTTCCGGCACGGTCGCCGCCGTGGAGATGGAGGCATGCGACGAGATCGACACGAGCGGCCACGGACGGGCCCAGGCCCGCCGCCGCCCCGCGGGCCTGCACGCGCATCAGTGGCTGCGCGCGAAGAAGAAGTCGCTACTCGCGTCGTTCGCGGTCGGCACGGTCGACCAGGTGCTGTTCGCCGGCCTGAAGAGCCGGCACCTCGCGCTGCGGCATCTCGCCGTGGCGGGGAAGGTCGTCGTCATCGACGAGGTCCACGCCTACGACGCCTACATGAGCCGCTACCTCGACCGGGCGTTGGCATGGCTGGCGGCGTACCGCGTGCCGGTGGTGCTGCTGTCGGCGACGCTGCCCGCCGGGCGCCGCGCGGCGCTCACCGCCGCCTACGCGGGCGGCACCACCCACGTGGTCCCGGCCGGCGCAGGCGCATCGGACGGGCGCGGGGGCGAGGAGGCGGCGTACCCGCTGATCACGGCGGCGTGGCCCGGAGGTGGCCGGTTGACGGCGCGGCCCGCAGCGGCGGCCGGGCGGGAGACCGCCGTCGCGGTCGAGCGGCTGGGCGACGACCTCGACCTGCTCGGCGATACCCTGGCGGACGCGCTGGCCGACGGCGGGTGCGCCCTCGTGGTCCGGAACACCGTGGACCGGGTGCTGGAGGCGGCCGACGCGCTGCGGGCGCGCTTCGGGGACGAGAACGTCACCGTGGCGCACTCCCGGTTCGTCGCCTCCGACCGCGCGGCGCGCGACACGGGGTTGCGGGAGCGGTTCGGCCGTGACGGTGCGACCCGGCCGGGGCTGCACATCGTCGTCGCCAGTCAGGTCGTCGAGCAGTCGCTGGACGTCGACTTCGACCTGTTGGTCACCGACCTCGCCCCCGTCGACCTGGTCCTGCAGCGGATCGGCCGGCTCCACCGGCACCCGCGGACGCGGCCGCCACGGCTGCGGGCGGCGCGCTGCCTGATCACCGGCGTCGACTGGGATGCGCTGCCGCCGCAGGCCGCCCCGGGCAGCCGCGCCGTCTACGGCGACCACGCCCTGCTGCGGTCGTTGGCGGTTCTGCTGCCGCACCTGGACGGCGAGCCGCTGGCGTTGCCGGACGCCATCAGCCCGCTGGTGCAGGCGGCGTACGGCGACGAAGCCGTCGGGCCCGGGGCCTGGCAGGAGGCGCTTGCCACCGCCCGGGAGCGCCACCGCCGGGAACTGGCGAGGTCGGAAGAGCGAGCGGGCGCGTACCTGCTCGGGCCGGTCAAGTCCCACGGTCGTCCGTTGCTCGGGTGGCTGGCCGCGGGTGTCGGGGACGCCGACGACTCGCCGACCGGCCGGGCGCAGGTCCGGGACAGCGGCGAGAACCTCGAAGTGCTGGTGGTGCAGCGCCTCGCCGACGGCAGTCTGCGCACGCTTCCCTGGCTGCGGCGCGGTGACGGCGGGCTGTCGCTGCCGACGGACTTCCCGCCGCCCGTGAAGGCGGCCAAAGCGGTGGCGGGCAGCGCGCTGACGCTTCCGCGCGTGCTGTGCCACCCGGGGGCCATCGACCGGACGATCCAGGAGTTGGAGCAGGAGGCCTTCCCCGGGTGGCAGGTCAAGGAGTGTCCGTGGCTGGCGGGCGAGTTGGTCCTCGTGCTCGACGAGGATTGTCAGACCCGTCTGACAGGCTTTCAGCTGAAGTACGACGAGAAGGACGGGTTGCGGGTGGCCCGTCCTGATGGTTCCGAGGACGACGGAGAAAACACCGATGCGTACTAGTTCACGCGGTTGGCTCGCCGCGGCTCCGGGCGGTGCCCTGCGGGCGCTCGGCGGTCAGCTGTGACGGCCACGACGGGCGGGTCCGCCGCCCCGTTCGACCTCACGACCGAGCCCTGGCTTCCCGTCCTGCGCACCGACGGCACGTTCGCGACGGTGTCCCTCACCGGCGTGTTCCTAGAGGCGGCCACCATCCGGCGGCTCGTCGGCGACCTCCCCACCCAGGACATGGCGCTGCTGCGACTGCTGCTCGCCGCGCTCCACGACGCGCTCGACGGGCCGAGCAGCATCGACGACTGGTTCGAGCTCTGGCACGCAGAGGAGCCGTTCGCCCCGGTGCTGCCGTACCTCGAAGCGCACCGGCACCGCTTCGACCTCTTCCATCCCGAGCAGCCGTTCTTCCAGGTCGCCGGGTTGCGTACCGGCTCCGACGAGCCCTCGGCGCTCAACCGGATCGTGGCGGACGTCCCCAACGGGGAGGCGTTCTTCTCGATGCGGAAGCCGGGCGCGAGTGACCTGACGCCCGCCGAGGCCGCCCGCTGGCTGGTGCACGCTCACGCCTTCGACACCTCCGGCATCAAGTCGGGCATGGTGGGCGACCCTCGTGTCAAGGGCGGGAGGGTCTACCCGCTGGGGGTGGGCTCGGCGGGCGAGTTGGGCGGTGTCCACGCCGAGGGGGAGTCGCTGCGAGAGACGCTGCTGCTGAACCTCGTGCCGCAGGAGGAGCTGGAGTTCGAGTCGTCGACCCTCGATCCCGTGCCCGACGCTCCCGCGTGGCGCCTGCCGCCGAACGGCCCGGCTGGCGCGGCCAAGGGTGAGGGCGGCCGCTCACCACGTGGGCTGCGCGACCTCTACACCTGGCAGACGCGACGGGTGCGGCTGGTCACCGAGGAGAGCCGGGTCACCGGCGTCGTCCTCGGCTACGGGGACCCGCTGAAGGCCGCCGCGCCGTGGAAGCTGGAGCCGATGACTGGGTGGCGGCGCAGCCCCACCCAGGAGAAGAAGCAGAAGCTTCCGCTGGTTTACATGCCGCGGCACCACGACCCGGCCCGCGCCGCGTGGCGGGGGCTTGAAGCCCTGCTGCCCTCGACGGCCGCCCCTTCAGGCCGGCACCAGGAGAGCGACGGCGCGGACCACCTGCCCTCGGGCGTCGTGCGGTGGCTGCGACTGCTCGCTGTGGAGGCGAAGTTCGAGCCCACCCGCGGCATGCTGCGGCTGCGGACCGTCGGCGCCGTCTACGGGACGCAGCAGTCCGTCATCGACGAGATGGTGGACGACTCCGTCCTCCTGCCGATGCTGTTGCTGGACTGCGTACCCACCGAGGACCGGCCGGAGCCGTTGGGCCGTGAGCACGCGGCGACCGCCTTGGCGGCGGTGAAGGACGCCGACCAGGCCGTGCGGGCGCTGGGCAACCTCGCGGGCAATCTCGCCCGCGCGGTCGGCTCGTCCCCGGACGGTCCGACGGCCACGGCCCGCGATCTCGGCTACGGCGCGCTGGACGGCCCGTTCCGCGCCTGGCTGGCCGGGCTCGGTGACGTCGAGGACCCGGAGGAGCAGGCCCGTCCGGCCTGGCAGGCCATCGCCCGGCAGCAGATGCTCCGCCTCGGGCGCCCCCTCCTCAACACGGCGGGCGCGACCGCGTCCGAGGGCCGCTGGGCGGACGTGCCCGGGTCCGGCAAGCGGTTCGTCAACGACGCCCAGGCGGAGCTGTGGTTCCTCCGGGCGCTCCGCAACCACCTGCCGCGCGCGGTGCCACCACGTGCGGACGACCCACCGCCGGGATCGGCCTCGCCGCTGCTTCCGGCGCCGTCCCCATCCCCCGAGCAGACGGGTCCTCTCGACCCGGCCGGTTCTTCTCTCTCCGCCGCCGACCAGGAGGCCGCACCGTGACGACAACCCCCGAGGCCTCCACCGCGAAGTCAGGGTCGTTGCCCGCCCCGCCACAGCAGCAGCGCCGCCCCGGCGAGCGGGTCTGCGAAGCCGTCCGCAGCAGGATCACCCCGCTCCAGTCCCAGTACCTCGCCGACGTCCCGTCCGCCGTCGCGGCCCTCGCCCAACTGCGGCGCGGTGTCGGTCGACCGGCGTACGACTCGCCTGTGGAGTGGGGGATCGTCGGGCTGGAGTCGCTGGCCCGGATGCGGCAGCACGACGGTGAAGAGGGCCACTTCGTCGGCGGCCCCCGGCATGTCGCCCGCGAGGACGAGGCGATGCACCTGGCGGTGACGCTGTACGCGCTCCACCAGCAGTCGGAGCGCAAGAAGAGGATGTACGTCCAGGGCATCCCGTTCGGGGCCGCCGTCCGGACGCTCGCCACACTGCCGCCGGGAGTCAAGGCGGGTAGTGCGGAGCCAGTTCCGGAACCGCGGGACGAACAGCCCAAGAGCGAGCCCACCGAGGCGAACACCGCGGAGACGAGCGAGACCGCGCCGCGAAGGGAACAGGAGATCAGCGAGACCGTCCGGAAGAGGTTCCTCCGGGTCGGTACCGCCACCGCCCTCGAACCGCTGACCGTCAGGCTGCGCGAGATCGTGCTGCTGCTGCGGGCCCGCGACATCCCCTTCGACCACGGACTGCTGGCCGACCAGCTGACCAGTTGGCTGGACCCGTCCCAGCGGGACCTCGTGCGACGCCAGTGGGGGCGCGAGTTCACCCACCACACCGGCCGCCGGGGCAGCCGGCCCGACACCGTACCGGCCCCTCGCGATGCCGGCGGCGCCACGGCCGCACCCGCCTGAACCACCGCCCCGCCCCGAGACCTCCAACCCGCCGTGACCCGACGGCCACGGCGGGCCTTCCCGCGACTCATCACCACGATCGGACGCCCACATGAACCGCGCCATCCTGGACATCCACGTCCTGCAGAACGTGCCCCCGAGCAACATCAACCGTGACGACACCGGCACCCCGAAGACCGCCACCTACGGCGGCGTGCGACGGGCCCGCGTCTCCAGCCAGGCCTGGAAGCGAGCCACCCGCAAGGCTTTCGAGGAGCTGCTGCCCACGAGCGAGCTGGGGCAGCGCACCAAGAAGATCGTCGACGCCGTCGCGGATCGCATCGTCGAGCTCGACAGCTCGGTCTCCCAGGAGGCCGCCGTCGAAATGGCCGCCGAGGTGATCAAGACCGCGGGGATCAAGGTCGAGGTGCCCGGGCGCAAGAAGAAGAAGGACGAGGAGGCGAAGCAGGAGTCGCCGGAGTCCGGCTACCTGATGTTCCTCGGCCGTCGCCAGGTGGACGCCCTCGCCGCCATCGCCCTCCGGGGCAGCGAGGGCGGCGATGTCGAGGCGCTGAAGACCCACCTGAAGGACAAGGCGCACAAGGCCGCCGCCCAGCGGGCCGTCAACAGCCGTCACTCCGTCGACATCGCACTGTTCGGCCGGATGGTCGCGGACTCCGCCGACCTCAACGTGGACGCCGCCACCCAGGTCGCCCACGCCATCGCCACCCACGCCACCGAGATCGAGTCCGACTACTACACCGCGGTCGACGACCGGAACCGGGAGGACGAGAGCGGCGCCGGGATGATCGGCACCATCGACTTCAACTCAGCCACCCTCTACCGCTACGCCGCCGTCAACGTCGGCGAACTCCACCGCACCCTGGGCGCCGGCGTGGACCTCGGCGAGACGCCCAGCACGCCCGCGCAGCGAGCGGTCCGGGTCTTCCTCGACGCGTTCGTCAACTCGATCCCCTCCGGCAAGTCCAACACCTTCGCCAACCTGACGCGCCCCACGGCCGTCGTCGTCAAGCTCCGCGACAGCCGGCCCGTCAACTTCGTGACCGCCTTCGAGGAGCCGGTCACGTTGAACGAGGACGGGACCGGCGGGTACCTCCGCCGCAGCTGCGAGAAGCTGGCCGACCACATCCACGAGGTGGAGGCGGCCTACGGCGTCTCCGACACCGACCGCACCTGGGTGTTCTGCGTGGGCGAGAGCGCCCGCTCCCTCCAGGACCTCGGTGAGAGCGTCAACCTCGCCGAGTTGCTCGACCAGGTCGAGGCGGCCGTCGCGGCACGACTGGCGCCGGGCGCATGACCGTCCTGCTGATGCGCCTGGCCGGGCCCCTCCAGTCCTGGGGGGCCTCGGCCCGCTTCGCTCGCCGGGGAACCGAGAACGCCCCGACGAAGAGCGGCGTCCTGGGCATGCTCGCCGCCGCCCAGGGGCGCGGCCGATCCACACCCGTCGACGATCTGGCGGCGCTGCGCTTCGGCGTCCGCATCGACCAGCCCGGCGACCGCCTGCGCGACTACCAGACGGCGAAGCACCAGGTCTCGCAGAAGTCGATGCCGGTCTCGGAGCGCTTCTACCTGGCCGACGCCGTCTTTGTCGCCGCCGTGGAGGGTGACGCAGAGCTGCTGGCCGAGCTGCACCGGGCGTTGCTCGCTCCCGTCTTTCTGCCGTTCCTCGGGCGGCGCTCCTGCCCGCCGGCCCGCCCCGTTGACATGGGGCCGCCGCGCACCGGTGAGCTGGAAGGGGTGCTCGCCGGAGCGGAGTGGCAGGCGTCCTCGTGGTACCGCCGCCGGGAGGAGCGACGTCGGCCCTACGGGGAGGCCCCGCAGGAACCCCGCCTGGAGCTGCTGATCGAGACGGTCGGGGCCGAGCAGCCGGACCGCACCATCCGCGATCTGCCCGAGAGCTGGGACGACAACCACCGCCGGTACGCGCTGCGCGGTGTCCGCTCCCGGCAGGTGGCACGACCCGGTGTACCCGACCACGACCCGACCGCCCTGCTGACCGCCGTGGACGCGGCCGACGGCACCGCCGCGCCAGGCGCGGCCGACCCCTGGCCGAGGTGACCATGTACCTGACCCGTTTCCGCATCAACACCGCCCGTGCGGACGCGCGACGGCTGCTCGCCAGCCCCCACCGTGTGCACGGAGCGGTCAACGCGTCGTTCCCCGAGGAGCCGCCTCGTGACGGCGGCGGCCCCCGGGTGCTGTGGCGGGTGGACCGCGAGGCCAACCGTCGCGCCACGCTCTTCGTCGTCAGCCCCGGCCGGCCCGACCTCACCCACCTCGTCGAGCAGGCCGGCTGGCCGCACGCCGACGGGCCGCACTGGCAGAGCTACGGCTACGCCGAGTTCCTCGACGGCCTGAAAGCGGACGACCGGTGGGCGTTCCGCCTCACCGCCAACCCGGTGCACGCCGCCCGCCGCAAGGACGGTGAACCGACCAAGCGGACCGCGCACCGCACCCCAGCGCACCAGATGGGCTGGCTGCTGAAGCGGCAGGAGGCGCTGGGCTTCGCCGTGGTGGAGAAGCCGCCCGAGCGTCGCATGCTGAAGAGCGGCGACGAACTGGAGCTCCTGGTCCGCGACCACTCGCCGCAGAGCTTCGGGCGCGGCGCCGCGGCCGACGAGAAGAACTCCGTGCGCTTCACCCGGGTGACGTTCGAGGGGCGCCTCCGTGTCACCGACCCCGTTGCGCTGCGCAAGGCGCTGACCCAGGGCATCGGCAAGGAGAAGGCCTACGGCTGCGGTCTCCTGACGCTCGCCCCGGTGGTGGGAGCAGCATGAGCACCGTCAGCCGCCGCGGGGCGTCCTCCCCGCACGAGCTCGGGCGGATCGGGGACCGGCTGTCCTTCGTCTACCTGGAACGCTGCGTCGTCAACCGAGAGGACAACGCGCTCACCGCCAAGGACCCGGACGGAGTCCGGTACATCCCCTCCGCCACGATCGGCGCGCTGCTGCTCGGGCCGGGAACGACCATCACGCATCAGGCGATGGCGGTCCTGGGGGACAGCGGTGCCGCGGTCGTCTGGCTGGGGGAGCACGGCGTCCGCTTCTACGCCGGCGGGCGGGCGCTCTCGCGCTCCTCCGGCCTGGCCGAGGCCCAGGCCAACGCCTGGGCCAACCAGCGCCTCCGGCTGGAGGTCGCCCGGGACATGTACAAGCTGCGGTTCCCCGACGAGGACCCGTCGGGGAAGACCAGGCAGCAGCTCCTCAGCGCCGAGGGCAAACGCGTCAAGGACTGCTACCGGCGGGAGTCCGCGCGCACGGGAGTGCCCTGGGTGCGGCGGCAGTACAACCGCGAGGACTTCGACGCCGCCGACGCCCCCAACCAGGGCATCACCGCAGCGGCCCAGTGCATGTACGGCGTAGCGCACGCGGTGGTGGCTGCCCTCGGGTGCTCCCCGGCGCTGGGCTTCGTGCACTCCGGCCACGAGCGCTCCTTCGTCTACGACATCGCCGATCTGTACAAGACGGAGATCGGCATCCCTGCCGCGTTCGACGCCGCGGCGGAGGGCGACCACGACATGGGCTCCCGCACCCGCCGCGCGGTGCGGGACCGCATCCGTGAGACGGGGTTGCTGGAGCGTTGCGTGCGCGACATCGGACAGCTGCTGCGTTACGACGCTGCTGCGGACGGGGCACGCCGGGGCCAGGACCGGGTGACGCTCCAGTCGGACGGCGGCGCCGAGGTCGAGGCCGGGCGCAACCACGACGGGGACGAGCCGATCTGGTGACCGTCATCATCCTGACCAACTGCCCGCCCGGCCTGCGGGGGTTCCTGACCCGTTGGCTGCTGGAGGTCTCGCCGGGGGTCTTCCTCGGCTCGACCAGCGCCCGTATCCGCGACCTGCTGTGGGACGAGGTGCAGACCTACCGCGACAAGGGGCGGGCGCTCCTCGCCTACCAGACCGACACCGAGCAGGGCTTCACCTTCCGCACCCACGAGCACGCCTGGGAGCCGGTGGACCACGAAGGGCTCACCCTGATCCACCGCCCCACCCGCAAGCGGACCACGGGCCTGCCGAAGCAGGGTTGGAGCAACGCGGCCAAACGCCGCCGCTTCGGCAACTGACCCCGGCCGCGCCCACCGCCGCCCTGCGGCCCCGTGTCCGGATGAACGCCGGTGCAAGGGGTGTGCTGCCTGAATTCAACTGCGCTCGAGCACGGCGGTGTTGACGGGTGTAACCTGATCGTCCTTTCGTTGAAAGGGCGGTCGCCGACCGGGGGCGCTCCCCCTCTCGCCCTGCGGGAGGGTGGGTCCTGGACCCGCCCCGGTCGGCATTTCTTTTGCCTGCGGCGGGCGATGGCGGTCGACGAAGCAGGACACCGCATCGGTGCGGACGACGTGGGCCTCCCTGCCACACATCCGCTGAGATCCTGCCGCAGCGATGAGGGACAGGGTTTCCCGAACCCCGGAGCAGCTGCCTCGTGAACAGCAGGTCGCTGGATAGCTTTCGCCCGGCCGGCGGGCAAGCGGCGCCGGAGTCTGCGCGCTCGGCCTCCCCGAGCGTCCTGAGCACCAAGGCAGCAGCCCGGCGCCGGAGGTCGAGGAGAACACCCCACGCGCGTGGGCAGCAGGAACCCACTGCCGACGGATCATGAGTCCGTTGCTGGAACGGCTCGCGTACGTGCGGGGAGCAGTGCGACACCGGCTTTAGGAGAGCCGTGCTCAAAGGAACACCCCCACGTGCGTGGGGAGCAGACCATCGTCCGCAACGCGGCAACCCCCACCGACGGAACACCCCCACGTGCGTGGGGAGCAGCGCCAAGAGGTCCACGCCGCGATGCAGCAGCTGGGAACACCCCCACGTGCGTGGGGAGCAGCGTCCCGTGGTGGTCAGCGTGTAGCGTCCGATCGGAACACCCCCACGTGCGTGGGGAGCAGTGATCGGCGCCAAGCGGATTGAACGCCTTGGGAGGAACACCCCCACGTGCGTGGGGAGCAGCGAACGGGGCGACGGGGGTCCCCCGTTCGGCGAGGGAACACCCCCACGGGCGTGGGGAGCAGAGGTAGTACACCGCGCGCTGCGTCCACTGGGCGGGAACACCCCCACGTGCGTGGGGAGCAGGCGTAGGTGGTGAACTCGCCGGCGGTGAGCCGGGGAACACCCCCACGTGCGTGGGGAGCAGCCTCCCCGACCGGGGACGCCTGGGCCGACGGCAGGAACACCCCCACGTGCGTGGGGAGCAGAGCTCCCGGCGGATCGCGCTTGCGCCGGTGCCGGGAACACCCCCACGTGCGTGGGGAGCAGGGGACTTCGCCGACCTTGATGAGGAGGCGGGGGGGAACACCCCCACGTGCGTGGGGAGCAGGACCGGTCCAAGCGAGTCATCGGGCAGCCGGCGGGAACACCCCCACGTGCGTGGGGAGCAGGCAACGGCCCCGGGGGTGGGGGTCCCGGTGCCGGGAACACCCCCACGTGCGTGGGGAGCAGTGCGTCAGATCCACGTACCCGGGAGTGCCCGTGGGAACACCCCCACGTGCGTGGGGAGCAGTGTGCGCCGGACACGCCGCTACGGAAGTAGCAGGGAACACCCCCACGTGCGTGGGGAGCAGTCGCCTTTCACCGGCACTCGCGGCCCGGTGCAGGGAACACCCCCACGTGCGTGGGGAGCAGCCGCCGTTGAGCGCCTGGCGCTTCTCGATGTCGGGAACACCCCCACGTGCGTGGGGAGCAGCGGACGAGCATGAGGCCCGGTACGAAGCGGCTCGGAACACCCCCACGTGCGTGGGGAGCAGGCCGCGGCGGTGTCGAGGTCGGCGTCGGTGACGGGAACACCCCCACGTGCGTGGGGAGCAGGCACCGGCCCGGACCGCGAGACCCGCGGCCTCGGGAACACCCCCACGTGCGTGGGGAGCAGGCGGGCCATCTCGGGACGGACCGAATCCTGAGGGGAACACCCCCACGTGCGTGGGGAGCAGGTGAGCTCGTCCAGGATCTCCCGCATCCGCCTGGGAACACCCCCACGTGCGTGGGGAGCAGACTCCGCCAGCGGCACCCTGTCCCGCTGGGGCGGGAACACCCCCACGTGCGTGGGGAGCAGGCCTCGGCCGCGACCGCCGAGCAGCTGCGCGCGGGAACACCCCCACGTGCGTGGGGAGCAGGGCCCGGACCCGCTTGGGGTCGGGACCGGGGTTGGAACACCCCCACGTGCGTGGGGAGCAGTCGCTGAACGTGTCGAGGAGGTCGTCCGCCTCGGGAACACCCCCACGTGCGTGGGGAGCAGCAAGTCCGGGGCTCGCGCACGAGCGCGTCGCGTTGGAACACCCCCACGTGCGTGGGGAGCAGACCTGCTGGTGACCGTCGGCCGCCTGTCCGGCGGGAACACCCCCACGTGCGTGGGGAGCAGGTCGGCGCGGCCGACGGCCTGAAGGACGGCCAGGGAACACCCCCACGTGCGTGGGGAGCAGGGCGCCCGGCCGGGCCCGTCAATCGGCTCCGCGGGAACACCCCCACGTGCGTGGGGAGCAGGGCGCCTGGGGTCGCTTGCCCTTGCCGTCCGTGGGAACACCCCCACGTGCGTGGGGAGCAGTCGCCGCGTTGAGTGCCCCGCGGGCTGCATCCCGGGCCGCGGGAACACCCCCACGTGCGTGGGGAGCAGCGCGGGCGGCTGTGGCCATGGCGTGCCCCTCCGGGAACACCCCCACGTGCGTGGGGAGCAGACACCGGGCTTAAGGATGCCGAGCCACCCGCCGGGAACACCCCCACGTGCGTGGGGAGCAGTCCGGCCAGGTCCTGCGCTGCTCGCGCAGCGCGGGAACACCCCCACGTGCGTGGGGAGCAGGACGGCGCGGAGTGCGAGACCAGCGCGTGCCAGGGAACACCCCCACGTGCGTGGGGAGCAGAGTGCGCGACCTGCGGGTTTAGGTGGCGGGGAGGTGGATTTTACTTACTTTGCCAAACTCCGGCATTTCGGTCACCGTGTGTCCCGTCGCGCTCCGGGGCCCAGAGTGCTGGTGGTCAGGCCGGCTATGAAGGCCGTCCAGGTGGCGTTGGGGATGGTGAGTGCCGCGCCGGTCGGGTTCTTGGAGTCCCGGACCGGGAGGTGGGTGGGGATGCCGTCCGCCACCTCGACGCAGGAGCCGTTATCCCCGCCGCTGTAGCTCGACTTCCGCCAACGAGTGCTGCTGAGACTGAAGGGTGCGGACATGGGATCTGTACTCCTCCATGACGGTTTCGAGAAGCCGCAGGGACGCATCCGGGTGGAGGGCTGCCGTCCTCGCTGAATCGTACGCGTCGCGGCAGAGTTGGACCTCTTCCGGGCAGTCGGCGTCCATGACTGTTCCGGAGTGCAGCCCCTCCACGTACGCCAGGTCCGGTGCATCCGCGAACTTCATGAGGCACACCATCGATCCCATGGCCGCGTGCACTCCGTGGGCAAGCGGCACCACTTGAAGGCGAATGCGTTCGGACCGGATCAGCCCGATGATGTGCGCGAGCTGGTCTGCCATGACTGCGGCGCCGCCCATGGGGATGCGGATCACGGCTTCGCTGAGGATGAAGCCGAGTTCGGGCAGATCCCGCTTGAGTACTTCCGCTCGCTTGAGCCTGTTCGCCACACGTTCCTTGAGTAGCTCCTCCGGCCAGTACATCCGGGCCGCCACGAAGACGGCTCGCGCGTAGTCGGCGGTCTGGAGCAATCCAGGAACGTAGACCGGTGCGTACTCCTCGATACGGGTGGCGGGCTGTTCCGCGAGGGCGGCGCGTTCGAAGTGGCGGGCGAAGGGTGTCTCGCGGAGGAAGCGTTCGAAGGTCCCGCCGGTGTCGAGCGTCTTGTCCAGCTGCTGCGCGTCGCGGTAGGAGGGCTTGCGGCGTCCGGCCTCCCAGTGGGCCACCAGTGAGTGGTGGACGAGCAGGAGCCCCGCCAGGTCCTTCTGGGTGAGTCCCGCGCCGTCCCTGCGTGCGCGCAACTCGGCGGCGTACGGCTCTCGTTCTCCCATGCTGCTTTCCCCTCCCGTTTGACGCGTCCGATGTAGATCGCGGACGGCTTCCAGGCTAGGCGCGCCGAACGCAGGCTGTGAGTGATCAGGCACAGCAGGCGATCGGATGGCGGGTGTGCGACCCGTTCGACGCCGCAAGAACGAGGAGCTGCTCGTGGGACTCATCGCCCGCCCCACCTGGTGCGACGTGCCGTCGTGGCCGTCGACCGTCGGTGCGCGTCCGGATGGTTGTGTTCCGGTTGGTGTGCGCCGTCCGTGGTGTCGCCGGGGCGCGAGAGCTGCGGGCGGCGCGGCGTCGTTCGGTGGCGTCCGGCGCGCACCCCGGGCCGCGTCGTGACGGGCGCCGGACAGGTGGCGCCGCCCGCCGACCCGTCCGGCGCCGGAGCCCCGCTCGACGTCGCCACAGCGGCCGACGGCAGCGACGGTGAGCGGGACGGCGAGGGCATTCCGTCGCTGGGGGAGTTGCGGCGCCGCAACGCCGAGCTGCGGCGGCTCGTCGAGCGCCATCTGCGAGGAGCGGCGTCGCCGGCACCCGGGTCAGGGCGCCACGATGCGCCCCGGGCCGGTCTGCCGGCGGACCGGGCGGTGGGCCTCCCGCCGACGCGGTTGGGGCCGTGCGGCTACTGGAACGAGAGCGTCGCGCGCTGCCCCGACGCCGGTGGCGAGTGGTACCTCGGCAGCGGCTGGACGGCCACGCCCGCCGACTCCCTGGCGTGGATGCGTGCGGAGGCCGAGCGGCTGGCGCGTGCCCTCTCGCCCCGCCCGGGGGAAGGGCCCGCGCCGAGCGAGGCGCTACGACCCGCCGCCGCCACGAGCTGGGACCCGGCCGGAGTGCTGCGCGGCTGGGCGGCGGACGACGCGTACCAGCGGGTGCAGGCCGGGGCGCTGGGGGAGGGGCGGCCGGTGAGCGTCAACACCCGGGGGCCGGACCGGGTGTGCGGACTCGGCGGCGTCGAGGTGCTGTACTCGGTCTCCGCCCGCCCGGTGTGCTGCGGACGCGCACGCACGCGCGCACCGATCTGAGCCGGACCCCGGTGGCGTGACCGGCGCCATCCCCGCACCCGGCGTCCGCCCGCCCCGCCGCCCGCCCGCGCCCGGCGTCCGCCACCACCTCGCCCCGCCCCCGTCCCGGCGGCCGGGAGGGCGGTGCCGACCCGCCCGTAAACTGCACGGGTGACGTCCCCGCCCCCCGAAGACCCCGCCGCTGCCAGCGCGACCGCCGCCGACCCCGCGACCCACGACCCCGCGACCGGCCGCCCCGCCGACGACTCCGCGGCCGCCGCGACCGCAGCGCGCAGCACCCCCGCCCCCGGCGCGGCAGCCGTCTCCGACGAAGCACTGCTCGGCCCCGCGGACATCCGCGAGCTGGCGGCGGTGCTCGGCGTCCGGCCCACCAAGCAGCGCGGCCAGAACTTCGTGATCGACCCCAACACCGTCCGCCGCATCGTGCGTGCGGCCGGGGTGGGCCCGGACGACGCCGTCGTCGAGGTCGGCCCGGGCCTCGGCTCGCTCACCCTGGCGCTGCTGCGCGCGGCCGGGCACCTCACCGCGGTGGAGATCGACGACGTGCTGGCGGCGGCCCTCCCGGCCACCGTCACCGCCCGCGCCCCGGAGCATGCCGACCGGTTCGACCTGGTGCACGCCGACGCGATGCGCGTCACCGAGCTGCCCGGCCCGGCGCCGACCGCGCTGGTCGCGAACCTGCCGTACAACGTCGCCGTTCCGGTGCTGCTGCACATGCTGGCGCAGTTCCCGTCGATCGAGCGGACGCTGGTGATGGTGCAGGCCGAGGTGGCCGACCGGCTGGCCGCCCCGCCCGGCTCGCGGGTCTACGGCGTGCCGTCGGTGAAGGCCGCCTGGTACGCGGACACCCGCCGTGCGGGCGCCATCGGGCGCAACGTCTTCTGGCCGGCGCCGAACGTCGACTCCGGCTTGGTGTCGCTCGTCCGTCGCGACCCGCCCGCGACGACCGCGTCCCGGCTGGAGGTCTTCGCCGTGGTGGACGCGGCGTTCGCCCAGCGCCGCAAGACGCTGCGTTCGGCGCTGGCGGGGTGGGCCGGATCACCGGCCGCCGCCGAGGCGGCCCTGACGGCCGCCGGGGTCTCCCCGCAGGCACGCGGCGAGGCACTGACCGTGGACGAGTTCGCCCGGATCGCCGAGAACGGCCCGCGGCGCGCCACCGAGGAGGCAGCGTGACCACCGCACGTCCCGAGCCCGGCCCCGCGTCGGCCACCGCCGCCGCGCCCGACCCGCAGCGCGCGCCCGACCCGCGGACCCCGGGCGGTCCGGCGGGCGGGCCCGTGCCCGGCGCCGCGCCGCGTTCCGCCTCCGCGACCGCACCGGCCAAGGTCAACGTGCAGCTCGCCGTGGGCCCGGTCCGGCCCGACGGGTACCACGACCTGGCGAACGTCTTCCTCGCGGTGGACCTCCACGACCGCGTCACCGTCACCGAGGCCGACATCGAGACGGCCGACATCGAGACGGGCGGCGTCGAGACGGGCGGCGTGCGCGTCAGCTGCGTCGGGCCCGGCTCCGAGCTGGTACCGGCCGACGCGACCAACCTCGCCTGGCGTGCTGTGGAGTTGCTCGCCGCGCACCACGGCCGCCGTCCCGACGTCGCCGTCCACATCGAGAAGGACATCCCGGTCGCCGGCGGCATGGCCGGGGGCAGCGCGGACGCCGCCGCCGCGCTGCTGGCGTGCGACGCGCTCTGGGGCACCGCCACGCCGCGCGACGAACTGCTCTCCATCGCGGCGGAGTTGGGCTCCGACGTTCCGTTCTCGGTGATCGGCGGCGCCGCACTCGGCCGCGGCCGGGGCGAGTTGCTCACCGAGCTGCCGGTGGGCGGCGTCTTCCACTGGGTGTTCGCGCTGGCGGACGGCGGGCTCTCCACCCCGAAGGTCTACGGCGAGTGCGACCGGCTGCGCGGGGACACCCCCGTCCCCGAACCGGAACCGGCCCCCGAGCTGCTGGCGGCGCTGCGCGACGGCGACGAGGCCGGTCTCGCCGGCGCCCTCGCCAACGACCTCCAGGACGCGGCCCTGTCGCTGCGGCCCGCGCTGGCCGACACCCTCGCCGCGGGCCGGGAGGCCGGGGCGCTGGCCGCCCTCGTCTCCGGCTCGGGACCGAGCTGCGCGTTCCTCGCCGAGGACGCCGAGGCGGCCGCCCGGGTCGCCGCGGCGCTGGCGGAGTCCGGTACCTGCCGGGCCGCCCGCGCGACGACCGGGCCCGCGCCCGGGACCCGCGTCGTCTCGGCACCGGTGCACGCACGTCGCTGACCCCCTGGGGCAGGACGGCCGCGCTGCCCCAGGGCGTCCTGCCCGGGCGCGGTGCCCCGACGTGCCGGGGCGGCGTCTGCCGGGGGTGACACGGCACGAGGTACGCACCGACCGGCGCCGGTCGCCGGGCCGAGCGGGGCACCAGGCTGAAGGCGCTGCCGGAGAACCGCCGGGTCGACCCCGGGCAGCCGCCCCGAGGGTGAGGCGGCCGCCCGGTACCGGTGGCGGCGAGCCCGCCCACCGGCCCCGCACACGGCCCCCGGGCCCGCCCGCCCCACCCACCCGGACCAGGCACCACCGGCCGAGGCACGCCGCCCCCGCCCGTCCCTGACCCCGCCGTCGCCCGCACCCGCCCGCAGTCAGCCGCCCGC
>NZ_JAAVJD010000005.1 GCF_012033735.1 Streptomyces lonarensis | reverse complement strand
GCTCCGACGCCCCGGGGCCGGCGGCACCCGCGCCCCGCGCTGCGCCGGCCGGTGAGGAGGCCGCCTCGCCCGCCCCGCGGCGGCCGTCCTGGGCACGGGGGCCCGAACCGGGCGAAGCACCGGCCGTACCGGACACACCTGCCGGTGAGGCGGAGCCCGCCCCGCCGACCGGCCGCGACGCGCTCGTCTCCGGGCTGTGGCCCCCGCGGTTCACCCGCGCCCAGCTGATCGTCGCCGCGCTGCTCTTCGTCCTGGGGCTCGGCCTCGCCGTCCAGATCCGTGCGGCGGGGGAGGACGGCGCCCTGCGCGGCGCCCGCCCCGAGGACCTCGTGCGCATCCTCAGCGACCTCGACGAGCGGACCAAGCGGCTGGACGAGGAGCGCGGCACCCTGGAGAGGCAGCGGACCGAGCTGGAGTCCAGCTCCGACCAGGCCGACGAGGCACGCCGCCAGAACCGCGAGCGCGAGCTGCAACTCGGCGTGCTGGCAGGTACGGTGGCCGCCACCGGGCCCGGGATCGAGGTACGCATCTCGGACCCGCAGCAGGCCGTCGGCGCGGACCGGCTCCTGGACGCCGTCCAGGAGTTGCGCGCCGCCGGTGCGGAGGCCCTGCAGATCAACGGCGTACGCGTCGTCGCCAGTACCTCGTTCGTGGACGACGCCGACCGGGTACTGGTGGACGGCGAGCCCGTCGAGCGCCCCTTCCGGGTGGACGTGATCGGCAGGCCGCAGGACCTGGAGCCCGCCCTGAACATCCCCGGAGGTGTCGTGCAGTCGCTGGACAAGGAGGGCGCGACCGTCACCGTCAACCGGCCGGAGGAGGTCGTCGTGGACGCCTTGCGGTCGGCGGAGCCGCCTGACTACGCTCAGTCGTCCTCGTGATCTGGCCGGAACCGGCGGCGGGGCCGGGCGGTCGGGACGCCCCTGGTGAGAGAAACTGATCGTGGGAAAGCGGGCGTTGCCGCGGATGTCGGAGGCGCCCCGTGAGAGACAATGGAACGCCCGCCCCGACCGGCGGGCGGACTGGTGCGAGGGGAATCGTCGGTGAGTTTTTTCGCTAAGTTGTTCGGCAAGCGGCAGGGCGGCACGGAGAGTGCGGCACGGCATCGCGCCGGTCGGCCGGGCGAGACCCCTGGTTCGCCGTCGTCCGAGGAGGGGGCACGCCCCCTCTTCCGCGACGAGGTGACCGGTGCGGCTTCGACCGGTGGCGGCGGCATAGCTCCCGCTCCGGGCGCCGGGGCCGACATCGCGGTCTGCCCGCGGTGCGGCAACCAGAACACGGCCGGCAGCCGCTTCTGCTCCCAGTGCGGCAACCCGCTGCGCGCCGGCGGCACCGTGCCGGAGGGGTCCTCCGAGACCACCTCCACGATGTCCATCAGCAGCATCGAGGCCTACGCGGCCGAGATGACCGGCCAGCAGGCCGCCCCCGCCCTGTCGGCGGAGGCGCAGGCCGCCGTGGACGCGCTGCCCCCGGGCTCCGCGCTGCTGATCGTGCGGCGCGGCCCCAACTCGGGCAGCCGCTTCCTGCTCGACAGCGACGTCACCACGGCCGGCCGCCACCCGCAGAGTGACATCTTCCTGGACGACGTGACGGTCTCGCGTCGCCACGTCGAGTTCCAGCGGCTCGTCGAGGGCGGCTTCTCGGCGAAGGACAAGGGCAGCCTCAACGGCACCTACGTCAACCGGGAGCCGATCGACGGGGCCGTGGTGCTGGCCACCGGGGACGAGGTGCAGATCGGCAAGTACCGCCTCGTCTTCTACGCCGGCGGCTGACGTGCGCGGGCGCGTCCACGGTGCGGCCCGGCCGCCGTGGACGTGCCCGACTATCCAAACCGCCCGGGCTCGGCCTAGGGTTGCTGTGTGAACCAGCTCGACGTCGTGGGTGTCCGGGTGGAAATGCCCAACAACCAGCCCATCGTCCTCCTCCGGGAGGCCGGGGGTGACCGCTACCTGCCCATCTGGATCGGGCCGGGCGAGGCCACGGCCATCGCCTTCGCCCAGCAGGGCATGACCCCGCCGAGGCCGCTGACGCACGACCTGTTCAAGGACGTGCTGGAGGCCATCGGTGAGGAGCTCGACGCCGTCCGGATCACCGATCTGCGCGACGGCGTCTTCTACGCCGAACTCGTCTTCGCCAGCGGCGCCGAGGTGAGCGCGCGCCCCTCCGACGCGATAGCGCTCGCGCTGCGCACGGGAACGCCCATCTACGGCAGCGACGACGTCCTGGACGACGCCGGCATCATCATCCCGGACGAGCAGGAGGACGAGGTCGAGCGCTTCCGCGAGTTCCTCGACCAGATCTCCCCGGAGGACTTCGGCACCAGCAACCAGTGACCCGGCGTGGCGATCGTTGACGTGTGCAAGGTGCGTGCCTAGCGTCTGTGGGGCATGTCCCGGAAGAGTGCGGCACCGGCCGCGCCGCCGGACGTCATCCCGGCGGCCGCGCGAGCGCACGACGGACAGGCGGAACGGAGGCCGGCGTGACGAGTGACGGTGACAGGGGAGCGATCAGCAGCGGCGTCGCGATGCCGGCGCGCGTGCCCAGGCCCGCGCGGGCCTGCAGGCCGGCGGTGGCCGGGCTCGCGCCGGTGCAGCAGGCCGAGGTCGGGTACCGCGGCCCGAGCGCCTGCGCGGCGGCGGGGATCACCTACCGCCAACTGGACTACTGGGCGCGGACCGGACTGGTCGAGCCCAGCCTGCGGTCCGTCCCCGGGGCGGGCACCCAGCGGCTCTACGGCTTCCGCGACGTCCTCGTGCTGAAGATCGTCAAGCGGCTGCTCGACGCCGGGGTCTCGCTCCAGTCGATCCGCTCCACGGTCCGGGCGCTGCGCACCGAGGATCTGGAGTCGCTCTCCGGGGCGACGCTGCTCAGCGACGGGGCCGCCGTCCACCGCTGCTCCTCCGCCGACGAGGTCGCGGAGCTGCTGCGCGAGGGGCGCGGCGTCTTCGGGATCGCCGTCGGTGCCGTCTGGGCGGACGTCGAGGCCGGACTCGCACGGGTGCAGTCCGAGTCGCTGACCACCGGGGAGAGCGTCGTCCCCGACCACCCCGAGGACGAACTCGCGAAGCGTCGCAACCGTTCCTGACCCGGCCCCGCGCGGCCCGCCGGGTGAGTGTCACAGCCGTGCGGCAGTATCGAACCCATGCGGGCCGAACCCTCGGTGCTCCATCTCGACATGGACGCCTTCTACGCCTCGGTCGAGCAGGCGTCCAAACCGAGTCTGCGCGGGCGGCCGGTCGTGGTCGGTGGCACCGGCCTGCGGGGCGTGGTCGCCACCGCGTCCTACGAGGCCCGCCGGTTCGGCGTCAGGTCCGCGATGCCGGTGGCCCAGGCGCGGCGGCTCTGCCCCAACGCCGCCTACCTCCACCCCCGCTTCTCGCTCTACCGCCAGGTCAGCTCCACCGTGATGGAGCTGCTGCAGGAGCTGTCGCCGCTCGTCGAGCCACTCAGCCTCGACGAGGCGTTCGTGGACCTCGCCGCCGGGCCGCTCGGCGCCGGGGGCAGCCCACCGGGGGCGCTGGTCTGCCGCCGGGTGGGCCGTGACATCCGCGCCGCGATCCGCGAGTCCACCGGACTCGCCGCCTCGGTCGGCCTCGCCGGATCGAAGATGCTCGCCAAGATCGCCTCGGAGCGCGCCAAGCCCGACGGACTGCTGCTGCTGGAGCCGGGGACCGAACGCGAATTCCTGGCGCCGCTGCCGGTCCGGGTGCTCCCCGGGGTCGGGCCCGCGACCGAGGCCGCCCTGCGCCGCGCGGGCGTCACCACCGCCGGCGAGGCCGTCACCGCCGGCCACGCCGAACTGGTGCGGCTGCTGGGGCAGGCCCACGGGAGCGCGCTGCACGACCTCGCCCGGGGGCTGGACGACCGCCCGGTCGTCGCCGAACGCGACGCCAAGTCGGTCTCCGTGGAGGACACCTTCGCCGAGGACCTCACCGACCGGGCACGGGTGCGGTGGGAGGTGGACCGGCTCGCGGGGCGCTGCGTCGAGCGGCTGCGTGCAGCCGGCCGTTCCGGGCGGACGGTGGTCCTCAAGGTCCGCTCGCACGACTTCACCACCGTGACCCGTTCGGAGACGCTGCGCGGCCCGACCGACGACCCGGCCGTCGTGCGGGAGGCGGCCGCCCGGCTGCTGGCCGGGGTGGACACCATCACCGGCGTCCGGCTGCTCGGGGTGGGGGTCAGCGGGCTGGCGGACTTCACCCAGGAGGACCTCTTCGCCCAGTCCGGCTGGGGCGGCGGCGCGCGGGCGGCGGCGGAGGACGCCCCCGCGGAGCACGGCGTGGCGCCGGCACCGGCGGGGGGAGACGCCACGTGGCGGCCGCCGGAAACGGCGGCCGTCCGCCGCTGGCTACCGGGGATCGACGTGACACACCCGGAGTACGGGCCGGGCTGGGTGCAGGGCAGCGGGGTCGGCCGGGTGACCGTACGTTTTGAGACACCGATCAGCGGTCCGGGGCGGGTCCGTACGTTCGCCGTGGAGGACCCGGCGCTGGTGGTGGCCGAGCCCCCGCCGCTGCCGGGGGCGTCGACGGCCGGCGGACCGGCGTCGGCGGCGGGGGGATGAGAGCCGCGGCGGGGCGGCCCCGCCGCCGGTCAGCGGTCCTTGCCGCCGCTCGCGGCACCGTCGCCGCTCGGCGGTGCCGCGGCCGCCCCCCGCTCGGGGGCAGTGGGGGCGGCGAGGTGGCCGAAGTCGACGTCCGGCGGGGTCCCCGTGCCGCCGGGCCGCGTCGGATCGGCCGCGCCGGGTACCTCGATGCCGTAGTGGCGGTACAGCTCCAGCTCCTGCTCCGGTGAGAGATGCCGCCCGACGCCGAAGTCGGGGGCGCCGCGGATCAGGGACCGTTCGAAGGGGACGCGCAGTGCGTCGTCCACCAGCTCGCTGGGCTCCAGGGGGACGAAGGCGTCCCGGCTGAAGAGCCCGGTACGCACCGCCGCCCACTCGGGCTCGCCGGTCGCGTCGTCCAGGTAGACCTCGTCCACGGTGCCGATCTTGGCGCCGTTGCAGTCGAATGCCTTCCGCCCGATCAGGGTGCGGGGATCGATGTCGGTCTGCACGGGTGCCTCCGCCTCGTTCTGTGGCCGCCGCTGCGGCTGTGACTGTGTGGCTCTCGACAGTGCTGCTACCCCCTTGAGCACTACGAAAGGCCACAATCGGTCCACCGGCCAGTCGAGAACCGCCCTCCGGGCGGCCCGTGAGCCCGCTGGTAGGCTCGAACACGGTTGTTGAACCCGCGCGGGAGAGTCCGCCGGCCGTGTGGCCGGCGGCGCCGAAGGAGCAAATCCTCCCCGGAATCTCTCAGGCACCCGTACCGCGCGGGCGAAGCCACTCTGGAAAGCAGAGGCGGCCCAGGCGCGCCCGGTGTCGTGCGCGCCCGCCTCTCACCGACGGTGAAAGCCGCGCCCCCGGGCGCGGTGAAGCTCTCAGGTCGCGATGACAGAGGGGGAGGCGCTCGGACACCGACGAACCGGTGTCCGCAGGCCGCGTGGACCAGGAGGCCCTCCCGACATGACCGCCAATCGTGCACCCCTTTCCGCGCTCGAACGGGGCGTGCCGTTCGAGGACCGGCACATCGGCCCCGACGCGGGCGACCGGGCGAAGATGCTCGCCCAGGTGGGCTACGCCGGCCTGGACGAGCTGACCGAGGCGGCCGTCCCTACGGCGATCGCCTCGGCGGAGTCGCTGCGCCTGCCCGACGCCCGCAGCGAGGCCGCCGTCCTCGCCGAGCTGCGCGAGCTGGCCGGCCGCAACAAGGTGCTCCACTCGATGATCGGCCTCGGCTACCACGGGACGATCACCCCGCCGGTCATCCTGCGCAACGTCATGGAGAGCCCGTCCTGGTACACGGCGTACACGCCGTACCAGCCGGAGATCTCGCAGGGACGGCTGGAGGCGCTGCTGAACTTCCAGACGGTCGTCGCCGACCTGACCGGCCTGCCGACCTCCGGCGCCTCCCTGCTGGACGAGGGCACCGCCGCGGCCGAGGCCATGGCCCTCTCGCGGCGCGTCGGCAAGGTCAAGGGCGGCGTTTTCCTGGTCGACGCCGACTGCCTGCCGCAGACCGTGGCCGTCCTGCGGACCCGCGCCGAGCCGACCGGGGTCGAGGTGGTCACCGCCGACCTGACCGAGGGCATCCCCGAGTCCGTCGCCGGCCGCGGCGTCTTCG
The DNA here is from genome assembly GCF_012033735.1 of Streptomyces lonarensis. GTDB lineage: Bacteria > Actinomycetota > Actinomycetes > Streptomycetales > Streptomycetaceae > Streptomyces > Streptomyces lonarensis. The sequence goes on along the minus strand of NZ_JAAVJD010000005.1, from coordinate 67,425 downwards.
GCGTGCTGCTCCAGTACCCGGGGGCGGGCGGTGCGGTGCGCGACCTCCGTCCGGTGATCGAGGGGGCCCACGAGCTCGGCGCCGTGGTGACCGTCGCCGCCGACCTCCTCGCCCTCACCCTGCTCACCTCGCCCGGCGAGCTCGGCGCCGACATCGCCGTCGGCAGCAGCCAGCGGTTCGGCGTCCCCATGGGTTTCGGCGGTCCGCACGCCGGCTACATGGCGGTCCGCGAGAAGTTCGCCCGCAGCCTTCCCGGCCGTCTCGTCGGCGTCTCCTACGACGCGGACGGCGCGCAGGCCTACCGGCTGGCGCTCCAGACGCGTGAGCAGCACATCCGGCGTGAGAAGGCCACCAGCAACATCTGCACCGCGCAGGTCCTGCTGGCGGTGATGGCCGGCATGTACGCGGTGCACCACGGTCCCGACGGCCTCGCCCAGATCGCACGCCGCACCCACCGCTACGCCGCCCTGCTGGCCGCCGCCCTCCGCGACGCCGGCCGCGAGGTCGTGCACGCCGCGTTCTTCGACACGGTGACCGTCCGCGTCCCCGGCGGTGCGGCCGACGTCGTCGACGCGGCCTGCCGCGCCGGCGTCAATCTGCGGCTCACCGACGAGGACCACGTCGGAGTGAGCTGCGACGAGACGACCGGCCGGGAGCAGATCACGGCGGTGCTGGCGGCCTTCGGCGTCAGCGGGACGCCCGACCTCGACGCGCTGGACGAGGCCACCGCCGACGCGCTGCCCGAGCAGCTGCTGCGCCAGGACGCCTACCTGACCCACCCGGTCTTCCACAGCTACCGCTCGGAGACGGCGCTTCTGCGCTACCTGCGACGGCTCGCCGACCGCGACTACGCGCTGGACCGGGGCATGATTCCGCTCGGCTCCTGCACGATGAAGCTCAACGCCACCACCGAGATGGAGCCGGTCACCTGGCCCGAGTTCGGTGCCATCCACCCGTTCGCGCCGGTCGACCAGGCCGAGGGCTACCTCACCCTGATTCGCGAGCTGGAGGACCGGCTCGCCGAGATCACCGGGTACGACGCCGTCTCGCTGCAGCCCAATGCCGGTTCGCAGGGCGAGCTGGCCGGTCTGCTGGCCGTGCGCGCCCACCACCGTGCCTCCGGCCAGCCGCAGCGCGACGTCTGCCTCATCCCGTCCTCCGCCCACGGCACCAACGCCGCCAGCGCCGTCATGGCCGGCATGCGGGTCGTCGTGGTGCGCACCGGCGACAACGGCGACGTCGACACCGACGACCTGCACGCCAAGATCGAGCAGCACCGCGACCAGCTGTCGGTGCTGATGGTCACCTACCCCTCGACCCACGGCGTGTTCGAGGACAACATCGGCGAGATCTGCGCGGCGGTGCACGACGCCGGGGGCCAGGTCTACGTCGACGGCGCCAACCTCAACGCGCTGGTCGGTCTGGCGCGTCCCGGACGCTTCGGCGCGGACGTCTCCCACCTGAACCTGCACAAGACCTTCTGCATCCCGCACGGCGGCGGCGGGCCCGGCGTCGGCCCCGTGGCGGTGCGCGCGCACCTGGCGCCGTACCTGCCGAACCACCCGCTCCAGCCCGCGGCCGGCCCGGAGACCGGGGTCGGTCCCGTCTCCGCGGCGCCGTGGGGCTCCGCGGGAATCCTGCCGATCTCCTGGGCCTACGCCCGGCTGATGGGCCCGGACGGGCTGCGCCACGCCACGCAGACCGCGGTTCTCGCCGCCAACTACGTCGCCCGACGGCTGGAGCCGCACTTCCCGGTGCTGTACACCGGGCCGGGCGGTCTGGTGGCCCACGAGTGCATCATCGACGTCCGGCCGCTCACCAAGGCGACCGGTGTCTCCATCGACGACGTCGCCAAGCGGCTGGTCGACTACGGGTTCCACGCCCCGACCATGTCGTTCCCCGTCGCCGGCACCCTGATGATCGAGCCGACGGAGAGCGAGGACCTCGCGGAGATCGACCGGTTCTGCGACGCGATGATCGCGATCCGCGCCGAGATCGAGAAGGTCGCGTCCGGTGAATGGCCGATCGACGACAACCCGCTCCGCAACGCACCGCACACCGCGGCCACGCTCACCGGCGCCTGGGAGCACCCCTACACGCGCCAGGAGGCCGTCTTCCCGGCGGGCGTCAGCGCCGCCGACAAGTACTGGCCGCCGGTCCGGCGCATCGACGGTGCCTACGGCGACCGCAACCTGGTGTGCTCCTGCCCGCCCATGGAGGAGTACGACGGCTGAGCCCGCCACCCGCGCGACCGTGGGGCGGCGCCGACGCCGACAGCGTCGACGCCGGCCCACGTCGTGCGTGGTCCCCCGCCCGCGGCCGCCTCAGCCGACGAGCGGTGTCGCGAGCCTGCTGCTGAGCAGCGGCAGCAGCACCGCGATGGACAGCGGACGGTAGGGGGCGATCCCCGGCGGGGCCGGCGCCAGCGGCACCAGCAGGTCGGCCTCGCCCGGCCTGCCGTCCGAGGCGCCCGCCGTGGTGTCGGCGTGGAGCCAGAGCGTGTGCATGTAGAGCCGCGGGACGGACAGCAGCCGGGGCTGCCACTGCTCCGCCGACTGCTCCGCGCGGGCGAGGGCCAGCTCGGTCGAGCCGACGAACGGCCCGCCGAAGAAGTGCGAGAACGCCCACCCGTCGGCGGTGAGCGTGGTCTCGGCGGCGCTCACCGGCACGTCGCCGCGTGCCAGCAGGAACCGCCAGCCGGCGAGCTGCGGCACGCCGCCGGGCGGCGAACCGGGGTCCAGGAGGTAGAGCGGCAGCGGGCGGACGGGTCGGAGGGCGGCGCGGTCGCCGTGCGGTTCATGCGGTGACCGGGCGGAGGGCGAGCGGAGCGCGGCGGTCAGGCAGCGCTCCGCCGGAGCGGGTACCGGTAGGGCATGCAGGGGCATGGGGGCCGCCTCTCAAGAAATTGGGAGACACGCGTCGGCGGAGTTTAGACGAATAAGGTTCCGCGCGTGTTTCCCCTAGCAGGGGGCGAGCTTCCTGCCCAGACCGCAACCGGTCGAGAACCGTGAATTCGGAGCGGCTCTCCGGATGGTGGGGGAGGGGTACCGGAAAATATCGGGACGGGAAATGCCGTCGGGCGGTGCCCGCTTATTGTGCCAGGGGGATATGCGCTCCGCGAGGCGTGCGACACGCCCGTCCGCGCCGGGGGTCGCGTTACCCGGCCGCGCGCCTGGGCATGATCACGGCACCGTAGGGAGAAGGAGGGTGCCGACATGGGCGCTGACGTGGACGCCGGTGGATTCGGCCCCGCCGACAGGCAGCGGTTCCGTGACCGTCTGCGGGACAGCCGACAGGCGCTCGGCCAGTTGCTGGCGGACGACGCGTTCGACCGGCCGCGCGGGCTCATCGGGCTGGAGGTGGAGGTCAGCCTCGCGGACGCGGACGGCGCGCCGCGCATGGTCAACGACGAAGTGCTCACCGGAATGGCGACCTCCGATTTCCAGAGCGAGCTGGGCAAGTTCACTCTGGAACTCAATATGGCACCCCGCGTCCTCGCCGGCAGGGTCTTCGACGATCTGGCCGAGGAGATGCGTATCGCCTTCGGCTACGCGGACCGCGTGGGGGCCGAATTCGGAGCCCGGCCGGTCCTGGTCGGGATACTGCCGACGATCACCGGTGACGAACTCGGCCGCGGCAACCTCTCGGCCGGGGACCGCTACACGCATCTGAACGACCAGATCATGGCCGCGCGCGGTGAACTCCTCCAGGTGGACATCACCGGGGCGGAGACGCTGCGCCGAACCTTCGACTCGATCGCCCCCGAGTCGGCCTGCACCGCGGTCCAGTTCCATCTGCAGGTCACCCCGGAGCGCTTCGCCGAGGTGTGGAACGCGGCGCAGGTGGCCTCGGCCGCCCAGATCGCGGTGGGGGCGAACTCGCCGTTCGCCTTCGGCCGCGAGCTGTGGCACGAGTCGCGCGCCCCGCTGTTCCTCCAGGCGACCGACAGCAGGCCGCCCGAACTCGCCGCCCAGGGCGTCCGGCCGCGCTCCTGGTTCGGGGAGCGGTGGATCGACTCGGTCGAGGAGCTGTTCGACGAGAACCTGCGCTGGTTCCCCGCACTGCTGCCCGTCTGCGAGGAGGAGGACCCGCTCGCCGTCCTCGCCGCGGGCGGCGTGCCGCGGTTGAAGGAGATGGTGCTGCACAACGGCACCGTCTACCGCTGGAACCGGCCCGTCTACGACGTCACCGACGGCGTGCCCCACCTGCGCGTCGAGAACCGGGTCCTGCCCACGGGCCCGACGGTGACGGACATGGTCGCCAACGCCGCGTTCTACTACGGCCTCGTCAGGGGCCTCGCCGAGCAACCGGAACCCGTCTGGACCCGGCTCGCGTTCGAGGACGCCGCCCACAACTTCGAGGCGGCGTGCCGGCACGGCGTCGACTCCACCTTCCGCTGGCCGCGGCGCGGGCGGGGCTCCGGCAGCGAGGAGGTCGGCGCCGCCGAACTCGTGCTGCGGGAACTGCTTCCCCTCGCCGCCTCCGGCCTCGACTCGTGGGGCGTCTCCGCCGTCGACCGCGACCACTACCTCGCGGTGATCGAGGGGAGGTGCCGCCGCAGGATCACGGGGTCGGGCTGGCAGACTCGCTTCTACCACCGCGCGCTGGAGGCCGGGGCGAGCCGCGAGGACGCCCTGGGGCACCTCGTGCGGCGCTACTGCGAACTGGCCCGGTCCGACGAACCGGTGCACCGCTGGCCGCTGTGACCGCGCCCGTTCGCGTGGGTGCCGCCGCGCGGCGGCACCCACGGAGACGGCGGCGGAGGGACAGCGGTGCAGACAGCGGAGAGCGGCACGCCCGAGGGGGGCACACCCGGGCGACACGGCACGCCGGGGCGCGGCAAGGGTGAACCGGGGAGCGGCGGGGGCGCGGGCAGGCCCGACGGCGGTCGCTGGCTCGACGACGGCCTGCCCGACCCCCGGCTGCTGCGCTTCGAACTGATCATCGTCCTGGCGCTGTCGCTCGGCGCCGCCGCCGTCCGGGCCGTCATCAACTTCACCGATGTCGTCACCCGCCCCGGCGGCCTCAACGACTACGCCGCCAACCTCAACTCCTCCCGGGCCGACCGCCCCTGGTTCGACCTGGCCTGGCAGCTGGTCAGCATCTCGGTCCCCCTGGTGCCCGTCCTGCTGGTCGGCTACCTGCTGCTGCGGGAGCTGCCCGCCGGCCGCGGGCCCGGCATGCGCGCCATCGGCTTCGACCTCCGGCGCCCCGGATTCGACCTCGGGTGGGGCGCGCTGGTCGCCGCCGGCATCGGCGGCAGCGGGCTGCTGCTGTACCTGGGCGCCCAGGCCGCGGGGTTCAACCTCACGGTGGTGCCGGAGTCACTTCCCGGCGAGTGGTGGAAGTTCCCCGTCCTCATCGCCTCGGCGATCCAGAACTCGGTGGTCGAGGAGGTCATCGTCGTCGGCTACCTGCTGCGGCGACTCTCCCAACTGGGATGGGCCCCGATCGCCGCGCTGCTGTTCAGCTCGCTGCTGCGCGCCACCTACCACCTCTACCAGGGCATCGGCGGCTTCATCGGCAACTTCGTGATGGGCGTCATCTTCGTGCTGCTCTACCGCCGGTGGGGGCGGGTCATGCCGCTCGTCGTGGCGCACGCGATCATCGACATCGTGGCGTTCATCGGCTACGCCGTCCTCGCGGGTCGGGTGGACTGGCTGCCGACCCCCTGACGCGGCGGCGGGCACCGTCCCGGCCGTCGGTGCGGCCCCGGACCGGCGGGCGCCGAGCTCAGGGGGTGCGCAGGAACGTGCCCTCCATGACGGTGACCGCCTCCCCCGTCAGCAGTGTCCGATCACCGCGCACCGTGACCCGGACGGTGCCGCCCCGCGCCGACACCTGACGGCCGACCAGGTCGTTCCGGCCGGACCTGGCCGCCCACAGCGGCGCCAGGGCGGTGTGGGCGCTGCCGGTCACGGGGTCCTCCGGGACGCCGACGGCGGGGCCGAAGAACCGGGAGACAAAGTCGTACCCGGGGCGGGAGCCGTCCGCGGCGGCGGTGACGATGACGCCGCGCCCGGGCAGCTCCGCGAGCGCCCCGAGGTCGGGCCGCAGCGCGCGGACGGTCGCCTCGTCCGGAAGGTCGACCAGCAGGTCGCCCACGTCCGGGCCGGTCTCGTGGCAGGCGACCACCGGGGCGCCCAGCGCCGCCGCCACGGCCGGGGGCACCTCGACCTCCCGCAGCGGCGCGGTGGGGAAGTCGAGCGTCAGCGCGCCGCCCTCACCGGCGGGCGCGGCGGTGAGCACGCCGCTGAGGGTCGCGAACCGCTGCGGCCCCACCACGCCCTCCGCCGTCGCCAGCACGTGCGCGGTGGCGAGCGTGGCGTGACCGCACATCCGCACCTCGGTGGTCGGGGTGAACCACCGCAGCGCCCAGTCGGCCGGCCCGCCGGGCGGCAGCGGATGCACGAACGCCGTCTCGGAGAGGTTGACCTCCGCCGCGATGCCGGCCATGGCCGCGTCGCCGGGGAACCCGTCGGCGGAGAGGACCACCACGCCGGCCGGGTTGCCGGCGAACGGGCGGTCGGTGAAGGCGTCTACGTAGCGGATGCGCATGTGCGGGAGTCTAGGGACGCGCGTCCGCGCTGCGGTGTCACACCCCCTGGCGTGCCGGGTCGGGCCCGGTGACCAGCCACCAGATGCCGGCGGAGTCGAAGGCGTCCGAGGCGCGGGGGCGCCGTGCCTCGTCGTGGCAGTGGAACGCCGCCCAGAAGAGGTCGCCGCGGAGCGCGTCGCGGGGCGCGTAGACCCGGTAGACGTAGCTGTTGCCGTCCTCGGCGGCCAGCGCCACCATCCAGACACCCGGGCCCGCCGGGTCCGTTCCGCCCGCCTGCACCGCCCCTCCTCAACGGTCGCCCCTCCCGAGCGCAGCGCGGACCGGGAGCGCCCGTCCCCACCCGGGCGGCACCATGGTGGCAGCCGGGGGGCCCGCGTGCGGTGGGAACACGCGAGATGCCGCGCTCCCGGGCCCTGTGCCCCGAGCGGTCGGCCCGGGGCGGCGGGTCGGGCCCGGCGGTGTCAGCGGCCCGCGCCGGCCAGGTAACCGGGGAGCGGGGTGGTGCAGTCGGCAGCCGGCTCGGGCGTGCCGGCGGTCCTGCGCAGTGGCACCACGCCGCTCCAGTGCGGCAGCGTGAGGTCGGCCTCGTCGTCGTTGGGCCCCCCGGAGCGCACCTTGGCCGAGACCTCCGCCAGGTCCAGGGCGAGCACCGCCGTCGCGGCGGCCTCGCGCCGGTCGGCGGGGCGGCAGTCCGACGACCGGCCCGGGACGGCGTGGTCCACCAGGACGGCGAACGCGCGGTCGAGCTCTGCGGGATCGGTGACGCGGCGGGCCGCGCCGTGCACCACGACCGAGCGGTAGTTGACGGAGTGGTGGAACGCCGAGCGGGCCAGGACCAGGCCGTCCACGAGGGTGACCGTGACGCACACCGGCAACGGCTCGGACTGTGCCGCGTGGAGCGGGCGGGAACCGGTCGAGCCGTGCAGGTAGAGGCGTTCCCCGTCGCGCGCGTAGAGGGTCGGCAGCACCACCGGCGCGCCGTCGCGAACGAAGCCGAGGTGGCAGACGAACTCCGCGTCCAGGACCGCGTGGACCAGGTCCCGGTCGTAGCGGGCGCGGTCCCGGCCCCGGGTGGGCACCGTACGCGCGGTCGTCGCGTAGGCGCCGGTCGGCGCGTCGCCGGTGCTCTTCGGGCCGCGGGGCCCGGGAGCGGCCGCCGTGGTCGTGGGTTCCATGTCGGGTCCGTCCCGTCGCTGGTGCCGTATATTGCACTAGTGCAAGCCGTCATCTGCACTAGGAGAAGTGCATGGGAACGTACCGCATCACCGGCCGCGGTGCCAGCGAGATCGCCACCGACGTGGAGGACGCCGTCGCCCGGGGGAGGCTCGCCCCGGGCGACCCGCTGCCCGCCATGCGCGCCCTCGCAGCGGAGCTCGGTGTCAACCCCAACACCGTGGCCGCCGCCTACCGCACGCTCCGCGAACGCGGGGTGATCACCACCGACGGGCGGCGCGGCAGCCGCGTCCGGCCGCGTCCCGTGACGACTCCCCGCGAGAGCATCGGCGTCGAGATCACCCCCGACGTCCGCGACCTCGCCGGCGGCAACCCGGACCCGCGGCTCCTCCCGCCCCTTGAACCGGTGCTCGCCGCGGTCGGTGCGCGAAGCACACCGGTGATGTACGGCGCGGCCGGGGTGGAGGAGACGCTGCGGACCGCCGTCACGGCCTCCTTGGCCGCGGACGGGGTCCCGGACGGCCCGCTCGCCGTCACCAGCGGCGCCCTCGACGCGGTGGAGCGGGTCCTCGCCGCGCGACTGCGCCCCGGCGACGCCGTCGCGGTCGAGGACCCCGGGTGGGGAAGCCTGCTCGACCTGCTCTCCGCGCTGGGCCTGCGGACGCTGCCCGTGGCGGTCGACGACCGAGGGCCGCTGCCCGACGCCGCCGCCGCGGCGCTGCGCGCGGGGGCGCGCGCCCTCGTGGTGACCGCCCGGGCCCAGAACCCCACCGGCGCCGCCGTCGACGCGGAGCGCGCCCGCGCCCTGCGAGCCCTGCTCGCCGACCGCCCCGAGGTGCTGCTCGTCGAGGACGACCACGGCCACGGCATCGTCGACCAGCCACTGCACCCCCTCGCCGGCGCCACCACGGCCTGGGCGTTCGTCCGCTCCGGCGCGAAGGCCCTCGGCCCCGACCTCCGGGTGGCGCACCTGACCGGTGACCCCACCACGGTGGACCGCGTCGCGGGGCGCCAGCGGCTCGGCCCGGGGTGGGTCAGCCATCTGCTGCAGCGGGCCGTCGCCGGGCTCAGCACCGCGGAGACCGGCGCCGCCGCCTCCTACCGGGCCCGGCGCGAGGCGCTGATCGGTGAACTCGCCGCCCGCGGCGTCCGGGCGCACGGCCGCAGCGGCCTGAACGTCTGGGTGCCGGTCGGCGACGAGACCGGCACCGTCTCCCGGCTGCTGCGCGACGGCTACGCCGTCGCCCCGGGGGCACGCTTCCGCATCGACTCCGCGCCGGCCGTCCGGATCACCGTCTCCGCGCTCGCCGAGTCCGAGATGCCCGAGGTGGCGGAGGCGGTCACCCGCGCCTGCCGGCTCCCGCCCGCGCGGCGGCAGGGGTGAGCGCGGCACCGCCCGCCGCGCGCTGCCCGCCGTCCGGAGCGCGGCTCACACCACGGTCGCCAGCGACGCCACCTCCGCCATCGGGTCCGGGCCGGTCGGCAGCAGGACCGCGTCGGTGACCCCGGCCTCCGCCAGCGTGGAGAGCCCGGCCCCCACCTCGGCCGGCGTCCCGGCGAGCGCGAGCCGCGCCACCCAGGCGTCGGGCAGCCGCCGGGCGAACTCCTCCCGATCGGCGCACCGCTCCCGCAGCGCCCGGACCTCCGCCCCGATGTCCATCGGCGCCAGGTGCGGCGCCCAGTCCGGCTCGCCGATCCACGCGAGCGCGGGCCGGGCACGGGCCAGCGCCCGGCCCCGGTCCTCGTCCACCGACGCCACGTTGAACGCGACCAGCCGGTGCGGCCCGCGCGGCGCGACCGCGGCCAGCGCGGCGCGGACGTACTCCGGCGAGGTCGGCTCCGCCAGCACCGTGCCGTCGGCCACCCGCCCGGAGAGGGCGAGCGAGCGCGGCCCGCGGACGCCCAGCAGCACGTCCGGCACCTGATCGGGCACCGCGGACGGATCGAGGGCGACCTCCGGCCCGCCCGCCACCGGGGCGGCGCTCCGGCCGCGCAGCAGCGAGCGCAGCACGGTCGCGTGGTCGGAGAGCACACCCAGCGGTCGCGTGCTCCAGGCCCCCGCGGCCCGCATCCACTCCGGCATCCCGTGCCCCACCCCCACCGTCAGCCGCCCGGGGAACAGCTGGGCGAGGGTCGCCACCTCCATCGCCGCGTACACGGCGTTCCGCGCGCCCGCCGGCAGGATGCCGATGCCCACCTCCAGCCGCGTGGCCGCCAGGATCGCCCCGGCCTGCGCGATGCCGCCGCGCCAGCTCATGTCCTCCACCACCCACAGGGCGGTGAAGCCGGCGTCCTGCGCCTGGCGCGCGTAGTCCAGCACCTGCCCGGCGGGCAGGTCGCGCGGCAGCAGCAGCCCGACCCGCGGCCGCCGACCCCGCCGGTCGGGAACGTCCTGGTGGGCAAGGGTCATGGCTCTCCTCGGTCTTCCGGTGGCGGTCCGGCGGCCGCTGCCGCCGGCCTGCGGGCCGACCCGTGCCACCGCGTGCGGTGGCACGGGTCGGCCCGGGGTTCAGTCGGACGCGAGCACGGCGAACGGTACCGCCAGCAGGTCCTCCGGGCGCGAGGACGGGCCCACCAGGGCCTCGAAGCCCCCCGGCTCGACCCGCCGGATTCCGGCGGCGTCCACGATCGAGCACTCCGCGACCGGCAGTTCCAGCACCACCCGGCGCTGCTCCCCGGGGGCGAGGTCGATCTGGCGGAAGGCCTTCAGCTCCCGGTCCGTCCAGCTGGCGGAGGTCACCTCGTCCCGGATGTACAGCTGGACCGTCTCCCGCACCGGGCGCCCGCCGGTGTTGGCGACGGTGACCTCGACCCGCAGCGTCCCCGCGGCGGTCAGCCGGTCGTCCGCCACCGCCGGGTCCGCGTAGGAGACGGTGGAGTAGGAGAGCCCCTGGCCGAAGGCGAACGCCGGCGTCTGGGTGAGGTCGGCGTACCGGGTGCCGTGCTGGCCCCGGACCTGGTTGTAGTAGGTCGGCTGCTGGCCCACGTGGCGCGGGAACGAGACCGGCAGCCTGCCGGACGGCTCCGAGAGCCCCAGCAACAGCTCCGCGACGGCCCGCCCGCCCTCCATGCCCGGGTTCGCCACCCACAGCAGTGCCGCCGCGCCGTACGCCGCCGGCGGCAGCACCAGCGGCTTCGAGGCCAGCAGCACCACCACCAGCGGCGTGCCGGTCGCCGCCAGCGCCTCCAGCAGTGCGGCCTGGCCGCCGAGCAGCTCCAGGGTCGCCGTCGAGCGGCCCTCGCCGACCAGCTCGATCCGGTCGCCCACGACCGCGACCACGTGGTCGGCCCCGCGGGCGGCCGCCACCGCCTCCGCGATCAGGGCGTCGTCGGGCTCCGCGGGCGCCACCACGGGCGGCCGGGGCTGGCCGTCGGGGAAGAGCGCGCCCTCCGGGTCCGGCGCCAGGGTCAGGATGTCCGCGCCCCTCGCCTCCGTCACCCGCCAGGTGTCCGGCACGGCGGCGCGGATTCCGTCGAGAACGGTGGTGATCATCGAGCGCGGCTGCCCGTCGGGCAGCCAGTCGGCCTGGCCGGACGAGCCGGCCCAGTCGCCCAACTGGGTCTGGGCGTCGTCGGCCAGCGGGCCGACCACCGCCACCGTGCGGGGGCCCGCGGCGGCCGGGCCGACCGCGCTCGCGCCGGTGCCCTCGGTCAGGCCGCCGGCCAGCGGCAGCACGCCGTCGTTGGCCAGCAGCACCAGCGAGCGCCGCGCGGCCTCCAGGTTGAGCCGGGCGTGCTCGGGCGACCCGACCACCGCCCGCTGCCGCCCCGGCTCCGGCAGCCGCGGGTCCTCGAACAGCCCGAGTTCGAACTTGAGGGCGAGGATGCGTGCGACCGCCCGGTCCAGGTCCTTCTCGGCCAGCATGCCCCGGTCGATGGCCTCCAGCGCGCCGGCGAAGAAGCCCGGCGTCGTCATGACCAGGTCGTTGCCGGCGCGCACCGCCGCCGCGGCGGCGTGGGCGTGGTCGGGCTGCACCCGCTGCTCCCACACCATGCGACCCACGTTGTCCCAGTCGGTCACCAGCACACCGGTGTACCCCCACTCGCCGCGGAGCACCTCGTCCAGCAGCCAGCTGTTGACGGTGATCGGGACGCCGTCGGTGGTCTGGTAGCCCAGCATGAAGGTGCGGCACCCCTCCCGGGCGACCCGCTCGAAGGGCGGGAGGAACCACGAGCGGAGCTTGCGCCGCGAGATGTCCGCCTCGCTGGCGTCCCGCCCGCCCTGCGTCTCGGAGTAGCCCGCGAAGTGCTTGGCGCAGGCCAGCACGGCGGTCGCGTCGGCCAACCCCTCGCCCTGGTACCCGCGCACCATCGCCGAGGCCAGTTCGCCGATGAGGAAGGGGTCCTCGCCGAACGTCTCGTTGACCCGGCCCCAGCGCAGGTCGCGCGCGATGCAGAGGACGGGGGAGAAGGTCCAGTGGATGCCGGTGGCCGACGCCTCCACCGCCGTCGCGCGCGCCACCCGCGCCAGCAGGTCGGCGTCCCAGGAGGCCGCCATGCCCAGCTGCGTGGGGAAGATCGTCGCGCCCTCGAAGAACGAGTGGCCGTGGATGCAGTCCTCGCCCACCAGCAGCGGGATGCGCAGCCGGGTGCGCGCCGTCAGCGCGTGCGCGGCCGCGAGCCGCTCCGGCGAGGCGTGCAGCACCGATCCGGCGTGGTGGTCGAGGACCACGTCCGTGAGGTCGCCGCGCGCGTCGAGTTGCAGCATCTGACCCGCCTTCTCCTGCGGGGTCATCAACGCCAGCAGGTGGGCGACCCGGTCGTCCACCGACCGGGAGGTGTCGAGGTGGGGGAGCTGGTCGGTCATGATGGGGTCTCTCCGTGGGTCGGGGCACGCGCCACGGGCATCCGCCGGCCCGAACTCCCGGTGGCACGGGCCGGTTACGGCTCCCCCGGGACGGCCACCCCGGGTGTGCACGATCGTACATTCGCCGCCCCCGCACGGCAGGTGGGCGCGGGCGTCCCGGAACGCCCGCCCCGTCCGCGCCGTCCCCCGGCCCCACCGCCGCGGCACGGCTCAGAGCTCGCGCAGCACCCCGTCGTCGTCGGCGGCCTCCGCGAACTCCTCCCAGCCCATGTTGGCCGTCGTCAGGTTGTTCTCCACCATCTGCACCGCCCGGGGGACGACGCGCAGCCGGCGCACGAGATCGTTCTCGTCGATGTCGATCTCCACCAGCAGCAGGTGGTGTTCGGCCGAGGTCACGGTGGTGGCATCCGCCACCAGCAGCAGTGTCGCCGCCGGTTCCTCGGGGCACTCCGGGTCCGCCGGAACCCGCTCCACCAGCTCCGCGGCGGCCAGTCCGGCGAACCTGCGGTCCTCGACCGGCTCGACCTCCGCCCGGAAGACCTCGCCGCGGCCCTGGGGGTGCGGGGCCAGCACGGCGTCGCGGACCGCCGTCCAGACCGCGTCGTCGCTGAAGTCGGTGCGGATCAACGGCACCTCCTCCGTCACCGGCAGGGTCGGCGTCCCACCGCCCGCGCGTATCCGCCAGGGCTCCGAGGGGCCGGCCGCCTCGCGCTCCTCCCGCCGTTCGAGGATGCGCCGCAGCCGCCCGAGCCGTCCGCCGTTGTCGTCCATCGTTCGCTCCGTCCTTCGTCGACGGAGGTCCGTCGAGCTGTCGGACCGTCAGTCTGCCGCCGCCCACTGACAGACCCGGCCCGCGCCCCGGTCGCCGCCCGCGGACGGCGACCGGCAGGGGGACATATGGGTGTTTCGGCGCAGTGGCGCAGGGCAGTCGCGAGAGGATCACGACGCCACGACCTGCTGACTGTCCCACGCCCACCGGAGGGACCCCGCATGACACCCCGACCGTCCCCCGCCACCGACCTCGGCTTCCACGCCTCGCACGAACAGTTCCCGCCCTCCGCCCTCCTGACGGCGCTGCGCGCGGCACAGGAGGCCGGGTTCTCGTCGGGAATGTGCTCCGACCACTTCGCGCCGTGGAGCAGCCGGCAGGGGCACTCCGGCCACGCCTGGACATGGCTGGGCGCCGGCCTGCAGGCCACCACCCTCCCGCTGGGCGTTGTCACCAGCCCCGGGCAGCGTTACCACCCGGCGGTGCACGCCCAGACGATGGCGACCCTTGCCGAGATGTTCCCCGGCCGGTTCTGGGCGGCGCTCGGCACCGGCCAGGCACTGAACGAGCGGATCACCGGAGGACGATGGCCACCGAAGGATGTCCGCGCGCGGCGGCTGCGCGAGTGCGTGGAAGTGATCCGCGCCCTCTTCGACGGCGAGGTGGTCGACCACGACGGACTGGTGCGCGTCGAAGGCGCCCAGCTGTGGACGCGGCCCGCCCGCCCACCGGGCCTGCTGATCGCGGCCGTGACACCCGCGACCGCCCGGCAGGCGGTCGCCGACTGGGCACCGGACGGCCTCATCACCGTCAACCAGCCCGAGGACGGCCACATCGACACCCTCACCGCCTACCGCGAGGCGGGCGGGGCCGGGCCGGCGGTGCTCCAGGCGCACCTCTCCTGGGACCGCAGCCGTGAAGCCGCCCTCGCCGCAGCGCACGACCAGTGGCGGGAGCCGGTGCTCGGCAGCGAGGTCGGCTGGGAGATCGCCCGGCCCCGGCACTTCGAGGAGGTGGGGCGGTTCGTCACCCCCGCCGACGTCGAACCGTACGTGCACGTCTCGGCGGACCTGGCCGAACACGCCGACTGGCTCGCCCGCCAGGCCGCCGCCGGGTTCGACCGGATCATGCTGCATCAGGTCGGCCCGGACCAGTTGCGGTTCGTCGAGGAGTTCGGAGCCCACGTTCTCCCGCAGCTGGCACCCGGGCGCTGACAGCGTCCGGCCCGCGGCAGACCGACCCGACGAAGGAGGAGCCACCGATGACGCCCGCACCGCCCCCGACGAGCGACAGCGACAGCCCCGCGTCCGGCGGCCACCGGCCCGGTGAGCCCCGACCGCCGCGGCGTCCGGCCGACGACTACCCGCCCATCGGCGACTACGCCTTCCTGTCCGACTGCCACACCAGCGCCCTGCTCGGCCCCGACGGCACCGTGGAATGGATGTGCGCGCCGCGGTTCGACAGCCCGAGCACCTTCGGGCGGATGCTCGACCGGGCCGCGGGAGGCTGGGAACTGACCGTGGCCGGGGCGGGTCCGCCGGAGCGGCGCTACGTGGACGACAGCCTCGTTCTGGAGACCCGCTGGGAGGCTCCGCACGCCACGGTCGTCGCCCACGACTTCCTCGCGCTGCGACCCGCCGGGCACGGCGACGACGAGGCGGACATCACCCCGGAGCACGTGCTCGTCCGGCTCGTCCGTTGTGTGGAGGGCACCGCCTCCATCACCCTGCGGGTCGAGGCCCGGCCCGACTACGCCCGCGCCACCGTCCGCTGGCGGGAGACCGACCACGGGCTCGCCACCGGCCACGGCACCGACGACGGCTCTGTGTGGCTGACGGGCGCACCACGCCCCGCGGCGACCGGTGACGAGCAGCAGGAGGCCGTCACCCGCGTCGAGCTCACGGCGGGCGCCGCGGCAGTGCAGGCGCTCGGCTACCGGGGCGGCCCGGCCCGCCCGCTCGACGTCGCGACGGCGGAACAGCTGCGCGACGCCACGGTCAGCGCCTGGCAGAGCTGGTCGGACCGATCCACCTACGACGGGGTGGGGGCCGCTCAGGTGCGCCGCAGTGCCCTGGTGCTCCGCGGCCTTCTTGCGGACGAGACCGGCGTGCTGCTGGCGGCCCCCACCACCTCGCTGCCGGAATGGATCGGCGGGGCACGCAACTGGGACTACCGCTACGTGTGGCACCGGGACGCCTCGCTGGGCGTCCTGGTACTGCTGCGCCTGGGCCACTCCGAGGAGGCGGGACGCTACCTCCGCTTCCTCCTCGGCCGGTGCCTCGTCCACCACGACCGGCTGGACCCCATGCTCACCGTCGACGGGACGACGGAGATCGCCGAGGCGGAGCTGGACCACCTCGAGGGGTACGCCGCCTCACGCCCCGTCCGGGTCGGGAACGAGGCGCACCAGCAGCACCAGATCGACGCCTACGGCCACATCGTCGACGCCGCCCACGCGTTCCACCAGGCCACGGGCAGCTTGAGTGACACGGAGGTGGAGGAGGTCGGGCGGCTGGTCGACGTGGTCGCAAAGCGGTGGCGGGAGAAGGACCACGGACTCTGGGAGGCCCGGGACTCGCCCCGCCACTGGACGCACTCCAAGCTGTGCTCCTGGGTGGCACTGGACCGCGGCGTCCTGCTCGCCGAACGCGCCGGGGCCGGCCGGGAGCCGGCGGTCGCGCGCTGGCGGCGGGAGCGCGACGAGGTCGCGGCCGAACTGCTGCGGGAGGGCTACGACGAGGGCGTCGGCTCGTTCGTCCAGTCCTACGGGGCGACGCACACCGATGCGTCCCTGCTGCACGTGCCGCTCTTCGGGTTCCTGGCCGGTGACGACCCCCGGGTGCTGTCCACCCTCGACCGCGTCGAGGCGGAACTGGGCATCGGCGGCGCCCTGCTGCGCCGCTACGACCCCGAGGCGACGGACGACGGGCTGGACGACCCGGAGGGGGCGTTCCTGATGAGCTCCTTCGACATGGTCTCGGCCCTGGTCCTGGCCGGCCGCCGGGAGGAGGCGGAGGAGCGGTTCGCAGCGCTGTGCTCCCACGTGGGCCCGCTGGGCCTCCTGCCCGAGCAGATGGACCGCGCGGGCACCTTCCTCGGCAACTATCCGCAGGCTTTCACCCACCTGGCGTTGATCGAGGCGGCGATGAACCTCGACGGCGCGGAGCAGGGCGAGGCCCTTCACACCTGGGCCGCCCGCCAACGTGGCGACGGGTGACCGGAGCCCCGGCACCGCTGGCGGGCCGCTGCGCGCGGTCGGTCGAGCCGTGGTTGCGGCGCCCGGCCGGCTCCGGGGCGCCCGCGGTTAGCATGGTGCGGACGGGCCGGAGGGCAGCGCCGCCGACGGCTCGTTGCCTCCCGCCGTGGCGCCACCGCGCCGGGGCGACCGAACCGCGCCGACGAGACGGGTGCCCGAGAACGTGCTGACAGAGGTCACCGCGACCCGCTACATCACCCCCCTGCGGGAGGGCGGCTCGCTCCCCGGACTGGTCGAGGCCGACGACCTCGGGACATACGTCATGAAGTTCACCGGCGCCGGCCAGGGGCGCCGCACCCTGGTCGCCGAGGTGATCAGCGGGGAGCTGGCCCGCCGGCTCGGGCTGCGCGTCCCCCGGCTGGCCGTGCTCGACCTGGACCCGGCGGTCGGGCGGGCCGAGCCCGACGAGGAGGTGCAGGCGCTGCTGCACGCCAGTCCCGGCCCCAACCTCGGGATGGACTACCTGCCCGGCTCCCTCGGCTTCGACCCGCTCGCCTACGCGGTGAGCCCGCGGGAGGCGGGCCGCGTCGTGTGGTTCGACGCGCTGGTCAACAACGTCGACCGCTCCTGGCGCAACCCGAACATGCTGGTCTGGCACGGCGACCTCTGGCTCATCGACCACGGGGCCACCCTCACCTGGCAGCACAACTGGCCGGCCGTCGAGGCGGCCGCCGCCCGGCCCTACGACGCCTCCGACCACGCGCTGGCGCCCTGCCGGCCGGACCTGGGTGCGGCCGCCGACGACCTCGCGCCGCTGGTGACCGCCGAGCTGCTCGCGGAGGTCACCGCCCTCGTCCCCGACGCCTGGCTCGTCGGCGACGACGAGACCGCCGACCCGGCCGCGCTGCGGGCCCGCCACGCCGAGCTGCTGCTCGCACGGGCCGCCGTGGTCTCCGAGGCCATCACCGTCGGCGACCCCACGCCCGCGCGTCCGCCCGCCCCACCCGGCTGGCTGCTGGCCCCCGCGCCCCGCCGGGCGGGGGAGGGCCGATGACCGCCGCCGCGCCCACGCCCCGTGCCGTTTTCGAGTACGCCCTGCTCCGTGTGGTCCCCCGGATCGAACGGGGCGAGCACATCAACGCCGGGGTCCTCGTGTACTGCCGCCCCCGGGGTTTTCTCGCCGCCCATGTCCACCTCGACCCCGCGCGGCTGCGGGCGCTCGACCCGACGGCCGACGTGGCCGGCGTGCGGGCCGCCCTCGGCGCGGCGCAGGCGCTGTGCAGCGGCGGGCCGGGCGCCGGTCAGGCGGCGGCGGACGACGCCGGGCGGCGGTTCCGCTGGCTGACGGCCCCCCGCAGCACCGTGGTCCAGCCCGGTCCGGTGCACACCGGCCTCACCGCCGACCCCGCCGCCGAGGCGGAGCGGCTGCTGGAGCTCCTGGTCCGCTGAGTCCGGGGAGACGGCGCGTTCGGACGGCGCCCGCCTGCCGGTTGCCCGACCTGCTGGCGGGCCGGGGGCACCGTTGACACCTCGGTCCGCGCCTTCTAGCGTCCGGTCCGGACCACGCGTCCGCCCGGCCCCGTCGGCCCCGGGCGGCCCCACAGCCCCGGGAGGCACCCGCTGTCCACCGACCGCCGCGTCGCCGTCGTCACCGGAGCCGCCCGCGGTATCGGGGCCGCCACCGCGCTCCGCCTCGCCCGGGACGGCCGGTGCGTCGCCGTCCTTGACCTCGACGAGGCGGAGTGCGCCGCCACCGTCGCCGCCGTCAGCGAGGACGGCGGTACCGCGCGGGCAGTCGGCTGTGACGTGACCGACGCCGCGGCGGTGACGGCGGCCGTGGAGCGGGTGACCGCCGAACTCGGCCCGCCCGCTGTGCTGGTCAACAACGCGGGTGTCATCCGCGACAACGCGCTGTTCCGGATGACCGAGGACGACTGGGACACCGTTCTCGCGGTGCATCTGCGCGGCGCCTTCCTGATGACCCGGGCCTGCCAGTCCGCCATGGTGGACGCGGGCTTCGGACGGATCGTCAACATCTCCTCCACCTCGGCCCTCGGCAACCGCGGGCAGGCCAACTACGCGGCGGCGAAGGCCGGCATCCAGGGCTTCACCAGGACGGTCGCCCTCGAACTCGGGCGGTTCGGTATCACCGCCAACGCCGTCGCCCCCGGTTTCGTCGCGACCGCGATGACCGCTGCCGCGGCGGAACGCGCCGGCCTGACGGTCGAGGAGTTCGAGGCGGAGGTCGCCGCGCGCACCGCAGTCCGGCGGATCGGGCGCCCGGAGGACGTGGCCGGCGCGGTCGCCTACCTGGCCGGGGACGGCGCCGGCTATGTCTCCGGCCAGACGCTGTACGTCGCCGGCGGCCCCGCCGGCTGAGCAGGGGGCGCCCCGCCCCGAGTACGCCCGGCCACGACGCCCGGCCACGACGCCCGGCCACGACGACAGGACCCGACGACCGACCGAGAGGCCGCCACCATGAGCGCAGCGCAGTCCCCGCCCGGCCCCGCCCACGAGCGCCGCGACGCCGCACCTCCGCCCGGGAGCGAGGTGGCCCTCGTGACCGGTTCCAGCCGTGGCATCGGCCTGGCGGTCGCCGAGGCGCTCGTGGCGCGCGGCGACCGCGTCTGCCTGACCGGCCGCGACCCGGAGACGTTGGAACAGGCGGTGGCGCACCTCGGGCCGGACCGTGCGATGGGCGTGGTCGGCAGGGTGCACGACCCCGACCACCGGCGGGAGGTCGTCGACCGGGTGATGGCCCGCTGGGGGCGCCTGGACCACCTCGTCAACAACGCCGGGATCAACCCCGCGGTGGGCACGCTGGCCGACGCGGACCTCGGCACCGTCGCGAAGGTCCTGGAGGTCAACGTCCTCTCCGCGCTGGCCCTCGCCCAGCTGACCTGGGCCGCCTGGCAGCGCGACCACGGGGGAACCGTGGTCAACATGGCCTCCGTCGCCGGGGTGTCGGCCTTCCCGATGCTCGGCGCCTACGGCATCAGCAAGGCGGCCCTGATCAGCCTGACCCAGCAGCTCGCCCACGAACTCGCCCCCGGCGTCCGCGTCAACGCCGTCGCGCCTGCCGTGGTCCGGACCCGGTTCGCCGCCGCGCTGTACGAGGGTCGGGAGGCCGAGGCGGCCGCGGCCTACCCGCTGGGCCGGCTCGGCGCGCCGCAGGACGTGGCGGGGGCGGTCGCCTTCCTCAGCTCCCGCGAGTCCGGCTGGATCACCGGTCAGACGCTGCTCGTCGACGGCGGGCTGCTGCTGGGCGCCACCGTCACCTGAGGCCGGGGCGCCCCCGCCGGCCGCGGTGCGCGGTACCGGGAGGCGGGCGGCCCCGGGGAGTGTCCGACCCCCGGGGTACGTTCGGGCGTATCACTGGCGACGGCGACCGGAGGTCCGCACGTGTTCGAGAAGCTGCCCGAGTCCTGGCGGGACGCCCTGGGCGAGGAGCTCGCCCACCCCCGCTACGAGGAGCTGGCCGCGTTCCTCACCGCGGAGCGGGCCGCCGGCCCGGTGTTCCCGCCGCAGGACGAGGTCTTCGCCGCGCTGGAGGCCACGCCGTACCACGACGTCCGCGTCGTGGTGCTCGGGCAGGACCCGTACCACGGGGAGGGCCAGGGCCACGGCCTGTGCTTCTCCGTCCGGCCCGGGGTGAAGGTCCCGCCGTCGCTGCGCAACATCTACAAGGAGATGCTCAGCGACCTCGGCCACCCCGTGCCCGACAACGGGTACCTCATGCCCTGGGCGCACCAGGGCGTGCTGCTCCTCAACACCGTGCTCACGGTCCGCTCGGGCGAGGCCAACTCCCACAAGGGCCGCGGCTGGGAGAAGTTCACCGACGCCGTGATCTCCGCCGTCTCCGCGCGCGACGAGCCGGCGGTGTTCGTGCTGTGGGGCAACCACGCCAAGAAGAAGGCGGCGCTGATCGACACCGACCGGCACGCGATCGTCGACGGCGCCCACCCCTCACCGCTCTCCGCGCGCAAGTTCCTGGGCTCCCAGCCGTTCTCGCGCATCGACGCGGCCCTCGCCGCCCAGGGCCACCCGCCCGTCGACTGGCGGGTGCCCGACCTCGCGGGCTGAGCCGCCGGACGCGCCGCGCAGCGGCCCCGCGTTGCGCCACCCGGGTCGGGATGGCGCGGCGGGGGCCGCGCCGCGCCCGCCTCCCGGCCGCCGTCCGGTCTAGCCTCGGGGTCCGCCGCCGTCCAGCCGCCCAGGAGGGCAGGTGCCCCAGCACACCCCGAGCCAGCACCCGGTGATGCAGCGCGTCGGCCAGGCCGTCATGCTCCACCGCGCCGGCGACCGCGAGGAGGCGCGCAACCGCCTCGCCGCGCTCTGGGCCGACCCCGGACCGGGGGCCGGGCCCCTGCAGCGCTGCACCATCGCCCACTACCTGGCCGCCGCGCAGGACGACCCGCGCACCGCTCTGCACTGGGACCTGGTCGCCCTGGCGGAGGCCGACGCAGCCGCGGGCGGGGACGAGGCGCCGCCCGGCGCCACCCGCGCAGCCGGCGCACCAGAGGCACGCGGCACGGCCGAGGACGCCGAACCGGCCGGCCCCGCACCGCGGTCGGCCACCGCGGACGCCCGCGGCCTCTACCCCCTGCTGTACCTGAGGCTGGCCGGCGACCACGTCGCGCTGGACTGCGTCACCGCCGCCCGCCACGAACTCGGTCGTGCCCGGCGTGCGGCGGCCCGGCTCCGGGACGACGACCACGGGCGGCGGACCAGGGCCGCCGTCGAGTCCCTGGCCGCCCGGCTCGCCGCCGGCTCCGGTCGGCGCGGTGGCGGCGGCGACCCGCCGCCGCACCGTACGGCGGACGGCCCGGATCTGGCCTAGGCTGCGCGGCACCGGGGCGACGGTCCGCCTCGGCGCACAGCGGCGGGCCGGCGGTCGGGCGCCGGCGAGCGAGAGGAGACACCGGTGAGGATCGCGGTGATCGGACTGGGCGACATCGCCCGCAAGGCCTACCTGCCGGTGCTCACCGCGCTCCCCGGCGTGCGGCTTCACCTCCACACCCGCTCCCCGGCCACCCTCGCCGAGGTCGGCGACGCCTTCCACATCCCGCCCGACCGCCGCCACGGGGAGCTCGACGCCCTGCTCGCCACGGCACCCGACGCGGCGCTGGTCCACGCGCCGACCGAGGCGCACCCCTCCCTGGTGACCCGGCTGCTGGGCGCGGGCGTCCCCACCTACGTCGACAAGCCGCTCGCCTACCACCTGGACGACGCCCGCCGACTCACGGAGCTGGCGGCGTCCCGCGGACTCCCGCTGGCGGTGGGCTTCAACCGCCGCTTCGCCCCCGGCTACGCGCAGTGCCGGGACCACCCGCGCGACCTGGTCGTCCTGCAGAAGCACCGCGTGGGGCTCCCGGACCAGCCGCGGCGCGTCGTCTTCGACGACTTCATCCACGTCGCGGACACCCTCCGGTTCCTGGCGCCGGGCGAGGTGACCGCGACCGACGTCAGCGCCCGGGTCCGCGACGGGCAGCTCCACCACGTGGTGCTGCGCCTGTCGGGCGACGGCTTCACCGCGCTGGGGGTGATGAACCGGATGTCCGGCTCGGCCGAGGAGGTGCTGGAGGTCTCCGGCGCGGACACCAAGCGCGAGGTCCGCAACCTGGCGGAGGTCATCGACCACAAGGGCCAGCCGACCGTGCGCCGCCGCGGTGACTGGGTGCCGGTCGCCCGGCAGCGC
The DNA here is from genome assembly GCF_012033735.1 of Streptomyces lonarensis. GTDB lineage: Bacteria > Actinomycetota > Actinomycetes > Streptomycetales > Streptomycetaceae > Streptomyces > Streptomyces lonarensis. The sequence goes on along the minus strand of NZ_JAAVJD010000005.1, from coordinate 45,223 downwards.
GGCATCGAGCAGGCGGTGCACGCCTTCCTGGACACCGTGCGCACCGGTCGCGTCGAGGCCGTCGCCGACGCGGAGGACGCGCTCCGCACCCACGAGCTGTGCGAAGAGATCGTCCGCCGCGTGACTGCGTGACTGCGTGACTGCGTGACTGCGTGACCGCGTGACCGCGTGACCGCGTGGCCACGTGACGGCCGGTTGGGTTCCGTCCCGCAGCGGCGGGCGGGGCCTCGGGCGGCCCCGTCCGCCGCCCGAGGTGTCAGCCGCCGAACTCGGCGCCGGCCAGCGGCTCCAGGACACCGGCCCACACCAGCACCAGGATCGCGACACCCACGACGATCCGGTACCAGACGAACGGCATGAAGCTGCGGGTCGAGACCCAGCGCATGAACCACGCGATCACCGCCCACCCGATGGCGAACGAGACGAGCGTCGCGAAGAGCGTCGCCCCCCACCCCGCGTGCCCGGTGTCGCCCCCGATCTCGCGCAGCTCGTAGAAACCGGAGCCCATGACCGCCGGGATCGCCAGCAGGAACGCGTAGCGCGCCGCCGCCTCGCGGGTGTACCCGAGGAACAGGCCGCCGGTGATGGTGGCGCCGGACCGCGAGGCCCCGGGGATCAGGGCCAGCGCCTGCCAGAGGCCGAAGAAGACGCCGTCGCGGACGGACAGCTGGTTCAGCTCCTTCAGCGGCTTGCGCGCCCGGTGGCGGCCACCGCGCTCCGCCTGCGTGGCCATGCGGTCGGCGACGCCCAGCGCGATACCGAGGACGATGAAGCCGAGCGCGATGAGCCGGAGGTCGCGGAAGGGCCCCTCCACGGTGTCCTTGAGCAGGATGCCGAGGACGGCGATGGGCACCGAGCCGACGATCACCAGCCAGCCCATGCGGGCGTTGGGGTCGCTGCGTAGCGACCGGTCGAACAGCGACCGCGTCCAAGTGGTGACGATGGCCCAGATGTCCTTGCGGAAGTAGATCAGGATCGCCACCTCGGTGCCGATCTGGGTCACCGCCGTGAACGCCGCGCCGGGGTCCTCCCAGCCGGCGACGACCGCGGTCAGCCGGATGTGCGCGCTGGAGGAGATGGGCAGGAACTCCGTGAGCCCCTGGACGATTCCGAGGACCAGTGCTTCGAACCAGGTCATGGCGTGCTGTGCTCGTCCCTGTGGTCGAGGGTGGCGGTACCGGCGGCGCCGGCGGGGGTGGAGCACCCGGTCGAGCCGGGATGCGAACCGTCACCGGTCCCGCCGCCGGCACGGCGGTCGGGACCGGCGAGCGCGGTAGGGTCGGCGGCTTCCACGGCGGCGCCGTGCTCGGCCGCCGCCGCGGCGGCCCGCTCGCGACGGGCGCGCCGGCGCCGCCACACCGAGGCGGAGACCGGCCCGGAGAGCACGAGGAAGGCGACCGCCGACAGGAAAGCGGGGGAGACGGGGTCGGTGGCCCGCGCCCCGGCCACCGCGAACGCCGTGTTCTGGGGGAGGCCGCCCAGGGCCGTCGCCGCGAGGAACGGCAGCCACGGCACCCGCGAGACGGCGGCGACGGTGTTGACCACGGCGAACGGCAGGATCGGCACCAGCCGCAGCACCAGCAGCGACCGGAAGCCGTGGCCGCTCAGCTGCCGGTCCGCGGCCGTCAGTAGCCTGCCGCGCACCAGCGGGCGCAGCGCCCGCTGGCCCAGAAGCCGTCCGGCGGCGAACCCCGCCGCCGCGCCCAGCATCGTGCCGACCACGGCGAGTGCGGCGCCGGCCGCCACTCCGAAGAGCGCGCCGGCCGCCAACGCCATGACCGGCCGCGGCACCATGAGCGCGCTGAGGACGGCGAAACCGAGGGTGAAGACGATCCAGGTGCCGAGCCCGGCCGAACCAAGGGTCTCCTCCGTCAGCAGGCGCTGCGGTTCCAGCGCGGCGACCGCCAGGAGTCCGCCGCCGAGCAGTGCCCCCAGCACCAGCAGCCGGAGTGCCACGGCCGTCCGCGAGAGCGGCGGTTCGGGCAGGACAGCGGCGGCTTCGTCAACGGCGGTGGACACGCGGCGAGCCTAGCCCACGGGGTGTGAACAACCGAGAGCCCCGAGGCGGCCGTGGTGTGGCGTACCCGCGAACGGGTGTCGCGCCCGGCCGCTGTGACCGGCGGGGATACTGGGGGAGTGACCAGCGCCCCCGCCCGGCCCGTCAGCGGCCCCGTCGCCCATGGCACCGCCCGCCTCCTCCCGGACCTCGACCGGCCGCACGCCTGGCTGCTGACGGTCGACGACGTGCCGCAGTCCTACGTCGACCTCGCGGACCCGGGGCACCTGGAGTTCGAGTACGTCCGGCGCCTCGCGCAGCTGCTGACGACGACCGTCCCCGACGAGCAGCCGCCGCGCGTCGTCCACCTCGGCGGCGGGGCGCTGAGCCTGCCCCGCCACCTGGCGCACCGCCGGCCCGGCTCGCGGCACCTGGTGGTCGAGGACGACGGCGCTCTCATCGAGCTGGTGACCGCGACCCTCGGTGAGCCGCCGGCCGGGGTGGAGCTCTGCCACGGCGACGCGGCCGCGGTCCTCTCCGAACTGCCGCCGCACTCCGTGGACGCGGTGGTCGCGGACGTCTTCAGCGGCGACCGGACGCCCGCCCACCTCACGACCCCGGCCTTCCTGCGGCGGTCGGCCGCGGCGCTGCGGCCCGGCGGCGTCCACCTCGCCAACCTCGCGGACTCCGCCCCCTTCGCCTTCCTCCGACCCCAACTGGCCGCCGCTGCGGAGGTCTTCGCGGAGGTCTGCCTGGTCGCCGAGCCGTCGGTGCTGCGCGGCCGCCGCTTCGGGAACGTGGTGCTCGCCGCCTCCGACCGGTCGCTGCCGGTGGCGGAGCTCACCCGCGGCTGCGCCGCCGACGCCTTCCCCGCCCGCGTGGTCCACGGTCCGGCGCTGCTGCGGTTCCTCGGCGATGCCCGGCCGCCCGGCGACGCGGGCATCCCCTCGCCCCGGCCGCCGGAGGGCGCCTTCACCGTCGGGTGAGCCGGGACGCCACGCCCCGGCCCGCCGCCGTCCGGTGTCCCGGGCGGGCGGCTTCCGCACGGCGGGAACACGCCCTCCCCGCCGGCCCTACCGACTGGTAACGTGCCGCTCATGACGGAGACCACGCCCGCGCGTACGCCCACTGTCGGGGACCAGCTCGCCGCCTCGGTGCCGATGGCCCGCACCCTGGGGCTCGAGTTCACCGAGACCACCGCCGAGCGGGCCGTCGTCCGGCTCCCGGACCGGCCCGAGTACCGCAACCACGTCGGCGGCCCGCACGCCGGGGCGATGTTCACCCTCGCGGAGTCCGCCTCCGGCGCCATCGTGCTCGCCGCCTTCGCCGACCAGCTCGGTCGCGCCGTGCCGCTCGCCGTGCGCGCCGAGATCGGCTACCGCAAGCTCGCGATGGGCCCCATCACCGCCACCGCCGTGATGCGCCGCCCCATCGTCGACGTCGTCGCCGACCTCGACGCCGGCACCCGTCCGGAGTTCGAGGTCCACGTCACCCTCCGCCGGGAGAACGGCGACGTCACCGGTGAGATGACGGTGGTCTGGACGCTGCGCCCCAGCAACTGACGCGCAGGAGGGGACGGCGGGACGGGCGGGCGGGGGCGATGATGCTGACGGCACTGCGGCGCCTCGCCGGCCGCGCCGCCTCGGGCACGGCGCACGCGCTGTGGCGCCGCCTGCGGGCGGCGGCGGCCGTCACCGCCGACCGCCCCGGCCCCTACGCCTTCCACCACCTGGGGGAGCGAACCCGCCTGGCGTTCCCGCAGGGCACCGTCTTCGGCGAGCGGTACATCTCGCTCGGCGCACGGTGCGTCGTCGGGCAGGACGTCACCCTCACCGTCGGCATGGCGCCCGGCCTGGACCTCGGACCCGGGCTGCGCATCACCCTCGGCGACGGCGTGGTCCTCGGCAGGGGCAGTCACATCGTCGCCGACGCGCCCGTCGACGTGGCGGACGACGTCTTCCTCGGGCCGTACTGCTACGTCACCTCCACCAACCACTCCTACGACGACCCGGCGCGGCCCGTCGGACTCCAGTGGCCCCGCGCGGCGCCGGTCGCCATAGGAGCCGGCAGCTGGCTCGGCGCGGGCGCCGTCGTCCTCCCCGGCGCCCGCCTCGGGCGCAACGTCGTGGTGGCGGCGGGCGCGGTGGTCCGCGGCGAGATACCGGACCACACCGTCGTCGCGGGGGTCCCGGCGCGCGTGGTGCGCCGCTGGAGCGCCGAGGAGGGCTGGCAGCCGCCGCTGCGCACCCCCGCCCCGGTGCCGTGGACGGGGCCGCCACCCGGGGAGTGACCCGCCGTCGCGGACACGGCGCGCCGCGGCCGTCCGCGCCCCGCGCCGGGAGCGGGGCGCTGCCGTTATCGGGCCGGCCGTGCCGGTGGCGCCGTCAGCCGCCCGCCGTCCGCAGGTCGGCGAAGTCCGGCCGCCCCAGCTCGATCGCCGGGCAGCGGTCCATCACCATGGCCACGCCGGCGTCCCGGACCCGGTCGAACGCCGCCTCGTCCACGACGCCGAGCTGGAACCAGACCGCGCGTGCCCCCACGGCCACCGCCTCGTCCGCGACGGCGCCGGCCTGCGCGCTGTTGACGAACACGTCCACCACGTCCACCGGGAACGGGATCTCGGACAGCGAGGCGTACCCCGGCTCGCCCAGTACGGTCTCCGCCTTCGGGTGGACCGGCACGATCCGCTTCCCGAACCGCTGCAGCAGCTCGGCCACGCCGTGGGCGGCCCGCGCCCGGTTGGTGGACAGGCCGACCACGGCCCAGGTCTCTCCCGCCGGTGCGAGTATCGAGCGCACCGTCCCGTCGTCTCCGTACATACCCGCGCCAACAGCCGTGCGCGTCGCGCCATTCCCCGGTGGCGGGAGACCCGCGCGGTGCCGGTGCCCCGGCCGGGGCCGGGCCCGCTCCCGGGCGGGGCGCGCCCCGCGCCTAGGGTGGCCCCATGTCCGCACCCGACCGCTACCTGACCGTGCCGGGCCCCGGGGTCCACGAGACCGAGGTGAACCGCTCGCGGTTCGTCTGCACCCTGGACCCCGTCGCCACCGAGGCGGAGGCGGCGGCCGTCGTCGCCCGGGAGCGGCAGCGCCACCCCGCCGCCTCGCACCACTGCTGGGCGTACGTCCTCGGCGCCGACGGCGCGGACCGCAAGTGCTCCGACGACGGCGAGCCCGGCGGCACCGCAGGGCTGCCCATGCTGCAGATGCTGACCCGCCGCGAGGTGCGCTGCGTCGTCGCCGTCGTCAGCCGCTACTTCGGCGGTACCAAGCTCGGCGCCGGCGGCCTCATCCGGGCCTACGGCGCCGCCGTCGGCACCGCCCTCGACAGCCTCGGCACCGTCACCCGCACCCGGTACCGGCTCGCCACCGTGACCGTGGACCACCAGCGCGCGGGGAAACTGGAGAACGAACTGCGCGCCCGGGGCCACGTGGTGCGCGACGTCGCCTACGGCAGCGCGGTCACCATCACCACGGCGCTGCCGGGAACCGAACTCGACGCCTTCACCGCCTGGCTCGCCGACGCCACCGCGGGCACCGCCGCCCTGGAGCCCGGCGGTGACTGGTACGGCGAGGGCCGACCCGGCGGCGGCTGGTAGCGTTCCGGTGCCGCCGGGCCCTCCGGGCCCCGGGGGCGGGGTGACAGGGGACGACGACAGGGGACGAAGGGGACGCCGCACGTGCGACTGCTGCACACCTCCGACTGGCATCTGGGGCGGGGCCTGCACCGTGTGCCGCTGCTGGACGCGCAGCGCGACGCGCTGGAGCACCTGGTCGCCGTCGCCGTCGAACACCAGGTCGACGCGGTGCTGGTCGCGGGCGACGTCTACGACCGGGCCGTTCCGCCGCTCTCCGCCGTGCGCCTCTACGACGAGCTCCTGCACCGCCTCGCCGACCACGGTGTCGCCGCCGTCATCATCTCCGGCAACCACGACTCCCCGCACCGGCTCGGGGTCGCCGCCGGCCTCATCGGGCGCGCCGGGGTCCACCTGCGGACCGATCCCGCCGACTGCGACCGGCCGGTCCTGTTGGAGGACGCCCACGGGACGGTGGCCGTCTACGGCATCCCCTACCTCGAACCCGCGCTGGCGCGGGCCGAGTTCGGCGTCGAGCGCGCGGGTCACCGTGAGGTGCTGGGCGCCGCGGCCGACCGCATCCGCGCGGACCTCGCGACCCGCGGCCCCGGCGTCCGCTCGGTCGTGCTCTCCCACGCCTTCGTCACCGGCGGCGTCGGGTCCGACAGCGAACGCGACATCACCGCCGGGGGAGCGGCGGCCGTTCCGGCCTCGCTGTTCGACGGCTTCGACTACACCGCGCTCGGCCACCTCCACGGCGCACAGACCATCAGCGACCGCGTCCGCTACTCGGGTTCGCCGCTCGCCTACTCCTTCTCCGAGGCCGCCCACCGCAAGAGCATGTGGCTGATCGAGCTGGGCCCGGACGGCGAACTCGCCGCGCAGACCGTGCCCCACCCGGTGCCGCGCCCCCTCGGACGCATCCGCGGCCGCATCGACGACCTCCTCGCCGATCCCGCGCACGAGGGCCTGGAACAGCACTGGCTGGAGGCGACCCTGACCGACCCGGCACGGCCCGAGGAGCCCATGCCCCGGCTGCGCGCCCGCTTCCCCCACCTCATCAGCCTGGTCCTCGACCCGGACCCGGTGCCCGGGGACGGCGCCACCACCTACGCCCAGCGGCTGCGCGGCCGCACCGACCGCGAGATCGCCGCCGACTTCGTCCGCCACGTGCGTCCCGGCTCGGGACCGAGTCCCGCCGAGGCCGCGCTGCTGGACCGCGCCCTGGAGGCGGCCCGCGTCGACACCCCGCGCGGCGGGCCGGAGGAGCACACCGCATGAGGCTCCACCACCTGACGGTCACCGCCTTCGGGCCCTACGCCGGTACCGAGCACGTCGACTTCGACCGGCTCGGCGCCGCCGGACTGTTCCTGCTCCACGGCCCGACCGGCGCCGGCAAGACCGCCGTCCTCGACGCCGTCTGCTACGCGCTCTACGGCTCCGTCCCCGGCACCCGCCGCGCCGATCTCGGAGCACTCCGCAGCCACCACGCCCCCGCCGACACCGCCACGGAGGTGGTCCTCGACGTCACCGTCGAGGGTCGCCGTCTGCAGGTCACGCGACGCCCCGAGCAGCTCCGCCCGAAGAAGCGCGGCACCGGGCACACCCGCGACAAGGCCGTCAGCCTGCTCGCCGAACGCGGCGCCGACGGCCGGCTGCGCCCGCTGAGCCGGTCCCATCAGGAGATCGCCGAGGAGATCGGCACCCTCCTCGGCATGAACCGCGACCAGTTCTGCCAGGTGGTGCTGCTGCCCCAGGGCGACTTCGCCCGGTTCCTGCGCGCCGACGCGGAGGAGCGCGCCAAGCTGCTCGGCCGGCTCTTCGACACCCGCCGGTTCGCCGCCGCCGAGCAGTACCTCTCCGCCGCGCGCGGCGAGGCGCTGGAGGCGCTGCGCGACGCCGACCGCACGGTCGACCAGCTGCTGCACCGGGTGCACCAGGCCACCGGTGGCGGGGAGCCGCCCCCGGCCGCGCCGGACACCCCCGCCCACGGCGGGGACCGCACCGACGCCGTGATCGGCTGGGCCGCGGTCGCACGCTGCGCGGCACGCGAGGACCGCGAGCGCACCGCCCTGGCCACCGCCGCCGCCGAGTCACGCCACACCACCGCACGCGCCGCCCACGAGGCGAGCGCCGAGACCGCCCGGCTCCAGCAGCGCCACGCCGAGGCCCGGCAGCGGGCCGACCGCCTCGCCGCCGCGGCCGGCCACGTCGCCGACCTGCGCCACCGGCTCGCGACCGGCCGTGCCGCCGCCACCGTCGCGTCCGCCCTCGACCTCAGGGAGGACGCCGCCGCGGAGGTCGCCCGCACCCGCGCCGCGGAGCAGGCGGCCCGGGAACGGCTCCCCGCGGAGCTGCGCGGCGCCGGCGCCGAGACGCTGACCGACCGCGCCCACACGGCCCGGCGGGAGTCCGGCGCGCTCGATGCGGCCCGGCGCGCCGAGGAGCGCGCCCGCAGACTGCGCGGGGAGGCGGACGCACTCGACACGGCCGCCGCCACCGAGTCCACCGAGCTCGACACCGCGCTCCGGGAGCACGAGGACGCCGCCGGCTCCCTGCGGGAGCTCCGCGACCGGCTCGCCGCCGAGCGCCGCCACGCGGCCGAGGCCGACGGGCTGGCCGAACGACTCCGGCCGCTGCGGGACCGGTTGGCGGCGGCCCGTGAGGCGGAGCGGACCGCCGCCTCGCTCCCCGCGCTGCGCACCGCCGTGGACGAGGCCCGCGAGGCGTCGCGCGCCGCCCACGAGCGGTGGCTGACGGTCCGCGAACGCCGGCTCGACTCCCTCGCCGCCGAACTCGCCGCCGGGCTGGCCCCGGGGGAGCCCTGTGCCGTGTGCGGCGGCACCGAGCACCCGGCGCCGGCGGCACCCCGGGCGACCGCGCCGGACCTCGCCGAGGAGGAGGCGGCGCTCGCCCGCCACGAGGCCGCCACCGACCACCGGCGCGCCGCCGAGCACGACCTGGCCGCCGCCGAGGCACGCCACGACCAGCTCCGCGACACCGCGGGCGACACCGCGGCCGCCCTCACCGAGGCCGAGTCCCACCTGGCTGCCGAGACCGACGCCGCCCGGAGCGCCGGCCCCGCGGCCGACCGGACCGCGGCGCGGCTGGAGCGGATCGCCGACCACCACGGCGGGCTGGGCCGGCGGATCACCGAACTGCGCGAACGCGAACGCGCCCGCGCCGACCGCCGGACCGCGCTCACCGCCGACCTCGCCGAGGCCCTCGACGAGATCCGGCGGGCCCGCGGCGACGCCGCAGGGGTCGCCGAGCACGCACGCGCGCTGGAGGAGACCGCCGACCTCCTCGACACCGCCGCCGCGGCGGTGACGGCGGCCGCCGACGCCGCCTCCCGCCACAAGGACGCGGACGCCCGCGCCGCCGACGCGGCGTTCCGCGCCGGCTTCACCGGGCCGGACGCCGCGGCCGACGCCCTGCTCCCCGACGGCGAGCTGCGGTCCCTCGCCGAGGAGATCGACGCCCACACCGCCGAGGAGAGCGTGGTGGCCGCGATCCTCGGCGACCTCGCCACGGCCCGCGCGGCGGAGCTGCCCCCCGCCGACCCGGCCGCCACCGCCCGAGCCCTGGACGTCGCGTTGCGCGAGCTGCGCGCGGCCGGCGCGGCCGAGGCCGCCGCCGACGGCCGGTCCCGTGAACTCGACACGCTGTCCGATCGGTTGACCGCCGCGCTGCGCCGGCAACTGCCGCTGCGGACCCACGCGGGCCAGGTCTCCCGGCTGGCCCAGCTCACCGCCGGCACGGCGGCGGAGAACCGCCACCGGATGCGGCTGGAGACGTACGTGCTCGCCGCCCGGCTCGAACAGGTCGCCCACGCCGCGGGCTCCCGCCTGCACCGGATGTCCGCCGGCCGCTACACCCTCACCCACACCGACGCCCGCTCCGGACGCGCCCGCTCCGGTCTCGGACTGCGCGTCACCGACGCCTGGACCGGACGCGACCGCGACACCGCGACCCTCTCCGGCGGCGAGTCCTTCCTGGTCTCCCTCGCCCTGGCGCTCGGGCTCGCCGACGCCGTCGCCGAGGAGGCGGGCGGACGCCGACTCGACACCCTCTTCATCGACGAGGGGTTCGGAACCCTCGACGAGGACACCCTCGACGAGGTGCTGGACCTCCTCGACGCGCTCCGCGAACAGGACCGCACCGTCGGGATCGTCAGCCACGTCCCGGAACTGCGCGCCCGCGTCCCGGCCCGGCTGGAGGTCCGCAAGGGCAGCGAGGGCTCAACGCTGCGGCACCACGCCGCCCCCCTCGACCGCTAGCGTCCTGCCCGGCGCGTCCCGCTGCGCCCGCGCCGCTCACCCGACAGGACCGGGGCCGGACTCCGCCGGCGCGGGCGGCAGCACCGGACCGCACTCCCACCGGCCGAAGATCAGCCGCGTCTCCACCCGGGCCACCTCCCGCCGAGCGGTGAACTCCTCCAGCACCAACCGCTGCAGCGCCGCCGGACCGGCGACCGCCACATGTACGAGATAGTCGTCCGGCCCCGTCAGGTGGAAGAGCGCCCGCGCCTGCGGCAGCGCCCGGACCCGCTCGACGAACGGCCCGATCAGCTCCGCCCGATGCGGGCGCACCTGTACCGAGAGCAGCGCCTCCAGCGGGCGGCCCAGCCGCGCGGGATCGACCCGCAGCACCTGCCCGAGGATCACCCCGCCGCGCCGCAGCCGGGCGACCCGGTCCAGGCAGGTGGACGCCGCCACTCCCACCGCGGCCGCCAGCTCCCGGTACGTCATCCGGGCGTCGTTCTGCAGCAGGCGGAGGATCTCCAGATCCACCGGATCGAGAACCACCGAATCGGACACCGGCCGAACGTAGCACGGTGCGGCCCCCGCCGACCCCGGCCGATGTTCAGAATCTCTCGCCATGGACATCCCGAGCTCCGCACCCCCACGCCCTCCGGGCGCCGCCCGCTCGCTGACCACCGAGGCCGTGCACGCCGGGCGGGAGGACCTCACCGCCCTCGGCCTGCACGCCCCGCCCCTGGACCTCTCCACCACCTATCCCAGCCCGGACAGCCGCGGCGAGGCGGCCCGGCTGGACGCGTTCGCCGCCACCGGTGAGCAGTTGGCGGGGCCGCCGGTGTACGCCCGGCTGGACAACCCCACCACCGCCCGCTTCGAGCGGGCCCTGGCGCGGTTGGAGGGCACCGAGTCGGCCGTGGCGTTCGCCAGCGGCATGGCGGCGCTCACCGCCGTCCTGCTCGCGCGCGGCGCCGCCGGACTGCGGCACGTCGTCGCCGTGCGGCCCCTCTACGGCTGCAGCGACCACCTGCTGGAGAGCGGGCTGCTCGGCACGGAGGTCACCTGGGCCGCGCCCGAGGAGGTACCGGCCGCGCTGCGCCCCGACACCGGCCTGGTGCTGGCGGAGACGCCGGCCAACCCGACGCTGGCCGAGACGGACCTCGACGCGCTGGCCGAGCGGTGCGGCGACGTGCCGCTCCTGGTGGACAACACCTTCGCCACTCCCGTCCTGCAGCGCCCCCGCGAGCACGGCGCGGCAATGGTGCTGCACAGCGCCACCAAGTACCTCGGCGGCCACGGCGACGTGCTCGGCGGCGTGGTGGCCTGCGGCGAGGAGCAGGCGCGGGCGCTGCGGCAGATCCGGTTCGCGACCGGCGGCGTGCTGCACCCGCTCGCCGGCTACCTCCTGCTCCGGGGGTTGGCCACGCTCCCGGTCCGGATGCGGGCGCAGTCGTCGACCGCGGCCGAGATCGCCCGGCGGCTCGCCGCCGACCCCCGGGTCTCCCGCGTGCACTACCCGCGCCTCGGCGGCGCGATGGTGGCTTTCGAGGTCGAGGGCGACCCGCACGCGGTGATCGGTGCGGTGCGGCTGATCACCCCTGCGGTCAGCCTGGGCAGCGTCGACACCCTCATTCAGCACCCCGGGTCGATCAGCCACCGGATCGTCGCCGCCGAGGACCGCCGCGCCGGCGGCATCAGCGACCGGCTGCTGCGGATGTCGGTCGGCCTGGAGGACGTCGAGGACCTGTGGCGTGATCTGGACGGGGCGCTGGCGGCCTCGGCCACCGCCGTCAGCGGACCCGCGGCTGCGTCCGCGCCGCCGGCCGGTGCGCTGGTGCCGTGAGGTCGCGCGGTGCCGTGACGCCACCCTCCCACCGCGGGCGGCCGCGGTGGGAGCGCCATGGGGTCAGCGCCGGGGCGGCGAGGTGACCGGGACGGCGTTCCGGGCGGTCCGCGCGCTCACCACCAGCGCGCCGTCGCTGTGGTCGTACTCCAGCGGCAGCCCGGTGCCGCGCATGGTCCGCACCATCGCCGTGTCGGAAGGGCGGGTGACGGCGTAGACGGTCCTACGGCCGGACAGCGCGGCGAGCGCCAGCAGTTCGCTGAGCAGAGCGGTACCGACACCCCGGCGCTGCCAGGCGTCCTCCACCAGGAGGGCGACCTCGGCCTCGTCCCCGTCCCACAGGAGATGGCCCAGCCCGACGAGTCGGCCGTCCGCGGACCAGGCGGCCACCGACCGGCCGTGGTGCGGGCCCAGGAGGTGGGGCAGGTAGCGGCTCGCCTCACCGGGCGGTCCGTGGTAGCGCCGTGCGAGGGACTCCTCCGAGCAGCGGTCGTGCATGGCGCCGGCCGCCGCGAGCTCCGCCGGCCCCGCGGGGCGCAGCACGATCCCCGCGGGGGCCGCGACGGGCGCCGCCGTCGGGGGCGCGGCGGCAGCGGCCGTCGACGGACGGCACAGCCGCCCGGCGCCGGACCCCGACCGGTCGGTCGCCCGCCACGGGCGTCGGCTCGGCCCTCGGTACGCGGAGGTCTCACTCATGCCCCCACTGTCACCCCCCGGTATTGCGCGGTCACCAACGTTCTGTGACCGGTAAGTTAAGGATCTTTCCGGCAGATCGCCGCAAGGCGGTCGTCGCGCCGACAGGGCGCGGACCGTCCAGGCCGCCCCGTCCTCGCGGCGGCACGCGGCGTGACGGCTCGGACACCACGAGCTGACGAGCCGTCAGGGACGCCATCCTAGTACCGGCGCGCCTCCCTGATGGGAACGTTTCCAGCCTCCGGACGGCGGGAGCGCCGCCCGGCCCCGGCGTACGGATGCGCGCCGGTGTCGAAGCGGGCCGAGCGGCCCCGGTGCGCTACCGGTCGGCCCCGTTCGGTCCGCCCGCGCGCGACTCCCGCGCGCGGCGCGCTCCTCGCTCCGCCCGCTCGGGTGCCCGCGCCGCGGGGACGGTATCCGTCGGCGCCGGTGTATCCCGGGTCACAGTCCGCCGGAGACCCGCAGCACCGCCCCGGTGGTGTAGCCGGCGTCGGGGGAGAGCAGCCAGGCCACCGCGCCCGCGACCTCCTCCGGTCGGCCGGGGCGGCCGACCGGCACCCGGTCCGCCCGGCGCCACGGCCGCTCCGGGTCGCCCATCGCGGCGTGCATGTCGGTCACGATCATCCCGGGCTGCACGGAGTTGACCCGCACCCCCTCCAGGGCCAGCTCCTTGGCGAGCCCCGTGGTGATGGTGTCCACGGCCGCCTTGGACCCCGCGTAGTGCACGTACTCGCCGGGGCTGCCCAGCGTCGCCGCGCACGAGGAGATGTTGACGACGGCGCCGCCCTCGCCGCCGTGCCGGGTCGACATCTCCCGCACGGCGCGGCGGCAGCACAGCAGGGTCCCCATCACGTTGACCTCCCACACGCGGCGCATCGTCTCGGGAGAGGTGTCGGTCAGCCGGCCGAGTCGGCCCGTCACTCCCGCGTTGTTCACCAGCCCCGTCACCGGGCCCAGTTCGCGGGCTGCCGCGTCGAACAGTGCCTCGACCTCCGCCTCCACGCTGACATCCGCGCGCACCGCCACGGCCGTGCCCCCGGCCTCGGTGATCCCCCGCACGGTCTCCGCCGCGGCGGCCTCGTCCCGTGTCCACCCCACGGCGACCCGGTGCCCCTCGGACGCCAGCCGCGCCGAGACGGCGGCCCCGATCCCCCGACTGCCGCCGGTGACCACGGTGACCCGCGCCTGCTCCGCCATGCCCGCACTCCCCGTCCCCGGGGAGCCCCCGGTACGCCGACAACTCCCGGGATCGTACCGGGGGAGGACCGCCGTCCCGGTGGGCGGATTGGTCTTGACCAAGTCCCGGCGGCGCCTCTATCGTCCGTCATATAAGAAAGAACCTTTCATAATCCGGCGCGGGGGCGGACCCGGTCGGGTGCGGGGCGGAGGCAGCGGTGGGGACCACACACGTAGAGCAGGGCGTCGAGCCCAAGCACCGTCAGCTCAAGACGGTCCTCTCCGAGGCGCTGGAGACCGAGTTCGCCGTCGGGCAGGTGCTGCCGAACGAGCGTGAACTCGCCGCGCGCTTCGGCGTCGCACGCGCCACTCTGCGGCAGGCCCTGGAACAGCTCGAGCTCGACGGCAGACTGCAGCGGCGCCGCGGGGTCGGCACCACCGTCGCCCCGCCGCGCACGGTCGTGGACGTGAGCGCCTCGCCCGACGCCTGGCCCGGCGGCCCGGACGACGACTGGGAGGTCACCGGACGCATGCGGGCGCTGCCGCCGCTGACCGTCGCCCGCCTGCTCGGCACCGCCCCCGGCGAACTCGTCGAGACCGTCCACCGCTACCGCGGCGGCGACGGCAGGCCGGTCGCCGTCGAACTGCTCCACGTTCCGCAGTCGCGGCTCGGCGGGACCGTCTCGACCGAACCGGCCGGCGGCGCCGCGGCCGAGGATGTCGAGGAAGGCCGTCGCGTCCTGCGCCGGCTCCAGCGGTTCGCCCTGGACGGCCTGGACCGCTCGGTGGAGCTGGGGTCGGCCACGGACGTGGACGCCGGCAGGCTCGGCCGCCTGCCGGGCGCGCCGGTGCTCGTCGTCACCTCCCAGTACGTCGTCGCCGGGAAGGTCGCCGCGGTGGGCGTGGCCACCTACCGCGCGGACACCTGCCGGCTCACCATCGGCGACCGACACAGCTGACCGCCCGTCACTGCCGGCGGGGGCGCTCCCCGTGCACGGCGCCCGGCCGACGCGTCAGCCGGGCGCCTCCACGCGGAACAGCTCCTCCTCGACCCGGTCCAGCGCCACCCGCAGCGCGCCGGTCGCCACCGCGTCCTCCCCGAGCGCGGACAGTTCGACCCGCGGGGCCCACAGGCAGTACTCCGGCAGTTCACGGCGCAGTGTCCCGAGCACCTCCTCCAGGCCGGCGGCCCAGCCGCCGAGGACGACCAGCTCCGGGTCGAGCGCCAGCACCAGCGCCGTCACGTCGTGGAGCACCCGGCGCGAGAAGCGGTCCACCGCGCCCACGGCCCGGCGGTCCCCCGAGCGCGCCAGGGCGAACACCCGGCTCACCGCCGCCTCGTCCAGCGGGTGCAGCGGCTCCCCGTCGGTCGACAGCAGATGCTCCGGGGTGAGCTCCCGACCCAGCAGGTGCAGCGCCCCGATTTCACCGGCCGCACCGCGGTGGCCGCGGTGCAGTCGCCCCCCGATCAGTGAACCCGCCCCGGGGCTCAGCCCGGCCAGCACCATCACGACATCGCCGCACCCCGCGGCCGCGCCCGCCCAGTGCTCACCGAGGACGGCCGCGTTGGCATCGTTCTCCAGCAGCACCGTGCACCCGAGCGCCGCACGCAGCCGTTCCCCCAGCGCGAGCCCCGTCCACCCGGGCAGCGCCGAGCACAACCGGACGGTCCCCTCCGGCCCGATCACCCCCGGGGTGCCGACGCCGGCCGCCCGCAGGGACCCCCGCTCCACCGCCGCCGCCGCGAGCACCTCCGCCACCACCGCGTCCACCACCGCCAGCCGGGCCTCGGCCGACGCGCGCTCCGCGACCGGCGCCCCCGCCGATCCCAGCCGCCGCCCGGCGAGATCGGCCAGCACCACTTGGACCCGGTGCGCGCCGATGCCGACCCCCAGGGTGTGGCCGGCCTCCGCCCGGAACCGGAAGCGGCGGGCCGGGCGGCCCACCCGCCGGGCCTCCGGCCCGCCCGAGGCCTCCACCACCAGCCCGGCGGCGGCAAGACCCTCCAGTACCCCCTCGACCGTGGGGCGGGAGAGGCTCGTCGCCGAGGCCAGGTCACTGAGGGTCGGCGCGTCCCCCGCGTCCCCCGCGTCGCGCAGCGCCCGCAGCACCACCGACGAGTTGATCTTGCGCAGGAGCGACGGGTCACCGCCCGTGAGCTTCCCCACTGTCCGCCTCCCTGGGGTGACCACCGATCGCGCGATGGTAACCGCTGGTCCCGGCAGCCGCGAGGTGCGTCACCGCTGCCCGCGGGCGCCGGGGCGGGCCGGCGGGTCCGTCAGAGAATCGCGCCGGGGGAGTAGGCGGCCTCCGCGGGGAACCGTTCCGCGACCTTCTCGACCGCGGTGACCACCGCGGCCACCTGCGCCTCCGCGGCACCGGTGAACGCCAACCGGTCCGACATCAGGGCCTCCAGCGCGGGGCGGTCCAGCGGCAGCCGCTCGTCGGCGGCGAGCCGGTCGACCAGCTCGTTGCGCTCGGCGCCCTCCCGCAGGGCCAGGGCGGAAGCCACCGCGTGCTCCTTGATCACCTCGTGGGCCTCCTCGCGGCCCACTCCGGCGCGCACCGCGCCCATCAGCACCTTGGTGGTCGCCAGGAAGGGCAGGTAGCGGTCGAGCTCGCGCTCGACCACTGCGGGGAAGACACCGAACTCGTCCAGCACGGTGAGGAAGGTCTCCAGCAGGCCGTCCAGCGCGAAGAACGCGTCGGGCAGCGCGACCCGCCGGACCACGGAGCAGGAGACGTCGCCCTCGTTCCACTGGTCGCCCGCGAGCTCGCCGACCATCGAGGCGTGTCCGCGCAGGATCACCGCGAAGCCGTTGACGCGCTCGCAGGAACGGGTGTTCATCTTGTGCGGCATGGCCGACGAACCGACCTGCCCGGCACGGAACCCCTCCGTCACCAGCTCCTGGCCGGCCATCAGCCGGATCGTCCGGGCCAGCGAGGACGGGGCCGCGGCCACCTGCACCAGGGCCGTGACGACCTCGTAGTCCAGCGACCGCGGGTAGACCTGGCCGACGGAGGTCATCGCGTGGGCGAAACCGAGGTGGCCCGCGACGCGCTGCTCCAACTGCTCCAGCTTCTCGGCGTCCCCGCCGAGGAGGTCGAGCATGTCCTGCGACGTCCCGACCGGACCCTTCACGCCGCGCAGCGGGTACCGCGCCAGCAGCTCCTCCAGGCGGCCCAGCCCCACCAGCAGTTCGTCGGCGGCGGTCGCGAAACGCTTGCCGAGCGTCGTGGCCTGGGCGGGGACATTGTGCGAACGGCCCGCCATCACCAGCCCCGAGTGCTCCGCGGCCAGCCGCGCCAGCCGCGCGAGCAGCGCGACGGTGCGGCCGCGCACATGCTCCAGCGAGAGCCGGATCTGCAACTGCTCGACGTTCTCGGTGAGGTCGCGGGAGGTCATGCCCTTGTGGACCTGCTCGTGACCGGCGAGCGCGTTGAACTCCTCGATCCGGGCCTTCACGTCGTGGCGGGTGACCCGCTCGCGCTCGGCGATGGAGGCCAGGTCGACCTGGTCCACCACGCGCTCGTAGTCGCCGGGGGCGCCGTCGGGCACCGGGATGCCGAGGTCGCGCTGTGCCCGCAGCACGGCGAGCCACAGGCGGCGCTCCAACACCACCTTGTGCTCGGGCGACCACAGTCGCGCCAGCTCCTCGGAGGCGTAGCGGCCGGCCAGGACGTTCGGGATGCGGGGCTTCTCAGTCACGACAGGGGATTCTACGGCGCCGCAGGTGGGGCCGTGGGAGGAGCCCGGCCACGCGGTCGGACCGAAAGGCAAGGGGGCCGGTCCTGCGGGTGCGGGCGGGCCCCGGGGGCGCCGCGGTCAGGCGTGGGGGGAGGCCTCGTCGGAACGCAGCCGCCCGAGCGCCTCGCGCCGGTCGGCCGCCAGCGGCAGGTGCGACACGACGCCGGTCACGGTGAAGACCCGCCAGACGGACGAGGCGAACGGCCCGGCGATCACCAGCGCTCGCCCCTCCTCCCGATGGTCCTCGACGGTCGAGAGCAGCAGCCCCAGCAGGGTCGAGTCGGCGAAGGTGAGGCCGGAGAGGTCCAGCAGGGTGCCGCGAGAGGGCGACCGCAGCGCCGCGGTCAGTGCCTCGGCGAGCGGCTCGCTCGCGTCCATGTCGAACTCACCGCGCGGTGCTACGCCGGCGATCTCGTCCGGCGAGCCCGGAGCGGTCACGACGACGGCAGCTGAAAGGCCCACATGATCAGTCTGGCACGGCTGTGGCCCGGGGAGAAGGAGTGGGAACGGCAGGGCGTGAGAGGTTGACCGCCCTCGTGGGGGCGCCATGGCGGGCATGTGTCGAATTCGTGGGACGGGCGGAGCGTCACCGCGTCTCCCGTCGGCGCCCGCTCCCCGGTGACGACCCGTGTCGTGGCCGGTCGCCGGCGGTTCCGGTCGCTGCGGGGCCCCGGTGGCACCCGGCTCGTTCGACCCGGTGATCGAACATGCCGTGGTGGGGGTGTGTGAAGTGCGGGTCGAGCGCGAGTTCGACCGACGGTTCCCCCGGACGGCGCATCGCGCCGCCGCGCGGGTCGACCGGCGCGGCCGCCGCAGGAGAGACGGGTCCGTCCGACCGCAGCCGCCGGACACCGACCCCGCCGTCCGCATCGGCGACCGGGCGGGACGCTGCGCGCTGCGACGGCCGCCGGCGCGGGCGGTCGGGGTGGGGCGGCCGATCGAGGGAGCCGCGGAAGTGCCCCGGGCCGCCGCCCACCCACCGCCGCGGGTCCCGCCGGCCCCCGCCCGTCGGTACTGGCCCGTCCGCCCTCCGCCCGGTTGTGCTGCTGTTACTGTCCCCGTACCGCCTGGCCAGGAGGAGGAGCGGGTTGACCACGGAGGACGAGCTCTTCGCGTCCGTCGACGCGCTGCTGGAGGAGGAACCGCAGCTGCCGCCACCGGCCGAGCGCGCTCGGCTTCGCGAGGCCGCGGGAGTCACCCAGGGGCGGTTGGCCACCGTGCTGCGCTCCACGGCGCAGACGGTCGCCAACTGGGAGTCCGGCCGCTCCGAGCCGAGACCGCCGCGACTCGCCGCCTACCGGAGACTGCTGGAGGGCTGGGCCGCCAAGTACCCGCCGCCGGGGACGCACACCGAGCCGGCCCCCGCCGCCCCGACGGCGCCGGCCCCGGCGTCGTCGCCGATGCCCGGCACCCCCGCGGCGTCCGACCGCTCCGCCGCCTTCACCGCCTCCACCGACTCCACCGACTCCGCCGACGCCACAGCCGCCGTCCGGTCGGAGGCCGGACCCGCCGGC
Source organism: Streptomyces lonarensis (assembly GCF_012033735.1). Taxonomy (GTDB): domain Bacteria; phylum Actinomycetota; class Actinomycetes; order Streptomycetales; family Streptomycetaceae; genus Streptomyces; species Streptomyces lonarensis. The sequence continues at coordinate 26,423 of NZ_JAAVJD010000005.1, read as the reverse complement.
GCCGAGGAGCCCTCGCGGGACGGCGCACCCCGGCCGGAACGGGGATCCGCTCGCGCGGGGGCCCGCCGCACCGGGCGTCGCGGCACCGCGCCCGGGCCACGCGCCGACCCGGTCCCGGACGGCTCCGACAGCGGCCCTCCGCACGGTCCTCTCGCGGTGCTCGACGGCGAGGGCGACGCCCACGCCGCAGACGGTCTCGTGCTGTCCTGCCCGGCGGCCACGCTGCCCGAGCTCGCGGAGTGGGCGCTGGCCGCGGGCCTGGGCGCGCGCCGGCTGCACCGCCACGGGCGGGAGGCCGATCCGCTGGTCGTGCTGACGGAATCCGCGGCGCTCCGCCTCGGGCTGCCCGCCGAACTGTCCACCCCGCACCAGCGCCGCGAGCTGCGGTTGGAGGACGACCACCCGGTCGTGCGGGAGGTGCTCACCGCCGGCTGGCAGTTGACCCGCCGCGGCCTCGGCCCCTGGGCGCGGCTGTACCGGCCGGTCCACGAGGGACTCCGTCGGTGCGTCCAACTGGCGGTGCTGCCCTGGGAGGCGCTGGACCCCCGGACCTGGCCCGGCCTCGCGGAGCTGCCCCCTCCGGTGATCGCCGGGGCGCTCACCGATTACGCCAGGCGGGTCCTCACGCCCCGCGGCTCGCCGGCCGTCTCCGGACTGGAGCTGATGACCTCGCTGCGGCCGCCCACCCGGCCGGTGCGGGACCGCTCCGGCGGTTGGGCCTCGGCACCCAACCCCGGCGGGCTCGGAACCGAGGCCGTGGACCCGGCACCACCCGAGGCCCCGGCCGAACACCCCGTTGCACAGGGGTGGACGGGCGGCTTCCTGGACGAGGAGGCCTACCAGTGGTGCCGCGGACGTGGACACCCTGACCGGGGAGGAGTGCGCGCGCCCCCACGCCGTCGGGCTGGACATCAACGCGGCGTTCCTCGCGGCGGCCTCGCGGCTGCCCGTCGGGTTGAGCGGCCCGCGCCACGTCCGGGCGCCCGACTTCGACCCGCGGATTCCCGGTAGTTGGCTGGTCGACCTCTCGGGCATCGTGCTCGACCCGCGGCTGCCCTCGCCTTTCACCCCCTCCGGCCTCCCGCCGGACGGGCCCGCGTGGTACCAGACGCAGACCGTGGCCTACGCACGGGAACTCGGCCACGAGGTGGCGCCGTCGGAGGCGTACCTCCGCCACGAGGCCGGCCCGTACCTCGACCCGTGGCACGACCGGTTGCGGGCGGCCTACCTCGCGACGCTGGCGGATCTCGGGGTCACCGCCGACCTCGACGAGGAGGAGTACCTGGCCGCCATGGACCGCGTGAAGGCGTCCGACCCGGCCGCCGCGGCGGTCCTCACTGCGGTGAAAGCCACCGTCAAGGGCGGCATCGGCAAACTGCGGGAGCGGCCGCAGGGTCGCCGGTACCGGCCCGGGGACCGGTGGCCGGCGCTGGAGCGGCCCACCTGGCGGCCGGACATCCGCGCGGCGGTCATCGCACGGGCCCGGGTGAACATGCACCGCAAGATGGCGCGGACCGCCGCGGCCACCGGACGCTATCCCCTGGCCGTGCTCTCCGACTGCGTCGTCTACTCCGTCCCGGACCTGTCGCCGCGCGGGCTCGTCCCGCACACCCCCGACGGCGCGCCGGTGCCCGGCGCGTTCCGGTTCGGCCCCTCGCCCGGGATGTGCAAGGTGGAGGGGGTCCAGCAGACCGCGTGGGCGGTGGACCTGCTGGAGCAGGGCCTCAACCCCGCCCGGCACCTGAAGGCGGGCGACGAGTAGTCCGCCGAAGGACCGGTTCTCGCGGACGTGCCCGGCGGGCGGGAGGACCGGCGCGACACGAGCGGGTGCAGGCCGTACCGGCGGCCGTGTTCGCTACCGTGTCGGTCGCCCCGTCCGCGGCCGCGTGGGTGCGGCGGCACGGACAGGACGGCGCGCACCGGCACCCGCCGGCCGGGGCCGGGGGAACCGACGGCGTGCGCGCCACGGTGTGAGGGAGTGGCAGTGGGCGAGATCGACGAGGCGCTGGTCCGCGCGGACGAGGAAGGGTTCACCCGGCCTCCGCCCAGCACTCTGTTGGGCAGGGTCAACTTCCTGCTGCGCCAGTTGGGGAGTGCCCGCGCGGTGGCGGCCGAGCTGGGAGTGACCGCCGACTCCGTCAACCGCTACCGGCGCGGTGCACGCCGCAACCCGCCGCCGGAGGTGGCGCGTCGGCTGGAGGCTGCCGTCCGGCAGCGGTGGCAGCCCCGGGTGCGGCGGCGGCGTCGGCGGCAGGCGGCGGCGACGCGGACCGGCATCACCATCGAGACGCGGGCCAGGTTCGGCTACGCGGCGGCGCCGGGCACCACCGACGACGATCCGCGGTTCCGCCGGCTGACGGTCCATCTCCCGCCGGCCTACGCGCAGCGGCTGTTCGACGCCCGCGACACGGGGGCCCCCGAGGGACGGATGCGGCAGATCGTCGCCGAGGGGTTGCGCGAGGTCTACTTCCAGGACGACGGCCGCCGGGCCGCCGGACTGGAGGTGGAGTTCACCGGGATCGACTACCTCGACGCCTCGTTCTGAGCCGGAGGCCGAGCCCGGGCCGAAACCGTCGCCGCACGCTCGCTCGCACGCCACATGCCGTCACGCCTCGGGGCGCCGATCGGGGGCTTGGTCTCGTTGTCACCTCAAGCGCACACCCTGCGCGATGGGTTTGGCCCAACGCACTGCTGGAGAATCCGGAGGTCAACTGATGTCCCCGATTCGCTTCGACTCGCTGAGCGAGGAGCTGATCGGCGCGCTTGTCGCGTCCGGGTGGAGCGCAGACAGGAGGGTCGACGCAGGACAATGGGTGGAGCAGATGGAGCGTGAAGGGTACCGGTCCCACCCGTTGGCGGTGGAGATCCTTGCGACGGTGGGAGGGCTCTCGATCGATCCCCTCAATCGAGTCGGCCCGAACTTCAGTAATGACGAGCCCTACAATGTCGATCCCATCGCCGCTGGATCAGGACAGCGTGGCCTGGCAAAAGAGGTGGAGGATGTTCTCGGTGCGTACTGTTTTCCCATCGGTGAGTGGCTCAGTTTCTCAAGTGTCTTCGTAGAAGCCGGGGGGAGAGTGGTTGCTGCCGGCATGGGTTGGATCTGGGAGCTCGGTCCCACCTTCGAAGACTCCCTGGAGATGGCGGTCCGCGCGAATCGCCCGCTGCGCTGTCTGCACTCCGATCCGGGACTCGATCCGTGGCCGAGGGCTGACTCCCATGGGTGAATCAGCCGTCGGGTGGCGTGCGGAGCCAGCCGCGATCGGGTGCGGAGTCAGCGCCATCGCTGTGGACCCCACCAGCTCTACTCGGCGCTGTCCACGACCTCCGCGCGGCTCGCGAACACGGCGTCGCCGGGATGGTCTGTGAGTAGCGACTTCGGCTTCTGGAAGCGCTCGACCGCGAACCCCGAGGATGTTTTCGACAATCTCGCCGAGGGCGACACCAGCGATCTTGTCGGGAGCCCTGACCCAGGCAACGCCTCGCAAGGCCGGAAACGGTTGCGGATGCGCCTGACGGGGGGCTCGGTCCTCACACTCTTCCGTGGGTCCGCATGGGTTCGTTGAGGGTGCAGAAACACGCGCGTGAAGTCCCCTCAGGTCGTTCCTGTCGGGCCTTCTGCGCCGTGTGAAGGTGGATTCCGCTCGTAGGGTCGTCCACCGGTGGCGTGTTCCCGCCGCCGACCCTACCGCGCGCCCCGCGAGGCGGGTTGGAACCGGCTCAGTGGCCGACCGCCGTCGCGATCCGCCGGGCGGCTTCGGCGGGGGAGAGGTGCGTGGTGTCGATGACCTCGGCCTCGGCGTGGAGCCAGGTTCGGGCCGCCTCCGCGTACGGTTCGAGGTGGTCCAAGCGGAACGGCGAGTCCCGGCCGACCACCGTGTCGCCGCCGATGCGGCCGCGGAGGGTGGCCTGGTCGGCGTGGATGACGAAGTGCCGGACGGGGATCGCGTGCGCGGCGAGCCCCGCGGCGATCTCGCGCCAGTACGCCTCGACGAGGACGGTCATGGGCATCACCAGGGTGCCGCCCGTCCAGTCGAGCACGCGGCGGGCGGTTTCGACGACGAGGGGCCGCCACGGCGGCCAGTGCTGGAAGTTGTCGGTCGCCGGCAACCCCGGTCGGATGTCCATGAGTGCCTCGCCCACCTTCTCGGCGTCGAACACCCGCGAGTCGGGGATGAGGTGCTGCACCAGCTCGGCGGTGGTCGTCTTTCCCGCGCCGTGGGTGCCGTTCAGCCATACGATCACGGTCCCCGACCATAGCGGCGAGGGGCTGTCCCGGACAACGGTGCCGCCGGGCTCGGAGGGTCCCCGCGCGCTCTTCCGGGCAGGGCGCCCGCCGACGGTCCGCCTGCCGCCGGCCGGTGCCGACGTGGCTGCCGCCGACCGGGTCCGCGGACTGCCGGTGGGTGGCACCCGTGCGCGTCATTCGGCCCCCGACGGTGCCGGCCGCTCCCCGTCCGCTCCCGGAGGGGCGCCCAGCGTCGTTGCCACCAGCTGCGCGAGTGCGTCGCGCAGCGCCTCCCGGTCGTTGCCGGGCTGCGCGGCGAGGTGGACCACCAGATCCGCGCGGACGGCAGACAGCAGCGCGTGGGCGGTGAAGTCGGCGCCGGGTACGGCCAGCCGGGCGATCTCGTCGCGCACCAACCGGTGCGCCCGGGCGTACTGCTCGGTGCCGTAGGGGCTGCCCGAGCCGGCCGACTCCAGCGCGGCCGCCAGCTGGCGGTGGTCGAACTTGAAGCACAGCATCGCGTCGAGCAGCGCAGCCACCCGCCGGCGCGGAGGTGTGCCCGGTCCCAGGGGCGGGGGTCCGTCGTCGATCTCGGCCCACAGCGGCCCCAGGTGTGCCTGCCAGAGTGCCCGCAGCAGTCCGGTGCGGTCGCCGTAGCCGCGGAACAGCGTCGCCTTGCCGACGCCGGCCTCGGTGGCGACGGCGGCCATGGTGACCTCGTCGGATGAGGCGCACCGGCTGAACAGCCGGTCGGCCGCGGCCAGGACCGCCTCGCGGTTGCGTGCCGCGTCGACGCGCGGTCGGCGCTCTGTCATGGCGTTTCCCCCGAGTGTTGAAGCGGACCACTGGTCCGTATAGTTTGATGCGGACCGCTGGTCCGCATCGTACGCGGTGGGGCCCGGTGGCGTCCGCCCCTGCCGGGCGCGTCCCGGCGGAGCGCCCCCGCCCACGACATCGGAGAACCTCCTGTGCCCACCGAACCCGCCGTGCCCACCGAGCCCGCCCCCGCCGGCCGCATCCTCGTCCTCGGCGCCACCGGCACCACCGGACGTCGCCTCACCGCTCGCCTCCGGGCCGGCGGCGCGACGGTGCTCGCCGCCTCCCGCGCCGGCCGCACGGGGTGTGCGGGCGCGCTCCCGGTCCGCTTCGACTGGTACGACGCCGCCACGCACGACGCGGCGCTCGCCGGTGCGGACCGTCTCTACCTGATACCGCCGGTCGGCGACCCGGATCCCGCTGCCGTGGTCCTCCCCTTCCTGCGCCGGGCGCGCGCTGCCGGGGTGCGTCGTGTCGTGCTGCTCAGCTCCTCCGCCGTGCCCGCCGGTGGCCCGGCGGTGGGGGAGGTGCATGCCGCACTGCCGGGTCTGGTCCCGGAGTGGGCCGTCCTGCGGCCGTCGTGGTTCATGCAGAACTTCACCGGCGACCACCTCCACGCACGCAGCGCCCGCCGAGAAGGGGTGCTGCGGACCGCCACCGGCGACGGCCGGGTCGCGTTCGTCGACGCCGGCGACATCGCCGCCGTGGCCGCAGCCGCGCTCACCGCACCCACGGCACCCGATGCGGAGCTGGTGATCACCGGCCCGCGGGCGCTCAGCTACGACCAGGTGGCCGAGGAGCTCACCCGGGCCGGCTCCCGGCCCGTCGTCCACGAGCGGCTGTCCCTCCCGGCGATGACCGACCACCTCGCGCGGGAGCTGCCGCGCCCCTTCGCCGAGCTGCTGGCCGGGCTCGACGCAGCCGTCGCCCGCGGCGAGGAGGCCGGGGTCACCGACACCGTCCTGCGGGTCACCGGGCGTCCCCCTCGCGACTTCGCCGCCGTCCTCGCCGCGGAACCTCCCCTTGCCGCCGCCCGGGGGTGAGCGCCCGTCGGGCCCGGCTGTCGGCGGGTGATCCACCGGATCGGCGGCAGCCGCGGAGGGCTTCGGTGTGATACGCCAAGTACCCGACTGATCACGCTTTTTGGGAGCTTCGAGGGGTTTTCGGGTAAGTTCCTCCCCGTGCGGCCCGCGCGACACCCGGACGGGTGCGGGCGTCCCCCGGCTGCCGTCCCACCCCGGGCCGGCCCGCGGGGAAGCGGACGGGCCGCCGGCCGACCGGCCGCTGAACAGCGACACCGTTGCCCGTTCCGGAGCCCAGGAGTCCTCACATGACCACCGACGCCCTCCTCACCCATGACACGGCGCACGCCGCAGAGCGGCTGGGGCGGGGGTCGGTCCGTGTCGAGGAACGCGACCTCTCCTACCAGGGGTTCGCCTACACCTGCCGCGTCGTGCACCCCGTCGCCGCGCTCACCGAACCGGTCCTGGTCCTCGGCGGGTCGGCCCAGGACCGCAACTCGTGGACGCGGCACGAGCGGTGGCTCGGCGCCGTCGCCCAGGTCATCACCGTCGACCTCCCCGGCTACGGCACCGCCGACTTCCTGCCCAGCCGCTACGGTGTGGACTTCCTCGCCGACGCCGCGCGCCACATGCTCGACGAACTCGGGGTGCGGCGCGTCAACCTGGTCGGCGCCTGCTACGGCGGGGCCGTGGGCGTGCGGCTGGCGCAGCACCACCCCTCCCTCATCGCCCGGTTGCTGCTGGTCGGCATGACCACCCATGTCACCGCCGAGTACACGGCCTCGATGAAGCGCTGGGCCGAGATGATCGAGCGCGGGGAGACCTCGGCGGTGGCGCGGGAACTGGCGGACGGGTTCGTCTCCCCGCTGGGCGCCGGGCGGGTCCGCCGCCACGCCGCGATGGCCCGCCTGGTCCACCAGCAGATCATCGGTCAGAGCCCCGAGCAGCGCCGCCGCTCCACCGAGCACAACACCCGGATGCTGCGTCACGAGTGGTTCCGCCCTGAGCCGGTGCCCGCCGTCCCCAGCCTGGTCGTGACGGGGGAGTACGACACGCTGACCACCCCGGCCATGGGACGTGAGGTGGCCCGGCAGCTCCCGCTCGCGCGGTTCCTGACCATCGAGGAGACCGACCACCTCGCGCCGATGGAGCGCATCGCCGACTTCGCCGATCTGCTGGTCCGCTTCTGCACCGACGCCTCCCTGGACGCCCTGCCGTACTGCGGGGCGGCAGAGACCTACGGCACCTCCCTCACCCGGCGCTGACGCGCCCGCCCCGGCCGGCGCCTGGACCCGTCCCGCCACCCGGCCGGGCCCACGGCGCGACGGGTCCGGCGGGGGCGCGGTCAGGGCCCGGCCGGCGGCACGGCGCAGTGCCGCAGCATCGCCTGGGCGATCCGGTCGGCCTGGCGGAACAGCGCCGCATCGGTCCCTGCCCGGGCCCCGATGGCCGTGTTCCACTCCAGCCCCTCCAGCGGGATGCCGAACGCGAACAGGTCGGCCGCCGGCCGCCCGGCACGGTCGCGCACCCGGAAGTCGGCGAGGTCGACGTCGAGGGCCCCCGTCGGCGGCCCCTCGCCCGCCGGGCCCGCCCGGTGCGGCCGCGCGGCGCCGGAGCGCACCAGCCCCGCCAGAAGCGGGTCCGCGGTGCGGGCGAGGTCGGCCGACGGCAGCCAGGCGTCCAGCAGCGCTCCGGTGCTCACCGTCCGGTCGGGCAGCGATGCCGTCCGCACGGTGAAGCAGCCCGTGCCCGCCTCCGCAGGGCCGGTGGACACCGCCGGACGCGCACCGAGGAACTCCACCACGCCGGCCTCCGCCAGCGCCAGCAGCTCCGCGGCCCGCGAGGCCGGCGGCCCGCTGGCCACATGCGCCCCGAACGACCGGAACTCCGCCAGCTCCGCGACCGACGCGGCGTCCAGCACGCCGGAGGCGGCGATGCGCCGCACCGGGGCCTTGACAGCGGCGATCGCGGCGGCGGCCGCCTTCCGGGGCGATCGCTGCGGCGTGAGCGCCGCTGCGAGGTCCTCCGCCAGCCAGTGACGCACCCAGGCGTTCAGAGCTTCCGCGTCGGGGAACGTCAGCCCGCCCAGGGGCCGATCGAGCCGGGCGGCGTCGAACCGGTTCCGCTCGGCGGGCACCGCCGCGGCGACCACGGCGTGCTCCGCGGCGGAGCCGGCCTCGGCGGCCGCGTAGGCGGCCAGGAACTCCTCCGGGGACTGGTCGAGTCCGTCGGGGGAGTGCGCCGCCAGCGTCCGGTACCAGGCGTAGCCGGCCTCCTTGAGGATCAGGGGCAGCACGTCCTCGCCGAAGGAGACGCTGCCGGGAGCGGCTGCCGTCAGCCGCGCCACCGCCGCCGCGTCCAGCACCGCCGGCCGGTGGGACGGCGGCGTGTCCGCGCCGACCCGGGCGCGTGCGAGGTACGGAACGCCGCGTCCGGAGGTGACGAGCAGTCGCGGCTCCCGCCCCGAGGGCAGGTAGCGGAGCCGGCCGTCCGGGCCGTCCCCGCTCCGGGCGGGCAGCGGTGTGAAGCGGCCGCCGCGCCCCTCGGTGAGCAGCGCCAACTGGTCGAAGAAGCCCATGGCCAGACCGCGAACCACGACCGTGCCCCCCGGGGCCAACGAGGTCGTGTCACGCTCCTGCGCGTGGCCCGAAGGCAGGCGGACGAGGCCGTGGCGTGCCGCGTGGGCATCGAGGGCCGCGTCGGCGGAGGTCGGCGCGCGGTCGGTGTGGCCGGTGGCGAGGACCACCGCGTCCGCGGTCAGCCCCGGCGCGTCGGCGAGGGTGATCCGGTGCCGGCCGTCGGGGGTTCGCGCCAGGCCGGTCGCCCGGGTGGGGTGGTGCACGACGCGCACCTCCGGCGGAGCGCCCGCCACCGTCGTGCGGTACGCCCACGAGAGGTAGCGCCCCATCAGCGCGCGCGCCGGGTAGGCGTGGGCGTCGAGCGGTGACCCGCGCCGCTGCGCCCACGCGCGCAGCGAGGGACCCGGGGCGGCCGGCCCGGTCAGCCGGGCGTCCGCGTCGGGGAAGGCCGTCGCGTGCCCGGCGAGGGTGTTCATCAGCAGCAGCGGCGACTGGTCCGGGTCCCACACCCGGCCCGCGCCCGGCGGGTGCGGATCGACGACGTGGATCTCGGCGCGCGCCCCGGGCACCGCGGCGAGGTGCGCGATCAGCCGCGCCACGACGGCCGAGCCGCGGGGCCCGGCCCCGATCACCGCCAGGACGGGCGGCTCGGCGTCGTGCGGGAGGTGCGTGGTCACGCCGCCGGGTCCTGCTCGGGCTCGTCCCAGATGTCGGCGAGGACCCGCATCAGGTTGCCGCCGAGGATCTTGCGCAGGTCGTCGGCGGTGTAGCCGCGCGCCGCCAGCACCTCGGTGATGCGGGGGAGGTCCGCGGGGGTACCCATGCCCACGGGGTGGATGCGCTCCAGGTCGAGATCGTCGTCGATGATCGGGATCTCCGGGTACAGCCGCCGGACCCGGGCCATCCCCTCCTTGCTGTACTTGCGTTCGTCGCCGACGTCGGTCCCGACGACGACGTGGTCGATGCCGGCGACCTCGACGAGGTGGTCGATGTTGTCGGCGAAGACCTCCGGGCCGACCGGGGCGCGCAGCCCGTCGGGGCTGAGGAAGCCCGCCTTGGCCGCGAGACCGAAGACCCCGCCGCGCGCGGCGAGTTCCCGGACCACCTCGTCGCTCTTGTTGCGCGGGCTGTCCACGAACCGGGTCAGTCCGGCGTGGGTGACGAGCACCGGCTTCGCCGACAGCTCGATGGTCTCCAGCGTGGAGCGCTCGCCGGTGTGGGAGAGGTCCAGGGCGACGCCGAGCCGGTTGCACTCGCGCACCAGGGAGCGGCCGAAGCGGCTGAGTCCGCCGTTGGCGGTCTCGCCCGAGCCGTCGCCGGCGAAGTTGCGGTTCTGGTAGGTCAGGCCGAGGAACCGCAGCCCCAGCTGGTGGAGCGCATCGAGGCGCCACAGCTCCTCCCCGACGGGCTTGCTGTCCTCGAACCCGACGAACCAGGCGACGGAGCCCTCCGCGTCGGCGCGGCGGACGTCGGCGAGGCCGCGCCCCTGGAAGACCCGTCCGCCGGTCTCGGCCACCCGCCGCTGCCAGCCCACGATGGCGGCGACCGCGGCGTCGTAGTCCCCCGAGATGACGGTGGCGTGGTTGAAGGCGGTGACGCCCGACGCGGCGAGCTTCGCCAGGTAGGTCTCGTCGGCCCAGGACAGCGGGGTGCAGTCCAGTGCGTTGAAGACCACGCTGTCGCGGTGCAGCGCGGCCGGGTCGGTGACGGGTGAGGGGGAGGCGGTGGTCACGGTGCGGCCTTTCGGGTCGGGTGGGCGGTGGGCGTGCAGCAGTGCGGTGTGGTGCGGGCTCAGCCGGAGCGCAGGCTTCGTCGCAGGCCGAGGCTGCGCTCGACGAACACGACGGCGACCACGGACAGCACCACCAGGCAGACGGAGAGCGCGGCGACCGCGGGGTCGCTCCGGTACTCCACGTACTGCAGGACGGCCACCGGGAGCGGCGTCACGTTCTGCCCGGAGACGAAGAGCGAGATGACGGTCTCGTCGAAGGACAGCAGGAAGGCGATGACCCCGCCGGAGACGACGCCCGGCAGGATCGTCGGCAGGATGATGCGGCGCGCCACCGTGAAGGTGTCGGCGCCCAGCGTGCGCGCGGCCTCCTCGGCGCGTGGATCGGCGCCGGCCAGTGAGGCGCACACCGTCCGCACGACGTAGGGGATGGTGATGCCGAGGTGGGCGAGGATCAGTCCGGTGTAGGTGTCCGTCAGCGGGATCGGCGCGAAGAGCACCAGCAGCGCCAGGCCCAGCACGATGTTGGGCACCAGCAGCGGCGAGAGGAACGCCGACTCCATCGCCTCGCGGCCGCGGAACGGCACCCGGGAGAGGGCGAGCGCCGCGGGGACGCCCGTCACCACCGCCAGCAGGGCGGTGATCGAGGCGGTGACGGCGCTGACCTGGATGGCGGAGCGGAAGTCGTCGTTGGCGAACACCTGCCGGTAGGCGTCGAGGGTGAAGCCCTCGGGCGGGAACCGCAGGAAGGTGGCGTCGTCGAAGGAGACCACCAGGACGACGATGATCGGCGCGAGCAGGAACAGGTACAGGACGACGAGCAGCGCGACCCAGGCCGCGCGCCCCGCGGGACCGGTCCTCATGACGCGGCACCCCTCTCTCCCAGGATCCGGCGCTCGACGAACCGCTGGAGCCGGGTGTAGACCACGATCACGAGGCCGAACAGCACCAGCAGCAGCATCGAGAGCACGGCGGCGACGGGCCAGTTCAGCGCCGTGATCGCCTCGTCGTAGATCTCGGTGGCCAGCACGAAGACGCGGCCGCCCCCGATCAGCCGGGGCGTGACGTAGCCGCTGAGGCTCAGGACGAAGACCAGGAGGCCGGCGGTGAGCACCCCCGGCAGCGTCAGCGGGAGCACCACCCGGCGCAGCACCGCGAGGCGCCCGGCGCCCAGCGAGGCCGCGGCCCGCTCCAGCTCCGGGTCGAGGCGGCCGAAGCCGCTGATCATCACCAGGATGGCGAACGGCATGTAGATCTCGGTGGAGGCGATGACGACGCCGGTGAGGTTGTTGGCCAGCTGGAGCGGGGTGTCGATGATCCCGACCGACTGGAGCGTCTTGTTGACCACTCCCTGGTTGCCGAGGATCGCCATCCAGCCGAAGGTGCGCGCCACCGAGGAGATCAGCAGGGGCGTGACCGCCAGGGCGATCAGCAGCCCGCGCCAGCGGGTCGTGGTCCGGGCCAGGAACAGCGCGAGCGGGTAGGACAGCAGCAGGGTGAAGACGGTGACCAGCGCACCGAGTTCGACGGTCTGCCAGATCACCCGCCAGTAGTGGCCGTCGGTCAGGACGTCGGCGAAGGTGCCGAGGGTGAGCGTCTGCCGGATGGCGCCGCCGGGGAGCGGTTCGTTGAACGCCATCCGCGCCACCCACACCAGCGGCATGGCGTAGGTGAGCAGCAGCGCCACCAGCCCCGGCAGCAGCAGCGCGGCCGCCGTCCGCCCGGGCGTCCACCGGCCCGGCGCCGGGCGCTCGGCGCCGGGGGCCGTCGTGCTCCCCGTGTCGGACCCCGTTTCGGTCCCCGGGGCAGCGGCGCTCACGCGGCCCCGCCCCGGGGGTCGCGGTCCCCGGCGGGCCCGCCGCCGTCGGCCGCCTCGGCGTCGCCGCCCGACCGGGGCGCGGCCGGCACCAGGCGGGCGGCGCCCTGCTGCCAGGAGACGCCGACCTCGGCACCGGGCGCCGACGGCCGGTGCGAGCCGCTCGGCAGCTCCACGTCCAGCTCCGGACCGGAGCCGCCGACCCGCACGCGGTAGGCGACGGTCTCCCCGGTGTACCCCGCGGTCAGCACGGTGCCCCGCGCGATGCCGCCGTCGGGGTCGTGCGCGTCGAGGACGACGCGGTGCGGGCGGAGCAGCACGGTGACCGGCTCCCCGGGGGCCGGGGACGCGCCCTGCGCGGTGATCCGGCCGATGCCGGGCACCTCGACCTCCGCCGCCGCGGCCTCGCCGGCGGAGGCGGCCGCGACCACCGTCGCGGGCAGCAGGTTGGCCCGGCCGACGAACTCGGCGGTGAACCGGGAGGCGGGACGCTCGTAGATCTCCTGGGGCGTGCCGAGCTGCTCCAGCCGACCCTCGTGGAGCACGGCGACCCGGTCCGCCATGGAGAGGGCCTCGTGCTGGTCGTGGGTGACGAAGACCGTGGTGATACCGGTCTCCTGCTGGATGCGGCGGATCTCCTCCCGCATCGTGGTCCGCAACTGGGCGTCCAGGTTGGACAGCGGTTCGTCGAGCAGCAGCACGGTGGGCCGCACCACCAGCGCGCGGGCGAGCGCCACGCGCTGCTGCTGGCCCCCGGACAGCTGGGAGACGCGGCGGCGCGCCAGGTGGTCCAGCCGCACCAGTTCCAGCGCCTCGGTGACGCGCCGCTCCCGCTCGGGACGCGGGACCTTCCGCATCTCGAGCCCGAAGGCGACGTTGCCGGCGACGTCCATGTGCGGGAAGAGGGCGTAGGACTGGAAGACGACACCCATGTCCCGGTGGTGGGCCGGGGTGCCGGTGACGTCCTTCCCGTCGACGAGCACGCTCCCCGCGGAGGGCGCCACCAGCCCGGCGATCATCCGCAGCGTGGTGGACTTGCCGCAGCCCGAGGGGCCGAGCACCGCCAGCATGGCGCCGCGCGGCACCGAGAGCGAGACGCCGCGGACGGCGGCGCCGTGGCGGCCCGGGTAGGTCTTGACCAGGTCGCGGAGGACCAGGTGGCCCTCGTCCGCCGCGGGGGCCCCTGCGGCCCCCGCCCCCGCCGCCGTGGGCGACGGGACGCCGGTGGTGGGGTCAGTCACCGATGACCTCCCGCTTGATGCGGTCGACCCACGCGGTGTAGCGCGTGGTGAGCCAGCTCCAGTCGACCGCGATCTGCTTGTCCTGCTGGGCCTCGGAGGCGGTGGTGCGCTCGGCGACCTCCGGGTCGAGTTCGGCGTTCTCGTTGACCGGGGCGTAGTAGGCGTCGTCGCCGAAGGCCTTCTGCGCCTCGGCGCTGATGGCGTAGTCGATGAACTTCTGCGCCGCGTCCGCGGCGGGGGAGTTGTTGACGAGGTTGATCGAGTTGATCTGCTGCACGGTCCCCTCCTCGGGCAGGACCGGGACCACCGTGCCGTCGGAGGAGTCCTGGTAGAACTGGCCGCGGGCGTTCCACCCCACCGCCACGTCCACCTCGCCGGACTGCACGGAGGTGTAGACGTCCGGCGAGGGCTGCCAGGTCTGCACCCCGGGCGCCAGCTCCCTGAGCCGTTCGATCGCCGGGTCGATGTCCTCCTGGTGGTCCACGCCGAGGATGTCCGAGAGCGCGATGAGCAGGGCGACCCCGCGGGTGTCGGCGATGGGCATCGCCAGCCGGCCCTCGAAGCGCTCGTCCCACAGGTCGTCCCAGCTGGTGGGCGCCTCCGCGACCCGGTCGCTGTTGTAGAGGATCGACAGGCTGTCCAGGGTGAGGCCCGGCCCGTACCCGTCCTGGAGGCGGGCGGCGTCGACCAGTTCCTCCAGGTTCGGGACCAGGGCGGGGTCGAGTTCCGCGAACAGCCCCTCCTCGTTGGCGGTCGGCGCCACCGAGCTGTCCATCAGGGCGATGTCCGCCACGGGGCGCTCCTTGCTGGCGCGCAGCTTGGCCAGCACCTCGGCGGAGTTCTGGATCGGCACGTACTCGATCTCGATGTCCGGGTTGGCATCCTCGAAGGGCTCGATGACCGTCTTGGTGAACGAGTCCTGGAAAGTGCCGAAGAAGCCCATGAACGTCACCGTCTGGCGGCCGGAGCCGTCCGCGGCGCCGCCGCCGGGCGCGGTGGCCGACCCGGCGCAGGAGGTGAGGAGGAGGGCGCCGGACAACAGGCCGGCGGAGACGGCGAGGGCTCGGGGGCGCAGGGGCATGGCGGGGGCTCCGGTTCGAGGCAGGGGGAGGAGGTCGGTCGGCGCGGTGGCCGCGGTGCGGGGCGGGGACGTCCGGCCGGCGGCCCGGTCGGCGCCGCGTCAGCGGGTGGCGTCGCGGGGCGCGTCGGGGCCGGACGTCCCGGTACAGCAGCCCCCGGGGCACGGCTCACCGGGCGGCGCCGGGGCACCGAGGGTCTGCATCAGGCGGTTGGCCCAGCCGAAGAGCGCGGCGCAGTGCACCAGGTCGAGCAGTTCCGCCCCGTCGAGTCCGGCTGCGCGCACCGCCGCCAGGTCCGCGCCGTCGGCGGTCGGGGCCGGGGCCGCCAGGCGCTCGGCGAAACGCGCGACCGCCTGCCGCCGCGGGTCGGCGTCCAGCGCGGCGGACCCGTGCGCGAGGAGCTGGTCGGTCAGCTGCTCGTCGCGGACCATCCGGGCGAACTTGCGGGCGTGGACCCCGGCGCAGTAGGCGCAGCCGTTGACCCGCGAGGCGACGAGGGTGACCAGCTCGCGGTCGGCCCGGGCCAGGCCGCCCCGGCCGTACATCAGCGCGTTGTAGAGGTGTGTGCGGTGGTCCAGGGCGACGGGGTCGTGGAGCAGCGTCCGGTAGTACGGGGAGTCGGTGGAGAGCGTGGCGTGCCGGTCGAGCACCGCGCGCTGCGCGGCGGAGAGCCGGTCGGCGTCCACCGCCTGCACCCAGGGGTGCCACACCAGGGGAGCGGTGGTGAAGGCGACGGGCGGCGCCGGGATCGGCCGGGCCGCGGCCTCCCGCTGCCCGCCGGAGGTCCAGCCGGCCAGGAGTTCGCGGCCGGCGGCCACGCGGACCTCGTAGGAGACGAACGCGACCAGCTGCGCGAGGGAGACGACGCCGGCGGTGTCCAGCCCGGCGGCCGCCAGGGCGTCGACTCCGTCGCGGCCCACCGTCGCGGGGGCGAGGGTGGCCGAACGGGTCCAGTCGCGCACCGCCTCGCGCAGCGCGGACCGGCCGGCGGGCGCGGGACCGCCCGCTGTGCCGGAGCCGAGCGCGCGGTAGCGGGCGACGAGATCGGGCCGGCCGGCCGACTCAGCGGCGTGGACGGCTGCCTCCGTCCGCAGCGCGTGGTCCAGCGGACCGGGGCCGGGCGGTCGCAGCAGTGCGTCGCGGGCCGCTTCGGCGTGCCCGAGGACTTCGGCTCGGTGGAGCGGGGCGGGTTCATCCATCGGGCTCTGCTCCTCTCGGCACGAGGAAGGTCGGACGCGGCGGCCGACACGGGAGGAAAGTGACGCTCGCAGCGGACCGGGGAGCGCCGCGGAGCGGATCGGGGCGGTGCGGCGGGGACGTCGTCGTCCTGTTGCCACCGGGGCGGATGCGGCGCCGCCGAGCGGTCCGATCACCATGCGGACTCGCTTTCGAGACGCGATTCCGGGAGAGAATCTAGCCCGGGTCCCGCAGCGCACGCAAAGGTCCGGCGTCATCGGACGGGGACGCTTCGTGTCCGTTACGCCGCTCATCCATGCAGGTCGGGGCGGTGCGACCTGATGCATCAAGGAGTAGTGGCTCCGCTTCCCCCGGCCCTGGACGGCGGTTGGCCCGTACTGCCTGATGCATCAGGCAGGCATGTGGGGGTACCGTCGTCGGGGCTCGTCACGCCGTGGCGGCTCGAAAAGACGCCCGAAACTGTCTCGACATACGAGAAGCGGTCCGAATTGTGAGACGAATGATGAGCTCCGTCCCGGCGTACCGCCGCCTCGCCGACGATCTGCGCTCCCGGATCGCCGCCGGGGAGTTCCCGCCCGGCAGCCCTCTCCCCTCCCGCGCCGAGCTCGCCACGGGCTACGGCGTGGGCTCCAACGTCGCTGCCGCCGCCGTGCGGCTGCTCGTGGCGGAAGGGCTGGCACAGGGGCGGGCCGGCCGGGGGGTGTTCGTGCGCGAGCCGCGGACCACCGCCACCATGGCGCGAGGCTGGTCCCCCGAACGCGTCGCCGGCCGCCTCGCCGTCGCCCCCGGCGACCCGCCCCACCGCGCCCCCGCAGACGGCTGCGCCGCCACCCGCGTCCTCGCGGGCGCCCCGGGGCTCACCGCCGCCCCGGCGCCCCTCGGCGGCGAGGCGTCCTCCCGGACGCTGCGCGGCACCCCGGACTCCGCCACCGAGGCCGCCACCGGCAGGGTCGCCGCCCGGCTGGCGCTGACCGCCGGTGAGCCCGTCATCCGCAGCGCGTACCTGCTGCACAGCGACGACCTCCCCGCGATGCTCTGCGTCAGCTGGGAGCCGCTCGGCATCACCGGCGGCACCCCGGTGAGCCTCCCGGGCGCCGGACCCGTCGCCGGCGGCAGCGTCGTCGCCCGGATGGCCTACATCGGCATCCGCGTCACCCGCGTCACCGAGACCGTCACCGCGCGGCCGGGCACCCCCGCCGAGATCGCCGCACTCGACCTCGCCGAGGGCGCCGTGGTCGCCGCGATCGAGCGGACCTACTACGCGGAGGACCGCCCCCTGGAGACGGCCGACCTGGTCGTCCCCGGCGAACGGTTCCGGCTCGGCTACGAGATCCCGGCCACGCCCGCCACGGACCTGCCCGCCACGGACCCGCCCTGACCGCGCGGTGCTCCCGGCTCCCGGCCGAAACTCGTCCTACGATCGGCCCATCCGCCGAACGGCGGCGCACTGAGGGAGGCACGCGGTGAGCGACAACCACACGTCCGGGGACCGGCCCGGCGAACCCGCCGCCGCGCCGCCCCCACCGCAGACCACCGAACCCCCGGTCCGGCTGCTGCGCCCGGACGCGCACCGACCGGGCCGCCTGCTGATGCAGATCCGCCGCACCGACGTCCCCTTCCTCCTCACCGCCGCGCTGGCCGAAGGAGTCGGCTCCAGCGAACTCGGTCTGGACCGGGGACGGCTCGGCAAGGGACGGCTGGCCGAGTTCCGCCGCGCGGGCGACCGCGTCGTTCTCGTGCTGACACCCAAGCACCACCGGGTCGCCGGCGCCGTGGCGGCTGCCACGGCGGGCGCGGAGTCGTTCGCCGACTCCGCGCTGTGGAGCGCGCCGGTGCTCCACCAGAGCCCCGACGGCCCGGTGGTGGACGCCACCGGCCTGGCCCTGCTGGACCTGCACGGCACGGCGGTGACGCTCGCCGCCCGCGGCCAGGGCGACCACGACCTGGAACGTGACGCCTCCCACCTGATACCGGAGCAGGTGACCGACGGCCCCCGGGGCACCCGCCTCGCCGCACGCCTCACCTTCCGCACCGCCCGGCCCGGTGACGCCGTGAGCCGGGTGGCGCCCCTGCCCGGCACCCTCAGCGTTGTCCAGCACCTCCACCTCGTCCCGCTGCCCGAGCCCCCGCTGGCCGCCCGCCGGCACCACCCGGCCTCCGGCGGGTACGGGATCGGCCACCACGACCACGGCGCCCCACCGGACCAGGGCACCCGCCTCACCCTCCAGCCCCGCTTCCGGGTCACGCTCGGCAGCGACGGGAAACCGAACCGACCGATCGTCTTCCTCGTCGACCCCGCGATCCCGGAACCCTGGCGGACGGCGGTCGTGGACGGCGGCAGCTGGTGGTCCGAAGCCTTCGAATCGGCGGGGCTTCCCGGCGCCTTCCGGGTCGAGGTCGCCCCCGACGGCACCGACCTGCACGACCTCGCCCACAACGTCGTGCTCTGGGTGCACCGGGACGGCCGGGGCTGGTCCCACGGCCAGGCCCTCACCGACCCCCGCACCGGCGAGATCCTCGCCGGCCGGGTGAGGCTCGGGTCGCAGCGCACCGAGCAGGTCACCGCGCTGGCCGAGGCGCTGCTCGCCCCCTACGGCCGCCCCGACGAAGCGACCCGGCTCGCCGCCGTGCGCGAGGCCGTCCTGCGGCGGATGCGGCGGCTCGCCGCGCACGAGATCGGCCACGCGCTCGGCTTCATGCACAACTTCGCCGACCGCGCGCACCCGCTGCCGTCCGTCATGGACTACCCGCACCCCGAGATCTCCCTCACCGAGGACGGCGTCCCCGACCTCTCCGACTCCTACCACCAGGGGCTCGGTCCCTGGGACCACTTCCTGGTCGCCCACGCCTACGGTCCCGACACGGCGGAGACCCCCACCACCGCCGGCTCGCTCGCCGCGCTGCGCCGCGACACCGCCCACCTGGCGAACCTCGCCGACGAGGACGCCCAGGGCCCCGGCGCCGCCCACGCCGACGGTTCCGTGTGGCTGCCCCACGAGCCGGACCCGTTCGCGGTGCTGCGCCGGACGCTGGCGGTGCGCCGCGCGGCACTGGCCGGGTTCACCCGCGGCGTGCTCCCACCCCACCGGCAGACCGGCGAGCTGGAATCCCGCGCCGCGGCGCTCCACCTGCTCCACCGGCACGCCCTGACCGCGGTCGCCCGGCAGGTCGGCGGCGTCCGCTACCGCTACGCGGCGGCCGGCGAGCCGCTCCCGGAGGAGGCGGGCGCCGAGACCGTCACCGCCGCCGACCAGTGGGCGGCGCTGCGGCGCTGCGCCGAACTGCTGGCCCCGCCCGAACTGGTGCTGCCCCACGCCGTCGAACGACTCCTCACCCCGCCGGCGATCCGCCACACCCGCAGTAGGGAGTACCTCGACACCCGGGCCGGGCGCGTCTTCGACCCGCTGTCGGCGGTCGAGGCGGCCGCCGCGCTGGTGGCGGAGGCGCTGCTGGAACCCGCGCGACTGGCCCGCACCGCCTGGCAGCACGCCACCGACCCCGCCCGCCCCGGCCCCGGCGAGGTCGTCGACGTCCTGCTCGACGCCTGCCGCCCCTCGGAGCCGGAGCCGGAGCCGGAGCCGGAGACCGAGGCGGGCGGCCGCCCGGCCACCGCCGGCCTCACCGCCGGCCAGGCCGCGCTGGCCCGGCGGACCGCCGAGTGGGTCGTGCTACGCCACCTCGCCGCGGCGATCGGCGGCGACGCGCTCGCTCCGGCGGTGCGCGCCCCGCTGGAGGACCGGCTGCACGACCTGGCCGACCGTCTCGACCCCCCGCCGGGTGCGCTCGGCCGGCCCACCGGGACGGCCACTTCTCACGGCGGGTCCGGCGACCGGGCGACCGGGCGCAGGATTCGGACGTTCCTCGCCGTACCCACCGCCGCCGGGCTCGGCGCACTGCCGCGCGTCCCGCCGGGCGCTCCACTCTGAGGCGGCGTCTCAGCCGCCCCCGTTCCGCCGGCCCAGCGTGCGGTGGCACCAACCGATGGCCACCGCGTTGACCAGCCCGGACGCCCTCACCGGCGCGACGAGGAAGAACGGCCCGTCCGGGAGCGGCAGCAGGAGGGCGGCAACGCTGAGCGGCGCTGTCGCCGGCACCGGCCAGATCCCCGCCAGCGAGGCGTCCTCGGTGTGGACCGCCCCGAGCAAGGCCGCGCCCACCAGCAGGACGAGGACCAGACCGAGGTAGGCGCGGGCGAACGGCGACGACAGGGCCGAGCGGAGCGTGTCGGTGATCGACTGCCGCCCGGGGCCGTCGGCCGGTGGTCGGTCCGGCAGATCGGGTGTGTCCACGGTGTGGGAGTCCTCTCGGAAGGGGGTGGCCGAGCGCATGGGTGAGGGGCAACTCTCGGGCGGTGGGCGGTGGGCGGTGGGCGGTGGGCGGTGGGCGGTGGGCGGTGGGCGGTGGGCGGGACCCGCGAGCCGCTCGGTGGCGGGACCGCCTCAGTCCCCATCCCCGGGCGGCCGGGGATGTGCCAGCCCGAGGTCGTAGGCGAGGATCGTCGCCTGGACGCGGTCGCGCAGCCCCAACTTCCGCAGCAGCGCGTTGATGTGCGACTTCACCGTGCCCACCGTGATCCCCAGCTGATCGGCGATCTCCGCGTTGTTCAGACCACAGGAGACGAGCGTCAGCACGTACCGCTCCCGCTCCGTCAACCGCGTGAGCGCACCGGCCGTCGGCCGCCCGCGGTCCGGCCCCGCCGCGTAGTGGGCGATCAGCCGGCGGGTGGCGGCGGGGGAGAGGACGCTTTCGCCCGCCGCCACCACCCGCACGCCGTCCAGCAGTTCGGCGGCCCGCACGTCCTTCAGCAGGAAGCCGGAGGCACCCGCGCGCAGCGCGTCGAAGACGTACGCGTCCAGGTCGAAGGTGGTCAGCACCAGCACCCGCGGCGGCTCCGGGCGGGAGGTGAGGATGCGGGTGGCAGTGATGCCGTCGAGCTCAGGCATCCGCACGTCCATCACCACCACGTCCGGACGCAGCTGTTCCGCCAACCTGACCGCGGCTGCGCCGTCGCCGGCCTCGCCCACCACCGTCAGGTCCTCCTCGGCGTCGATGACCGCCGCGAAACCCGCCCGCACCACACTCTGGTCGTCCACGACCATCACGGTCACCGACATCGGGGACCCCCCTTCTCCTCGGGGGCGCCGCCCCCGTGTCCGTCACAACCCGCCGGGCGTCCGTCGTCGGCCGCCTCCCCGATCCACCCGCTTCCCAGCGGAAGCACCAGCCGGGCGCCGCCCGGCGGCGCGGTGGAGAACGTACCCCGCAGCATCACGGCGGCCGCGGCCGGCTCCGCACACCGCTCCGGCGGCAGCTCCGGCAGCCCGTCCGCGTGCAGCGTCAACCGGTCGGGGCCGCGCTCCAGCCGCAGCGCCACCGGCTTGCGGCCCGCCGCTCCAGCAGCGACTCCGCCGCCCGGTAGCCGGCCAGGTCCACCGCCACCGGCAGCCCCCGCAACGCCGCGGCCTCCGCCCGGATCTAGGCGCTTCGGCCGGCGGCGCGGCTCTGCCGCACCCGCAGGTTCAGCGCACGCGGGGTCGGTTGCGGCCGCCGCTCGGCGTACGCGGTGGTCCCGCCCTGCCGGTCGAGCAGCACCCGCATCGCGCCGAGCGCCTCCCGGGCCCGCTCGGCCGTCTCGGCCAGCCGGCCGGCCTCCGCCTCGCGGACCATGCCGGTGGTCCTCGCCGACACCGTTTTCTCCAACCCGGCCGTGACCCGGCTGCGTTCGGCCCACGCGTCCCGCACCGCCTCCCCCGTCCACCCGGTGATCCGCTCTTCGTGCTCCCGTCGTGCCACCCGTTCTCGCTCCCCGTCCCGGCGGCCGGACCACCAGGCTGCAGCCACCGCCGCCGGCACCGCGGGCGCCACGACCGCGGTCGCCGCCTCCCACCCCGGCACATGGTCCGACCGTGCGGCGACCGCCCACCCGACCGCCGCGTGGACGGCGACCGCACCCGCCGGGGCCGCCCACGCAGGGTGCCGGGTCGCGGCGGTGGCGACCGCCGGCGCCACACCGCTCGCCACCGCGGGCGCCACCGGCGACCCGTCGTACCCGCCCGCCCAGGCCGCCGGCGGCCGCAGCGCCACGAGCGCCGGCACACCTGCCGGCGTGCGGTGCCCGGGCCGACCACAGCAGGACCACGGACCGGGCCGCCGCTACCAGCGCGAACACCAGCCCCGTCGAGACCTCCTCGCCACCACCGCTGCCCTCCGCCCGCGGCACCGTCATCGGCACGAGCGGGTTGAGCAGGACCAGCGCCGCGACCGGCGCCTGTGCCGCACGCCGCGCGGCCCCCCACCCGCAGGCCCCCGCGTACAGCACCGCGGTGAGCGCCAGGTCCAGCCCGTCCCGCTCGCCGAGGCCGTGGAGCGGCACCATCCGCAGCAGCTGCCACAGCGCCAGGGTGAGCGTGCAGAGCAGCGCCGTGCCGCTGTCCCGCGACAGCGCGTCCGCGTGGAGGGCCGGCGCCGTGCCCGCCGTCCCCAGCACGGCGGTGGCGCCCACCGGGAGTGCCCCGGAGACCAGCGCGAGCGACCCGCAGGTCGCCACCAGTGCCGGTACGGGCCGCTCGCGCCGCACCGTCAGTGCGCCCGCCACCACCAGCGCGGCCGGCGCCACGGCCGGCAGATGGGCCGGCCGTGTCCGGCACCTGGCCGCGCAGGAGCGGAACCCGGGGCCACACCAGGAACTGGGCGGCCGTCAGCAGGACCGGCAGCAACCGGTCGTCCGTTCGCGTCATGATGAAAGGGAGGCTATGGCCCGGCCCTGCCCGCCCGCCTCCCGCCCGCGGATGACCGTCGCCTGCAACCAGCGATGGAGACGCGCTCCGTACGGCGCGGCCGGCACACACCGCACAGGCCCTGCCCCGCCGGCGGGGGGCCGTTCCGGCCGGTTCGGGCCGATCGCCCACTGGCGGGGCGCTCCACGGGGCAGACTCCCGGGGGACGGCCGCGGGGACGGCCGTCGCCGTCCCCGCGCGGCGGGGGCGGACCGCAGGTCGAGGGGGCTGGGCCATGGACGTGCTCTGGACACTCGTCGTCGTCCTTGTCGGCGGCGCGCTGCTGGCCGTCGTCGTCAACGGGGTGGTGCGGGGCGAGCGGCGGGGGCTCCTCCGCCGCGGGCGCCGAGCGCGGCGCGGCCCGGACACCCCCGACGGCGACCCGGGAGGCGACCGCCGGGGATGAACCGCGCCCCGCCGGACGGCGGGCGTGCTCGGGAGGGGCGTCCGGCGCGGCGCCGCGGGACCCCGTGTCATGGCCGGAACGCGCGCCCGCGCCCTGTACGCCCCGACCACGGCGTGCCACCCTGCCGACGACGCGGCGGGCGCCGACCCCACCGCGCCGCCCCGCCGTTCCCGCTCGGCGCTGCTCCGTGACCCGCCCGGGGAGGACGAGGCGTCGTGGACACCGGAAAGGGGAAGCCGACCGGCCGGATGTGGCTCCGATCCGGGGTCGCCGGCATGGCCTCCTACCTCGACGCCGCCGCGATCGTCTCCACCGGCGCCGCGCTCGTGCTGTACAAGGACCCGCTCGGTCTCTCCGCCGCGGCCATCGGCGCCCTCTCCGCCGCCCTCACCCTGGCCATCGCCGTCGGGTCACTGCTCGGGGGGCGGCTCGGCGACCGCTTCGGCCGCCGCCGGGTGTTCGTCGCCACGGTCAGCATGCTCGCGACCGGTGCCGCGGTGCTCGCCGCGGCACCGAGCCGCGGCTGGCTGCTGCCCGGCGTCCTGCTGCTGGGGTTCGCGGCCGGGGCCGACCTGCCCGTCTCCATCTCGCTGATCGGCGAGGAGGCGCCGGCGGGGGCCCGGGGCAAGCTCATCGCGCTCTCTCAGCTGCTCTGGTACCTCGGCATGTGCGCCACCCAGCTGACCGGACTGCTGGTCGGCGGCCTCGGCGCCACCGGCGCCCGACTGCTCTACCTTCACGTCCTGCTGGTGGCCCTGCTGGTACTGGCCCTCCGGCTCCGGATGCCGGAGTCCCGCCAGTGGGCGTCCCAACGGCGGCTCGCCCGCGAGCTGGACGCCGGCGCGGCCGCGCGGGTGACGGCGGGCCGGCAACTGCTGCGGGCGCCGCACCGCCGCGCCGTGGCGTCGCTGGCCTGCTTCTACGTGCTCACCCTCGTGGCGGCCAACACCATGGGCCAGTTCACCACCTACCTGTACGTCGAGGTCGCCGGGACGACCGTGCAGGTAGCCTCCGGCATCAACCTGGCGATCCTGTTCTTCAGCCTCGCCATGGCGGCGCTCTTCATGCGGGTGGTCGACGGCCGCCACCGCATGCGCTGGTACACCCTGGGCGCGGTCGGGTTCGTGCTGTACTTCGCCTTGCCGGCCGTCCTCGGCGTCCACGTGTGGAGCCTGGCGCTGGCCAAGGTCATCGGGACCTTCGGCACGGCGCTCGCCTTCGAGGCGATCTTCAAGGTGTGGTCGCAGGAGGCGTTCCCGACCCTGCTGCGCTCCACCGCGCAGGGCGCCGTCATGGCGGTCGCCCGGGGCGCCGCCGCGGCCGCCGCGCTGTGGACCCCGACCCTGCTGGACACCACACCGCGCACCCTCTTCGTGGTGCTCGCCGCCGTGGTGGCCGTCGCGATGCTGCTCGGACCGTTCATCGAACGTCTTCCCAAACGCACGCTGAGTCTCGGCACCCCGGGCGGGCCCGCCGCCGACGGCGGCCTCCCGGCGGAGCCCCGGCCGGGCTGACGCTCCCCGCCCTGGGCGGGGAGCGTCACGCTCACCGCAGTTCGGTGGCGGCCTCCCCGGTCCGCGTCACCACGCCGACCACCTCGGCCTCCGCATCCGGCGCCGCCGGGACGGCCAGGGTGCGCCCGTCCGCCGCGCCGTCCACGTCCCCTCGGACCGTCAGCTCACCGACACCGGGACTGGCCGCGGCGATCAGGTACCAGCCGTCGTCGGGGGACTCCCAGAGGGCCGAGGCGGTGAAGTGGTGCTCCCGCAGCGTGCAGTCCGCGCCCCCCTCGGCGCGGGCGGTGATCACCCCGGCCTCACCGAACTCGCGGGCGCCGCCGTCGTCCGCCGCCGGCTCCCCGTCGGGCGGCAACTGCAGCTGGGTGACGGTACGAACGCCCTCGCCGCGCCAGGTCTCCGCCCGGGTGCAGACCCAGCTGGCCCGGCCACCGCCGTCGGGCAGCTCCTGGGTGGCGAACTCCCAGCTGTTGACCAGGCGGACCCCGCTCCCCGCCAGGTCGGGGAGGTGGCAGGCGGTGCGGGCCAGCCGGTCGGCGGCCTCGCCGCGCAGCGGATGGCCGTGGCCCACGCCGGGGGCCGCGTCGGTCACCGCCGCCGGGACCAGCTCACCCATGTCGACCAGCACACCGGTCGGCAGCCCCGGCGGCGTCGTCAGCTCCAGCAGCGGGGAGTCGACGCACTCCGCGGACCCGACCCCCGTCGGGACCGGCCCGGTCACGCCGTCCTCCCCGAGGGCCACCCGGGCGGGGTCCGCCCCGGGCGCCAGCAGGTCGTGGACGTCGGCCCGCTCGACCCACGGCGCCGTCAGGTAGCGCACGCCGTCCGTCCCCCGGTGCAGAACGACCGCCGGATGCCCGCCGCTCGCACCGTCCACCCGGGCCAGTTCCAGCGTCGAGCCGGTGACGGGGGCGTCGCGCCCGCCGCCGGAGCGGCCGGCCCGCTCGCCGTCCGCCCCGGCGGCCTCCCCTGCCGGGCCCGCCGCGGGCTCGGCGAAGCGCGCCAGCCGGAGGCCGTCGTGCAGCAGCACCACCGAGCGTTCCGCAACCCGGCCCGCGTACAGCAGCCGCGGCGCGGCGGGCGGCGGGCCCGTCGCCGTGCCCGGCGTGACCGTGACCGCGACGGCCGGATCGGCGGTGGACCACGCGGCGAGCGCCCGACCGAGCAGTTCCTCGTCGTCCACGGCGGACCCGCGCGGCTCCCAGGCGGAGAAGTCCACCCGGCTCGCATCCCGCCACGCGCCCTCGCGGACCCGCTCCAGCTGCTCCGGGTCGGCACTGGCGACCAGCGCGGGATTGAGGGGAGCCGTCTCCCCGGACCGCGCGTCGTCAACGGCGCCCGCCCCCTCGGGGGCCTCCCCGCCACCGGTGGTGGTCACCAGGCCGGCCCCGAGCAGCAGCGCCGCAGCCGCGGCCGTGCCCGTCCGGCGGTACTGGCGGCGGCGCAGCAGGTCCCCCGGGCGCGCACGGAGCGCGCAGGGGTCCTCCAACGCCGGCCGGTCGCCGCCGGGGAGCGCGGCCGCGGCGCTCACCGCGGCCCGGGCCTCCTGCGGACGCACCCGGGCGGCGGTGAGCAGGCTCTCCGCCTCGTCGGCCGCGAGGTGCTCCAGCCGCGTCAGGGCGAACGCGGCACGGACGGCGGGGGTGGACGCCAGCAGGGCCTGCTCCATCGCGAGGGCCTCGGCACCCCCGGGCAGCGGCGAGAGCCGCAGGCCGAGCACCTGGGGGAGGAGCCGTGGGCCGCGGCCGAGGCGGCGCAGCGTCCCGGCCGGCCCCCGGCGGCCGCCCGCCGACCGGCGCGCCACCGCCAGGGCGGAGGTCACCAGGCGCTCGCGCAGGCAGCCGTACCCCGGGTCGGCCTCGGCGAGCGCGGCGCAGTCCCGGCCGTCGGGGTCGTCCGGGGCGGACGGCGCGCGGGGGTGTCGCACGAGCGCGGGCGCGCACCGGGAGGCGAGGTGATGCGCCCGCCGCGTGCGGTGCGGGCGGGGGCCTCCGTCAACACGACGGCGTGAAGTAAC